>NZ_JBAGJC010000005.1:0-544962 GCF_036864765.1 Paenibacillus sanfengchensis | reverse complement strand
CGGTTGAACCGCCGTATACCGAACGGTACGTCAGTCTGTCTAACAATTGATTGCTGAGCATTCTGCAAAATCTAAATTCATGCGATTTTACCCAAAGAAACGTTGCGCATCTTAGAAATCGAATGAGCTCGGTATCTGAAGTGACGTACGAGCTCATTCACTCCCTTTATTTTTATTATTCTCTTGAGATTGTAGGCAAGACAAATTAGGTTGGTCTCAGTGCCTACTGATGCCAGCCCTCGTGTTAAAAAGTGTGTATAGCCCCAGTGACGCTTTATTGTTCCGAAAGGGTGCTCAACGATTGCCCCTCTTTGCTTATAAATATGACTTTGACTGCGTGTATTTTCGGCAATCTGTTCGATCAGTTCTTCATCTTTAAGTCTGGTTACCGACCTTCCGCCTTTAGCAGACGTGCAGAGATCCTTTTGTCCACAGATATCAAAGGCTTCACATGTGTACCGCCTGTACTCTTTTCCATCTTGTTTTCCATTCCATTTGAAAGGTAATTCATAACCCAACGGGCAAATATATCTATTGTTTACGGCATCATATTCAAAGTTTTCTTTATCAAATCCGCTAGCTACTTTGTTTTGCTTTCCCTTCTGCGGCTTAATTAAGAGCTCGGTGCTTTCGTCGACAACGCCGATGATTTCAAGGTAGTTGTAGTAGCCTGTGTCGGCCAGAATTGTGCTTTTTTGATCACGGAAAACTTGCTTTATTTTCTTTGACATATTGGAAAGTTGCCCTTGATCATTGACATCATTAACCGTATCGCAGTCCACGATCAATTTATACTTGCTGTCCACTACAGTTTGAACATTGAAGCAGACTTCATGCTTCCCGTTGTTTTTCATTGATTTGGCATCCGAATCGGAAACACAAAGCTGTTTTTCACCTGTTTCCTTGAGTTCTTGTTTCATGACCTGTAGCTCGTGCATTCTCTCTTGATAGACTTCTAACTTTTCTGTGATTTCCTGCTTTTTGAGGCGATTGTCCTCTGTTAAAAAGTCGCGTAAATAGGCATCGATTTTTTCATCGATATGCTCCAGCTTCTTACTGATAATGTTGTCGTTAAAGTGTTTCTTTTTAGAGCAGTTCGCCTTTATTTTTGTGCCGTCAATCGCGACAAGCCGACCATCGATTAACCCGAAACCTTTTAACATTAAGGTGAATTCTTTAAACAGCTTTTTTATGGCCGTTTGGTTACTCTTCATGAAAGCAGATAAAGTGCCGTGATCCGGCTGGAGTTTACCAATTAGCCACATCAGTTCAATATTTCTTTTCGTCTCGGATTCCATCTTGCGAGAGGATCGGATACCGTTCATATAACAGTAAAGATAGAGCTTGAGAAGCTCTTCCCGGCGGTAAGGCTTTTGCCCCGCTTTGGAGCCCGAATAGATCTGAAATCCCAACTCTTCTAGGGTCAAGCTATCGACGTACGCATCGATAACTCTGACAGGATTTTCTTCTTCTACAAAATCGTCCAACGTATTTGGAAATAAATAAATTTGATGTCTATCTTCACCTTCGATAAATGGCATATACGCTCATCTCCTTAGATACAGAGATTCGACAAAGGTCATCCATTTCCATGCCCGAAAACGGAGAGTTCAATAATTGTTAGACAGACTGACGTACGGTGGTGTGAGAGGTCGGCTACTCAACTAATGGGTAGCCTCCTACTCGATATAAAAATCAATAATAGACTATTTGGAAGCATAAACCTAACTCTACTTGGCTTTTAGAGCCTACCTAATTCAGTCATATCCTTATCAAAATCAACGCCAAAAAGCCTTGAACATGATCGCTTTCTTGTCATAGCGAGTTGCCAAGCGCCGTTTAAAAGAGAACTAGATTATTGAGAAGGATGTGATAAATTGGCATATTATGGTTATGTGGGAAGCAGAGCATTACTTTTGATGCTAATTATAATTATATTAATTACAGCCACGTTATCCAGCTGTAAAGCAACCGATCCACCAGAGAGCGATATAGAGATTATCTCTAAAGAACTAATAGAAGTGCCTGGTCAAAATCCGAATATTGATATATACAAGGTATTTTATAAGAGTGATAACATCAAAGTCCTAACATATCTGACGGTTCCCAAGGCTCCCGGAAAATATCCACTGGTTGTTCATCTTCACGGGGGATACGCTCTTGAACGTAAGGAACTTTCTCATTATGATTTTGGTTTTACGTTCGGTTTTAGTTATATGAGTGATGAAGTGGTTTACTTGTACCCCCTCTATCATGGATATTTGGAGAGCGATGGCCACGTACAAGGCATTGCGGAGAATACACGGGATGCAGAGAACGCAATTAAAGTGGCAATTTCCACCGGAAGCGTAAAACCGGATTCGGTATACCTGCTTGGGGCATCAATGGGCGGCGGCGTGGCTTTAAGATTAGCTTCCGAGCGGCAGGACGTAAAAGCTGTTGTCGGTGTGAGTCCTTTTGTGGGTTGGGATGTAAATTTACGCTGGTTAGATGAGCATCCGGACGTAACTTCACCTGAAATTGTAGCGGAGAACAGGGAGACGGCAGGTTATGTAAGATATAGCTTAATTAATGTCAATCCCGAATCGAAAGGTGATTATTCGATACTGGATCGAATTCCCGACATTCAGGCACCGGTGCTTCTGTTGCAAGGGACTGCCGATGAAAGTCTCATTTGGCAAACCGTTCAAGATTTTGCAGATGAAATGGAAGAAGCGGGTAAGACCGTGAAACTCGTTTTATACCCGGATGGTCGGCATGGGTTAGCGGACAAGCATCAAGACCAGAGGAACCAAGAAGTGATGCAATGGCTTCATAAGTATGGCGTACCCCAATCATTTGTCATGCAGTAGGAGTCCTGTTCGATTTGCTGGCTATTGTCTATCCAAATTATGCGTTTTAGGAAAGTTCGTGCTTGCCTAAAACACTGATAGTATACGCATCGGAAGATACGGAAGGGTCGATTTCTTTTTCCCCGTACAGGCACGGTTGGGCCCCTGCCCACATAGAATGAAATGATCCCACATGAAGAACGATTGTTTCATTGTCATGAGATTCAGCAGGAGGTGTCTTCTTTGCCCGGATTGTTTACTGCCATTGCATTGTTTATCAAACAGCTGACTCTGCTTGTGTCCTACGTAAAAAACAACGCGTTCCCCCAGCCCTTAACGGAGGAAGAGGAAACGAGGCATCTGCAGCGAATGGCCGAAGGCGATGCGGTTTCCCGCAATTTGCTGATCGAGCATAACCTGCGGTTGGTGGCGCACATCGTCAAAAAATTCGATAACACCGGCGAGGACCTGGAGGATCTCATCTCCATTGGAACGATCGGGCTCATTAAGGCGATCGAAAGCTTCCGGCCGAACAAGGGTACGAAGCTGGCCACGTTCGCCGCCCGCTGTATCGAAAATGAAATTCTGATGCATCTAAGATCGCTCAAGAAAACCCGCAAGGACGTGTCGCTGCACGATCCGATCGGAATGGATAAGGAAGGAAACGAGATCACGCTGATTGATATCCTCGGCACGGAAGCCGACGACGTCGTGGACCGGGTCCAGCTCAAAATGGAGAAAAGCAAGATCTACCGTAATCTCGATATTTTGGATGAACGCGAACAGGAAGTGATTAAGGGGCGCTTCGGGTTGGAGCATGGTGGCGAGGAGCGGACCCAGCGCGAAATCGCCAAGGAGCTCGGCATCAGCCGGAGTTATGTGTCACGGATCGAGAAAAGAGCGCTCATGAAGCTGTATCATGAGTTTTATAAGAAGAAATAAAAAAGTATTTATACTATAGATCGAAATCCGTGTAATATATCAAAACTTAGTGTTGGACCGAGCCATGCTCGGTCTTTATGTGTTCGAGGATTCCTTCCCAGCCATCAGAATTACCTGTTTCTTTTTGTTGTGGAGACTTCTTGATTCAGATGTTGAAACGTTTCCAAAATAATTATTGAAACGTTTCCAGTTTGGTGATATTATATGGTTCATAAGAGGGCTCGGGGGGGTAATATGGCAAGCATTAAAGATGTAGCTAACTTAGCTGGCGTTGCGGTGGGAACCGTGTCCAGAGTCATCAACAACTCCGGTGCTGTAAAACCCACTACACGCAGAAAAGTAGAGGAAGCTATACAAGAACTGAACTATATTCCGAATGAAGTGGCTCGAAATTTCAAGATGCAGAAATCGAAGATGGTAGCTTTACTGCTCCCCAGCATCTGGAATCCTTTTTTCTCCGAATTGGCTTACTACATCGAGGATGAACTGGACCGTGAGGGCTTCAAGCTTATGCTATGCAACAGCGGCGGCAAGCCTGAGAAGGAACTGTATTATCTGGATATGCTCAGGCAAAATAAAGTGGCTGGCATTGTCGGCATAACCTACAATGATATCGAGAATGATGTTAGCAACGACATCCCGATCGTGAGTATCGACAGACACTTTAACAAGAAAATCACCTGCGTGACATCGGATAATTATGAGGGAGGACGCCTAGCTTTAAGGGAGCTTGTTCAGGCAGGATCCCGAAAGCCGGCATTTTTGGGAAGCGTTACTTCCGTCTTTAGTGAAACCATGAACCGAAAAAAAGGGTTCTTACATGAGGCGCAAACTTTGGGAATCGATGTTGTCATCTACGAAAAACCGGACCCCATTGTGGATGAAGATGCCTATTTTAAGGAGTTTCTAAGTGAGCATGACGATGTGGACGGTATTTTTGCGATTACGGATATGTTAGCCGCCAGCTATATAGAAAGAGCAGGCAAGCAGGGCATTCGCGTTCCGGAGGATGTAAAGGTCATTGGTTATGACGGCATTCAGGATCATCCCTATTTTCATCCTATCTTATCAACGATCAGGCAGCCCGTGGAAGAGATGGCACGAACGGCAATTAGATTGCTTTATAACAAGATCGAGGGCAAACCTTTAGAACAACAAGTGTACCGCATTCCCGTCATTTTTAAGCAAGGTGAAACTACATGATCCCTATATCGGGGAGGAAAAACATCAGTTATCAAGCATGACCTTACCGACTGAAGTTTTTCCACTCTGAATTGGAAACGTTTCAAGTTCGAACGCCATCTCTTATAAACGTTTGAAAAACATCAACTTCCTCGGTTGATTCATGATATAGATCTAATGGCGTTTTTTCTTGTATTGATTTGGAAACGTTTCAAAACAGCTGATTACTTTATTTTGAAAGGGAGTATAAGAGTGAATCCAAGAACCAGCGGGGGGGATCATTCCATGATTAAACCAAATCGCAAAAGATGGAGCAGAGTCAAACGCGATTATGAATTGTATCTGTTTTTGCTGCCGATCATTATTCTCTATCTCGTATTCAAGTATTATCCGATGTACGGCGTGCAAATCGCGTTTAAGGATTTTTCGCCGAGTCAGGGGATCTGGGGGAGCGAATGGGTAGGATTTCAACACTTTATCGATTTTTTTAATTCCTATAATTTCTGGACGATCATCACGAATACGCTCTCACTCAGTTTCCTTTCTCTGTTATTCGGCTTTCCGGCCCCGATCATTATCGCGCTGATGCTGAATCAGATGCTTGGAAAGAGATACAAGAAATTTGTACAGACCGTGATTTATGCGCCGCACTTTATTTCTACCGTTGTGCTTGTCGGTATGCTTAATGTTTTTCTATCTCCAAACAGCGGAATCGTGAATCATATTATCACCTGGTTTGGGGGAGAACCCATTCTTTTTATGGCCGATGAAGGCTGGTTCCGACCTTTGTATATATTATCAGGAGTATGGCAAGAGACAGGTTTCTCAACGATTATTTACCTCGCTGCGCTTGCCGGGGTCAATCCGGAACTGCATGAAGCTGCAATTATGGATGGGGCAAGCAAGTGGAAACGTGTATGGAACGTGGATATTCCAAGCATTTTGCCAACGGTTGTCATTCTGTTGATTCTCGCCCTCGGCAACATGATGAGCATCGGCTTTGAAAAGGCCTTTCTCATGCAGAGCGATTTGAATTATGCCACCTCCAATATTATCCCGACCTATGTATATGAAATGGGGATTCAGAAGGCTCAATACAGCTTTTCTACGGCAGTTGGCCTGTTTAATTCGCTAATTAATATTATTCTGATTGTTACCGTTAACCGGATTGCTAAAAAGATGACAGAAACTAGTCTGTGGTAGGAGGAGTTCATCTTGAATCAGTTATTGAAAAGAAAGAGCAGAGGGGACATCGGGTTCGACATCATCAATTATTTCTTGTTGTCCATCGTTATGCTGCTCGTATTATTCCCGTTGTATTTTGTACTGATTGCGTCATTCAGTGATCCCAATTATATTTACTCGGGTGAGATCTGGTTGTATCCCAAAGGTTTCACGTTGGATGGTTATGAACGAATCTTTAGTGATTCATCCATATGGATCGGGTATGCCAATTCGATTTTATACGCGACACTCGGAACAATAATCGGCGTCGCCGTGACTGTCTTCGCAGCCTACCCGTTAGCTCGTAAAGATCTGGTAGGGAAATCGGCGATTATGTGGTTTTTGATGGTTACCATGTTTTTTAGCGGAGGGCTGATCCCGACTTATTTGCTGATCAAGGATCTTCACATGCTGAATACGATCTGGGCACTTGTTATACCTGGAGCAGGCGGCGTATTCAATGTGATTATCGTGAGGACCTTTTTTCAATCGTCCATCCCGGATGAATTGTGGGAAGCGGCGTCTATTGACGGATGTTCCAACACCAGATTTTTCTGGAGCATCGTCCTGCCATTGTCCAAATCGATCCTGGCCGTCATGGTGTTGTATCATGTTGTCGGCTTCTGGAATGGTTTCTTCGACGCATTGATCTACCTGAACGATGAAAAAAAGTATCCGCTGCAGCTCGTGTTACGCAACATTCTTGTTCAAAACCAGGTCAACTCCGGGATGATGATCGATGTGGAATCTTACGCAGCAAAAATGCGTGTTACCGAGTTGATCAAATACGGTGTCATCATCGTATCCAGTTTGCCGCTGTTGATGTTATATCCTTTCCTGCAAAAGTACTTTGTTAAAGGCGTGATGATCGGCTCGATCAAAGGCTGATGTGGCATGGTGCTTGAGAGGGGGAATGTGCAGCGAAATCGGACAAATGAAAAAGAAGAGCAGTGCATTGTCGGATGAATAAAAGGGAGGTTATTTACTTGAAGTCTTTATTCAAAAATGCAGGAATTCTTGTGTTAGCGGGAGCGTTTGTGCTTAGCGGATGCTCGGGAAGCGGTAACGGGTCAAAAAATCAGGCGAATAGTCCGGATCAAGAACTCAACTTCAACAAAACCGGTCTTCCGATTGTAAACGATACTGTGACATTAAAAATGGTTTCCCCGAAAGCTTCATTGGCACCCGTGTTCTCGGAGATGGAAATCTTCAAGCGGTTAGAAAAGGAAACGAATGTGCAGATCAAATGGGAGAACATTCCTGACACCGATTATGCGGAAAAGAAAAATCTGTTACTCGCGAGTGGAGATTTGCCGGATGCCTTTTATGCAGCTCAATTCACCGATTACGAGTTAATCAATTACGGTAAAGACGGAACCATTATTCCGCTGGAGGATTTAATTGATCAATATGCGCCTAACTTGAAAGCGCTTCTTGAGCGCCGGCCGGACATCAAATCAACGATTACGGCACCGGATGGGCACATCTACGGTTTGCCGTCCTGGGAAGAGAATAACCTTGGAACGAACCCCTTCTTTCACGTGATAAATAAAAGCTGGTTGGATAAGTTGGGTCTGAAAGTGCCGGAAACACTGGATGAATACACGGAAGCACTGCTTGCCTTTAAAACACAGGATCCGAACGGCAACGGTAAACAGGATGAAATTCCCTTGAGCTTTATGCACATGCAGTGGTGTATGGATATCGCCGGAATTTTCGGCGCTTTCGGTCTTCCGGATAATCTTGAGCATCGGGTCGTCCGCGACGGGAAAGTTATTTTTACCGCAACTCAGCCCGAATATAAAGAAGCTTTGAATTACATTCATGAAAAATGGTATAAGCAAGGCTTGATCGACCCTGAGTCCTTTACCCAGGAGACAGCGCAATATCTGGCAAAAGGCAAAACGACTGACGAAACGCTAGGCTCTTATGTTTGGTGGGAAATTGAAGAGGTTGTCGGGGCTGGACGGAGTAAGGATTATGTTCTGCTGTCTCCGCTGAAAGGGCCAAATGGGGATCAAACGATCGGACGCGCCAATGGCGGTGGTCCAGGACGCGGGGCCTTTGTAATTACAAAGGAAAACAAAAATCCGGAAATTACCATGCGTTGGATCGATCAGCAGTTTGAACCTTACATGGCCGCCCAAATCCATTGGGGCCCGCTGGACGTTGTATTCAAGAAAGACGAAAACGGAAAATTGGTGAACTTGCCGCTTCCCGATGGAACCTCTGCAGGCGAGTTCCGGCAAAAGGTAGCTCCAGGTACCGCTGCTCCTGGTGTAATTACTTTTGATGACTTCGGAAAAGTTGTGGATATGGAGCCGCGTGCCCAGCAGCGAGCCAAAGATCTGGAGCAGTATTACAATCCATACATGGAAAAGGAAAACTATCCAAGCATCTTCTTTGAACCGGAGGAACTGGACAAAATCAACACGATTGAACCTCAACTGATTAAGTATGTCAATACCCAAAGAGCCAAGTTCATGGTTGAAGGCGGCATAGATGAGCAGTGGGACAGCTATGTGAAGACACTGGAGAAGATGGGCCTGAATGAATTGATGGAGATTTATCAAAACGGGCTGGATCGCTATAACGCAAATCTAAAAAAATAAATAACTAGATGATAGGTGGGGAGAAACTGTGCTTGATGTCATCGCGATCGGGGAAGTGTTAATCGACTTTACTCCGGCTGGACGCACAGCGGGAGGTAACGAGCAGTTTGAATGTAATCCTGGAGGAGCTCCGGCTAACGTAGCCGCTGCACTATCCCGGTTAGGTGCCAAATCGTCGTTGATTAGCAAGGTTGGAGAGGATCAATTCGGTTCCTTGCTGCACAATACCTTGCTTCGTGCCGGAGTTGATGTGTCTGGAGTTTCTTATACCAACGAAGCGAGTACAACGCTGGCATTTGTCCATCTGGATGACGAGGGAGACCGATCCTTCAGCTTCTTCCGGAAGCCGGGAGCGGACACCTTCTTACACTCCTCGGATATTCCGCTGGGCAGGATCGAAACGTGTCAGGCTCTACATTTCGGCTCGTTGTCGATGACCCATGAACCGGCTCGTGCAGCAACGAAGACGGCGGTTCTAAAGGCAAAGGAAGCAGGAGCGTTGCTCTCGTTCGACCCGAATATCCGGTTTGCCTTATGGGAGAGCAAAGAGGAAGCAAAGGAGAATATTCTTTGGGGCATGCAGTATGCCGATGTTTTAAAAATATCGGAAGAAGAGCTTTTTTTTATAACGGGTACCGGCGATGTTGAACAAGGCTCATTGGAGCTTCAGCGGCAATTCGGTATCGCATTGATCGTCGTTACTTTAGCGGAAAAAGGCTGCTATTACCGTTTGGCTGGTCAGGATGGATATGTGCCGGGGTTCCAGGTCAAGGTCATCGACACGACCGGAGCCGGGGATGCTTTTCTGGGCTGCTTGCTGTATAAGATCCTGGAAACCGGAAGTCCTTTATATGATCTAACCAATCAACAAATCACTAGTATGCTGACATTCGCTAATGCCGGCGGGGCGTTGGTAACAACACGGAAGGGGGCTCTTGGAGCAATGCCGACGACAGAAGAGATCAACAAAATGCTAGAGTCCAATAAAAAGTATAAGGAGGTTCGTTTCAGACCGGGGTTTCATTTTTCGCCTCCATCCCACTGGTTGAATGATCCGAATGGATTAGTATTTTACGAGGGAAGCTATCATTTATTCTATCAGCACCATCCTTACGGCAATAAATGGGGGCCGATGCATTGGGGCCACGCCGTAAGCAAAGACCTGGTTCATTGGGAGCATATGCCGATCGCTCTGTTCCCGGATGAGCACGGCGCTATTTTCTCCGGATGCTGTGTGGTGGACTGGAACAATACCAGCGGATTGTTCGAAGATTCTCATGGATTGGTTGCGCTCTTTACCCATGCGGATACGCATCCGGAGACCGGGCAGCCGCGCCAGCGGCAAAGCTTGGCATACAGCAGCGATAAAGGTCATACCTGGCGCAAATATGAAGGGAACCCAGTCCTTGCAGAGGATGATCTGGTCGACTTCCGGGACCCGAAGGTGTTCTGGCATCCGCAAAGCGAGCATTGGATTATGGCTCTTGTGGCGGGAGACCATGTCCGGTTTTACCGGTCCGAAAATCTGCGCGAATGGTCGCTGACCGGTGAATTCGGTAAGGGTGAAGGTTCACATGACGGAGTGTGGGAGTGCCCTGATCTGTTTGAATTGCCGATTGATGATACCGGTCGTTCCAAATGGGTACTTATCATCAGCATCGGCGATCATCCCGACTGTCCGGAAGGATCGCGAACGCAGTATTTTATCGGAGAGTTCGACGGAAAAACTTTCATGAATGACAATTCGGCCGATCATATCATGTGGCTGGATTATGGTAGGGACAACTATGCGGGAGTGACCTGGTCGGATATCCCCGAACAAGACGGACGCCGCGTGATCATCGGATGGATGAGTAACTGGAAGTATGCCAACGAGACCCCTACCGGTTCGTGGAGAGGGGCTATGACTCTACCTCGCGTCTTGTCACTGACCGAGCGGGACGGAGGGTTGACTTTGACCCAAATGCCTGTTCGGGAAACGGAGCAGTTGCGTAAAGAATCCATGCGCTGGAATGACGTCATTGTTACGCCAGAAACTCCTTTTATGCAGAAAGTAAAGGAAGATTTGCTGGAGATTGAAGCGGATATCGATATCCGGGCCGGTGAAGAAGTTCACATCGGGTTGAAATCCTCTGGGGGTAGCAAGATTGTAATCGGATACGATCCTGAACGCCAATGGCTGTTTATCGACCGTTCAAAATCGGGGGTTACTGATTTCCACTCATCGTTTGCCAGCAAGCACGGTGCGCGAATCGCTGCGTTGAATGGAAAGATCAAGCTGCATATCTGGCTGGACCGCAATTCCGTTGAAGTGTATGCGGAGCATGGCCTGGTTGCACTGACGGATCAAATTTTTCCTGACGCACCGATTGAGCATGTTGAGGTAAGCACGAAATCAGGGCAGGTTGTCCTGGATTCGCTTCAGATCCATACGCTTAAATCCATTACTATCCCCGGTAGCACTGCTGAGCCGACTGTAGGGAGGGATGATACATGAGCCGCCCAATGGGTGACCAGGGATTAATCATGTATTGGCCTTTTGATGAAGGAGCGGGAGCAAGCGCTTTGGAGAACGTATCTCAAGTCCGGAATGAGATTCAGTACGTTTTTAACCAAGCGGAGTTTACGAAACCAACCAGCCCGCAGTGGAGAAAGGGAGTAAAGGGAAGCGGGCTCCTGTTCGACGGTTACTCGACTTTTATTGCTCATCCGGTCAATGAAGGAGCCGCAAAGGGCGGGCAGGAATCTTTTTCGGCACTAAGCATAGGAGTGTGGGTTGCACCGCGCTCCTATGATTGGGGCTATGAAGGGAAGTTGACCGCCATTGTGAACCGTCATGATAAGGACCGCAAGCAGGGATATTTGCTTGGCATGTTCCGACACGGCCGTTGGTCCTTTCAGGTGGGGCTTGAAGAAGGCGGCTGGAAGGAAATTTGGTCACCGGACGGCCACGAGCTGCCCAAGAATGAATGGTCTTACGTAAGCGCGATATTCGATGGGGATCAAGGCGAAATCAAGCTGTATTTGAATGGCAACGAAATTGCTTCGTCCGCCGTGCCTCCCGGTTCCCGCATTGTCGAGGCAACGGACATGGACCTGCTCATAGGCAAAAATAATCACAGCAGCCTGTGGGCGGGAAAATTCAATCTCCAGATGTTTAGCGGTATCCTCGATGAACTGAAGATTTACAACCGGGCCTTAAGTGCTGAGGAAGTGGCCGTTTCTTACCGGCAGGTGCTGGATTCCGCGCATGGAGGCGTCAAGCCGCAGTTGCATTATGACGAGATCAAGCTGGATCGGACGCCTCTGTTGCAGGAACGGCATAGACCGCAGTATCATGTCAGCCCACCCGCCCATTGGATGAATGAACCGCACGCGCCGATCTATTTTGACGGGCAATATCATTTGTTTTATCAGCATAACCCGTTAGGGCCTTTCTTTTATCACATCCATTGGGGACATTGGGTCAGTAAGGATCTCGTGCATTGGCGTGATCTTCCCGTGGCTCTGGCGCCTGAAAAGGATCAGCTCGCTCCGGACGGGATCTGGTCAGGAAGCGCTACTTACGATGCGGACGGTCTGCCTGTCCTGTTCTTTACGGCAGGCAATGACAACGCTTCGCCGAATCAGAGCGTGGCGCTTGCACGAAGCACTTATTCCCGGGATGGCGACCCGGATTTGGTTCAATGGATCAAGCATCCCGAGCCGCTCATCGTACAGGAGAAGGGAATGGGCGCATTCGGGGATTTTCGCGATCCGTTCGTGTGGAAGGACGATGAAGGCTGGTATGCTCTGGTTGGATCAGGAATCGAAGGTGAAGGCGGGGCAGCCCTGGCATTTGCGTCAAAAGATATGCTGAATTGGACGTACAAAGGGCCCTTTTATCAAGCGGATATTCAGAAGTTCCCCTATCTTGGGCCGATCTGGGAGCTCCCTGTCCTTCTTCCTCTTGGCACCGACAAGCAGGGGGAGAGCAAGCATCTTCTCTTGGTCAGCCCTGTGGGAAAAGGCGCCGATGTCGAGGTGTTCTATTGGATCGGGCGGCTTGATAAAGAACATCTCTCGTTCATTCCGGATCGGGAGGAGCCTGAACTGATTGATGTTGGCGATTTCCATTTTACCGGCCCGAGCGGAATGGTCGATCCAAAAACCGGAAGAAACATCGTCTTTACGATCGCTCAAGGCGACCGGACCTCTGAGCTGGAGTATCAATCGGGCTGGGCTCATAACGCTGGCTTGCCATTAAGTGTTTATTTGCGGGAAGACGGACGGCTGGGAATCGAGCCGATTCAGGAGCTGAAGTCCCTGCGAGGCGCCAAGCGGCTATCGTTCCGTGACAAGTTGTTGGTGGAGGCTAATGTTTTGCTGAGGGACGTTCAGGGTGACATGCTTGAGATTCAAGTGGAATTGGAGCCGGTGAATGCCGCTCGACTCGGAATCAAGGTCCGTTGTACGCCGGATGGAGAAGAGGAAACCTTGCTGTACTATGATTCCAATGAAGCTAAACTCTTGGCGGATCGGACAAAAACGACGCTTCATCCGGGAGAAAAGTGCAGAGGAGTTCAGGGCGGTAAGCTGGAGCTGCTAGGTGAGAATTTGAAGCTTCACATCTATTTGGATCACTCGATGGTCGAAGCCTATGCCAACGGATTGAAAAGCCTGACGACCCGGGTCTATCCGAGCCGTAGGGATGCCTTGGGGCTAGAGATCTGGGGAGATGGAGAGCTTGTCGTTAAATCTATGGAAGTATGGGAGATGCGGTCTATTTGGTAGAGAAGCGCTTCGGCGCTTCTTTCCGGTAGGCATAGAGAGCTGTATACATTCAGGAAGTTTGCACCTGCATTTTGAAAGCGTTTTATTCGAATAATGAAGGGAGCTCTTGAATGAGAAAAGTGAAGAATAAAAAGAGTTGGATTTCCAGAATGGTTACTTGGGCGATCGTGCTCCAGCTTGTTTCTCCCGGTATTTCGGCAGCAGCCGGGCAGGGGCCAAGCTTTGGAGGAGATCTCGATTCAAAGCTTGGCATGGTATCTGCGGTTACGGATGCGGTCTATCAAGTTCAAAATCCAAGTTTCGAAACGGGGGATATGACAGGTTGGACGGTAGTCAGCGGCGAAGCGTTTGGTCCGGACAGCGTATCGAACGAAACTACGTGGTGGGCGGAGCAAATCCCTTATTACCAGGAAGGGACCTATCATTTAAATGGTTGGAAGTATAGCGAGTCCGCGACCGGCGTGCTTCGTTCCAGCACCTTCGAGCTGGGCGGCAGCGGCTGGATCAGCTTCAAGCTGGGCGGCGCAAAAAATTCAAACAAAGTATTTATAAACATCGTAGAAGCCGATACGGGGCAGGTTATTGCCAGGTATGGCAACAGCGCATTCGCCGACGTTAGCTTCCCGAATCCCGATCAGGGCATGCGGCTTGCTAACATGGAGCAATATAAGGCGGATCTTTCAGAACATTTGGGAAAAAGGCTATTTATCGAGATCGTTGATAATGCCACTTCGGATTGGGGTCTGATCTTTGCGGACGCCTTCTTCATGTACCATCCATCCGAGCCGGCTGAGGGAATTGTCGCCACGGATATCAAGCCGGACTTCAAACGCTATCAAATTGAAAATCCCGGCTTTGAAACTGGAGATTTATCGGGATGGACAGTCGTTGAAGGCGATGCTTTCGGTCCGAACAGCGTTTCGGATGAAACAACCTGGTGGGCGGAACAGATTCCGTATAACCAGAAAGGCGCCTATCACTTAAACGGCTGGAAGTATGACGAATCTGCGACCGGCGTACTTCGTTCCAGCACCTTCGAGCTGGGGGGAACCGGCTGGATTACCTTCAGACTGGGCGGAGGCAAGCATACGGATCAAGTATACGTAAACGTAATCGTTGCGGATTCGGGAGACTTGATTGCCAGGTACGGAAACACCGAATTTAACGAGTCCGGCTTTCCGGATCCTGCGCAAGGCTTGAGACTCGCGAATATGGAGCAATATAAAGCTGATCTCTCCAAATATATCGGAAAGAAGCTATATATTGAGATCGTCGATAAAGGGGCTTCGGATTGGGGACTCATCTTTGCGGACGCCTTTAACACCTTCAATGAACTTGTTCCGGAAGAAGGAGTCATGGCCGATAACATCATGCCGACCGAAATGCAGAATCCAGGTTTTGAAACCGGAAGCTTTGAGGGTTGGACCGTTGATGGCAATGCTTTTCAAGTAACCGATGAACCCGGGGCAGGTAAAGAAGGCAACTTTTATGCCAAATCCTCTTTGGAGGGACAGGGCTCGATCACCTCTAGTATTTTCACGCTTCAGGGAACCGGGACAATGAACTTCACTATTTTAAGTGTCGACAATCCGGTGGATGCCTACGTTGCACTATATGATGCCGGCACTGACACGCTGCTCAAGAAGACCGGGGACATCCGGGCAAATGAGAGAATTTCGTGGAAAATGCAAGAACACTATAATAAGAAGCTTTACATCAAGGTTATCGATCAATCGAATCAATCCAGCATTTCGGTCGATGCTTTTGAGACTCGCACTGTGGGCAACATCTTCTACATGAATTTTGATGAAGGCACAGGTAGGAAGGCGCTTGAGGAAGTAAGCGATCTTGAGCATGACGTGAATTATGTATTTAATGATGCCAGGTATATGGCCTCTAAAGACCCTAGGTGGACTTCGCGCGGAGTAAAAGGCGGGGCGTTGCTGTTCGATGGATATTCGAATTACATTGAGATCAAGGCAGAGAATACGGTTCCGGTACGTGACGCATTCACGGTTGAAGCTTGGGTTGCCCCCCGCAGCTATGAATGGGGAGACGGAAACAAGCTGTCCACAATCGTGAGCCAGTCCGATCAGGATAAAGCGGAAGGCTTTGAGCTTGGCATGCACCGGCACGGCACATGGTCGATGCAGGCCGGGATCGGCGGCCAGTGGATTCAGGTATGGGTCAAAGATCATCCCCTGGAAAAATACAAATGGAATTACGTGGCTGCAACCTTCGACAAAAAAGATGGGAGGATGAAGTTGTACCTGAACGGCGAGGAAGTCGCTTCCCAAGCCACCCCCGTCGACATTCCGATTACCCCATCAACCGAAAACCTGATGATCGGTAAAAATAATAAACCGGTCGAGCTGGCAGGTTTGTTCTCCTACAATATGTTCAGCGGACTTATCGATGAAGTAAAGCTGCAAAACAAAACCCTTGCCCCTCAGGAGATCCTTGCTGAATATGAGAATGTGAAAACGCTTCATGGCGGCTCGGTTCCGCATATTCCGAATGGCGATATTGACGAGGACCCGAGTGTGTTTGATGGAGATCAGCATCGTCCCCAGTACCACGCGATGCCGCCGCAAAATTGGATGAATGAAGCGCATGCACCGATTTATTATAACGGCAAATATCATTTATTTTATCAGCATAACCCGCAAGGTCCATATTGGCATCAAATCCATTGGGGACATTGGGTGAGTGACGATATGGTTCACTGGGAAAATGTGAGGCCTGCTCTGGCTCCCGAAGCGGGCACCCTGGATCCGGACGGAGTATGGTCGGGGAGCGCAACATATGATCGCAACGGTAATCCGGTCCTCTTCTATACTGCGGGGAACGACTCTCTGTCGCCTAACCAAAGAACAGGATTGGCGACCCCGGCGGATTTGGCGGATCCCTATTTAGAGCACTGGGTGAAACATCCCGAACCCGTTACGGAACAGAATGGAAATGGCATTCATAATGAGTTCCGGGACCCCTTTGTATGGTACGACGAAGAGGTAGACAAGTGGTATCAATTAGTGACGTCCGGCCTTCAAGACTTCAGCAGCGGCACGGCTTTGGTATATGTATCCGACGATATGTACAACTGGGAGTATAAAGGGCCACTGTACGTTAGTGACAGAAACCTATATCCGGAGCTCGGTACGGTATGGGAACTGCCGGTATTACTGCCGTTAGGCAAGGATAGTACGGGCAAGCAAAAGCATATTTTTATGGTTAATCCCCATGAAAAACCGGAGCATGTTGCTCCAGCGAATGATGTACAAAGAGATGTTGAAGTTTTTTATTGGATTGGAACCTGGGACAGGGATAATTTTAGATTTATACCCGATCAGGAGGCACCCTCCAAATTGGATGTAGGCGATGGTTATCTGACCGCAGAGAGCGGGATGGTCACGCCTGACGGAAGAACGGTCGTTTTCTCCATGGTGCAAAACGTAAGAACGCCGCAGGCGGAATATCAAGCCGGATGGGCTCATAATCTGGCGCTGCCGGTTTCCCTAAGCCTGGATAGTCATGATCAATTACGCATTGAACCGATTCAAGAATTGCAGAGCCTCAGGGGGACAAAACTGGTTGATTTTGCGGATAAAAACTTGGAGGCCGCCAATCACTTGATCCAACATGTCAAAGGCGACATGCTGGAGATTGTGATGGAAATGGATCCGGGCGAAGCCCGGAAATTCGGTCTTAAGGTGAGACGCTCCGAAAACGGCCAGGAAGAAACACTGATTTACTACGACAAGACGAACGGAACCTTCAATGTGGATCGGACCAAGAGCAGCATGGATCCGGATGTGCGCGTGGATGGCATTCAAGGCGGGTACGTCGATCTGGACGGAGAACATCTGAAGCTCCATATTTTCCTTGATCGTTCGGTAGTTGAAGCCTTTGCTAATTATAAGAAAAAGCTGACAACCCGAGTCTATGTTGGCCGCTACGACTCACTCGGCTTAAAGGTCTGGGCGGACAAAGATATTACGGTCAAGTCGATGGAAGTATGGAATATGAATGCCTTGACGGGAGAACCGGCTGCTCCGGTGTATGTTCCGGACAACTGGGACAACTCGGTGCATAAGGATATTACGGATCTGCCTAATCACGATTTTGCTACAGGCGATTTATCGGGCTGGATAGCGGAAGGGGATGCCTTCCAGGATGTCCATGTGACGAATGCCCAGTTTTTCTGGGATACGATCTATTTTAATCCGTCGCAAAAAATACCGGGCGGCTATCATTTGTGGGGCTTCAATGAAGCGGCCGGTGGGGACAGCTTAACAGGAACGCTGAGATCACAAAATTTTGTTCTTGGCGGGAACGGTAAAATCAATTTCCTTATCAGCGGCGGGCGCGATATCGATAAGCTGTATGTTGCGCTGGTCCGGGCAACGGACGGCAAAGAGCTGTTTAAAGAGACCGCAACCAATTATGAGGAATATCAAAGGAAGATTTGGGATGCGTCGCAGTATATCGGCGAAGAGCTTTACATTAAGGTGGTTGACCAATCCACAGGCGGGTTTGGACATATTAACGTCGACGATTTCAACATACCGGTGAAGGTGAAGAATCCCGCCGGTCCAACAAAACCGATCGATCGGCCTGCTCCATCCAATCCTGTCGATACGAATAGCCCTGTGGACAATGGGGGTACCCCAAGTAAACCGGAAAGTCCCAATAGCCTGTCATTCGAAATGGCTAAGGGTGAACGGCAGGTGCTGTTCCCGGTTAAAACGGCGGCAAACGACGGCAAGAACGCTTTGAAGATTAAACATAACGGCGCAGAGATCGAAGTTCCCGCCGAGGTATTGAAGGATTTGCAAGGGCTGGTTACAAGTAAAGAACTTGAACGTGCCCAAATCTCCTTTGAAATAGACACATTATCGGCAGATCGGATGAAAGCACTGATGGAACGTGCCGAGAGCAAAAATAAAGCGGACATATCAGCTTTAGGAGAGGTCTATGACTTCAAATTATCTATAGTGAAAGCTGACGGAACGGCGCTTAAGCTTGAGAAATTCGCCAAACCAGTTACCATCAGGCTGAGTTTAAATGAGAATTTCCGTCTGGATCTGGCTGGAATCTATTCTATCGCCGATGACGGCAGCTTGGAGTACGCGGGCGGCGGAAAGTATGCAAGCGATAGGATGTCTGCGGAAGTGAGCCATTTTAGTATGTATACCATCCTTATTTACGACAAATCGTTTAGTGATGTTCATGCGTCGTATTGGGCACATGACGTAATTAAAAAGATGGCTGCGAAGCAAATTGTTCGCGGTGTAAGCGATGCTGCATTTGCACCCAAGCAAAACGTGACCCGAGCCGAGTTTGTCTCGTTGATTAGCCGGGCACTGGGAATAAAGGCCACGAACACGACTGTATTTAAGGATGTTGATCCGACAAAATGGTACGCTTCTTCCATTGCCGCGGTATACGAAACGGGGATTGCAAACGGAAGAAGCATGGATACATTCGCACCGGAGGAAACCATAAGCCGTGAAGAGATGGCGGTTATCATCGTTAATGCTTATCGATTCTATACAGGACAAATAGCTGTTGACGGTGGACCGAGTGGTTTTGTTGATTCGGGCGCGATCAGCGGCTGGGCTGAAGATGAGGTCGCAGCTGCACAGGGACTTGGTTTACTCAGCGGCCGTGGCAAGGACTTATTCATGCCTCATGAAAAAGCAAACCGTGCAGAAAGTGCGCAAATCGTCTCGCAATTGCTAGACAAGATCAATGAATAACGGTTAAGGATATTGTTCAGATTACAGGCATTACAGCTCGGACCCTGCATTTTTACGATCGAATTCATTTATTAGGAGGGTCGCCGGTATCTTATGCAGGTACCGGCGTTTTTCCATATTATCGTTTCGGCATTTTGCTCTCATCCATATACAGCAGGTTCCAGCGATGACCGTCGAGGTCGGCAAATCCTGCGCCATACATCCAGCCGTCCGTTTCACTCGGCTTGCCAAAAACGCTTCCTCCGGCAAACTCTACTTTTCGAATAAAGTCATCTACTTCTTCTCTGCTTCCAGCCCCAATGGAGAATAGGACCTCCGCGCTATGGGAAGTATCTGCGGTTTTTGACCCTGTAAATTTCTCGAACGCCTCATCCGGGAACAGCAGGATCGTTGTTTGGCCTATAACAAGCTGGGCTCTCTCGTTCCCAACCCTCACCGCATGGAATCCAATTGCATTGAAAAAAGAGGTTGACCTCACAACATCTTGGACCGGCAGGTTAATCCAGATTTCCTGTGACATGGCGGCAACCTCCTGGAATATATTTTCAACTACACCTACTATAACTTACTTCCGGCAGCAGAAGCGAATCTTATCACAGACAGCCCCGGTTTCCATTTGCTTTTTTTATGAAAAATATTATAGACTGTTTTTTAGCAGCTTTTGGTGTATTTAGTCTGAAAGGGGAAGTAGCATGAACGCAAGGAGCAAACACAACCCGAATATTCTGAAAATCATATCAAGAGGATTATTGATCATAATAGGTGCTCTTGTAGCGGCGTACGGTCTGGAAGCCGTGTTAATACCCAATAAAGTATCGGATGGCGGTGTAACAGGCCTGAGTATCGTCGGTTCAAAGCAGTTTGGATTACCGTTAGGGCTGCTGATTGCTGTAATTAATATCCCTTTTGTATGGCTCGGTTATAAACAAATTGGTAAAAGCTTCGCCTTCTATTCCATTCTCGGGATTGCCTCGTTGGCAATCGGCACGGTTCTTATGCATGATGTACCGACAATTATTCATGGCGATACATTATTGGTTACCGTTGTCGGCGGGATTATCATCGGTTTCGGAATGGGTTTGGCCTTGAGAAATGGCGGGGCGTTAGACGGGATCGATATGTTAGCCGTGCTGCTGTCGCGAAAGCTGCCTTTTGGGACAAGCGACTTGATTCTGTTCTTAAATGCGTTTGTTTTCATTGTGGTTTCGACCGTATTTGGCTTACAGGGGGCCATCCTTTCGGCACTCGCTTATTTTATTGCATCCAAAGTCATACATATTGTGGAAGAAGGCTTGAGCGGATCCAAGACCTTCAAAATCATTACCACGCAACCCGAAAAAATGGTGGAAACGATTCGTGACCGGTTAGGGCGCGGTTCGACCTATACGGATGCATACGGCGGCTATTCCAATGAACAATACAAAGAGATCACTTGCGTGATTAACCGCCTGGAGGACAGCAAGATCAAACAAATCATTCAGGAAATCGACCCGAATGCCTTTGTGGTCGTTTATGATGTGGCCGAGGTGAAAGGCGGCAATTTCAGAAAGAAGAATATACACTAAATTCAAAAGAGCCCGCTGCAAGCGGGCTTTTTTTATCAAATGCAGATCGATATTTATTATATACACCTGCCGACTTTAAAGTCCGGCCGGTGTTTTTACTTTTTTAAACCTGCTGGGTTCTAGCGCTATTGACGATACCAACATTTGGTGATATATTGTGCATGCACGGTATACACAATTTACAAGGAGGTACAGCATGCTGACGTTAGATGTGCGGAACATAAACAAGAAATATCCGAGCTTTGAGCTCAAAGATGTTTCGTTCCAACTGGAGAAGGGGTATATTATGGGTTTTATCGGTGTCAACGGTGCAGGTAAAACTACGACGATCAAGTCGATTTTGAATATGACGCATATCGATAGCGGCGAGGTTCATATTCTGGGCAGAAGCATGGCCGAACATGAACTTGAATTGAAGCAGGAGATCGGATTCGCCTTCGGAGGCATCGATTTTTATACGCGCAGTAAGATGAAGACGTTGACCGAGACCATTAAGAAGTTCTATCGGAACTGGAATGATGAGACCTATTACTACTACCTGCGAAGGTTCAAATTGGACGAGAATAAAAAAATCGCCGACCTGTCGACGGGCATGAAGGTAAAATACAGTCTGGCCCTGGCCTTATCCCACGGGGCAAAGCTTCTCGTTCTCGACGAGCCGACCAGCGGGCTTGATCCGGCCTCAAGAGACGATCTGCTGGATATTTTCCAGGAACTTATCGTAGACGGCGAAGTCAGCATTCTTTTCTCGACCCATATTACCTCCGACTTGGAAAAGTGTGCGGATTTCATTACTTTTATCTCGGGTGGGCAAATTATTCGTAGCTGCGAGAAGGAAGAATTCAAAGCATCTTATTCCCTGCTGAGCGGTACCGCGCGTGAACTGGACCGGGTAAAGGACCGGTTGATTTCCTATAAAACGAATTCGTTCGGTTTTACGGGGCTGATCCACGAGAGCGACTTCGATCCCTCCTATGGCATAAAAGCCGCCACGCCGAGCCTTGAGGAGATCTTGATTTATTTTACGAAGAAGGAGGAAGTCCATGTATAACTTGGTGATGAAGGATATTAAATTGGGTGTACACCCTCTGTTTTTTGCCATGCCTTTGTTGACCGGCGCTTTAATGCTTATTCCCGGCTGGATCTACTTCATTGTCCTACTGTATTTTTGCTGGATCACAGTACCGAATATGTTTAATCAATTCAGATCGCAGAACGATCTGATGTTTACCTCGATGATGCCCGTCACCAAACGGGACATCGTGAGAGCCAGGGTAACCGTAATCGCCGGGCTGGAATTGCTGCATATCGGGATTGCCATGGTTTTCGGTCTGGTCACGTTGCGCCTATACCCAAATTTTGATTACTATTTCTTCCCGCCCAATTTGAGTTTTTGGGGTCTGTGTTTTGTCATGTTGGCGATCTTTAACCTGATCTTTATTCCCATGTATTACAAGACCGCGTACAAAATCGGAGCGGCGATCCTCTATTCCATAACGGCTGCCATGCTGTTCGCCGGGATCGTCCAGTGGATCGGAATCCAGAGCCCGGTTTTGTCCGGTATTTTCTATGGTACGGATGCCCACAGCGGGGGGCTTCAAACCTGTATCCTGATTGCGGGGATCGCGATATTCTTTGCACTCACTGCCATTGCGTATCGCATTGGGGTCAAGCGATTCCTTCAAGTGGAGATCCAGTAAACATGGCGGTCTCGAACAACGCTGAGAAACCGATGTATCAGCAGCTTTTTGAGCAAATAAGCGCTCAAATTCTGAAAGGGGAACTGGAAAGCGGCTATTGTCTGCCGCCGATCCGGCAAGCCGCCCATGAAATGCGCGTTAGTGTCATCACCGTCAAGAAGGCGTGGGAAGAACTCGAACGGTGCGGTTTGATCCACTCGATACCGGGAAAAGGATGCTTTGTGACCGATTTCCCGCCCGGCGAAATGCAACGAATACGCGACGAAATGGTTACGAAACAAATGGCTGGCGAGGTGCCCTACTACAAGTCCTTTGGTCTCACCTTGGATGAGATGATCGAACTGTTGAAAAGGGTTTATTGACGAAGTTGTACTTTGGACATAGCGGGAGTAAATAGTGATCAAGGGGGCGGAATTTGCCTCCTTTTTTTATTTTTCGAGAAATACGATGGATGCTCCCTGTGCCTCACCTAACGGAGAAGGAATACGACCCGTTAATTGAATAAGAGCACAACTTGTGATTTATTAGGAGGAGAGAATGCACATTTTACGGATGAGACTTATCGGAGGAATTCATGGAAAATAAAACATATTTTTCAATTGGGGAAGTTTCTAATATAAAAAATGTTACGATAAAAGCCTTACGCTATTATCATAAAATTGGCTTGTTAATACCTGCATACACTAATCCCGATAACGGTTATCGTTATTATACAATGAATCAATTCATCTATCTGGATATTATCAAAATTTGTAAGCAAAGTAATGTAAGTGTGAAAGGAATTAAAGCCTTATTTGCTAAAGCCGATACAAATTACCTTAAACTTTATTTAGAACAGAAAAATGAAGAAATTCATAAAGAAATAAAGAAATTAGAACAGCTTCATAAACGAATAGAAATTTTAAAGGCAGCTATCCATTCTTCTGAAGATGAACTTATGAACAATGGATTTAAAATTCAGACATTTGAGGAAAGATACTTTCTAAGTTTACCTACACAAGGTGGAGAACTTAATGAAATAAAATCATTCGATGAATTAGATGATCAATTAGGAGAATTTGCAAACCATACGTTTCAGTATGGATTAATTTATTCATGTTCCTATGGTCATTGGGAAGTCAGCGATGTATTTCGTCTAATAACATCAGAAGATTATAGAATGCTTAAAGATACCTTTAATGTATCTGAATTACAAAAGGGAGAATACTTAACGGTTACTTGTACGAGAAATACTGAGACTGAAACAATTCAATTATTAAAAGAATTTTTGGAGAAAAACCGTTTGACATGTAATAAGGTATATAGGTTTTATTTAGTGACAGATGTTTTTAATCAATATAATCACTTCTCCCAATTTCAAATAAGTCTAAAGTCCACCCCAATAAATGAGGTGGACTGAATTTAGCTTAAAGTTTGTATTCATATATAAAATTCGTATTCTCGCGTTTGCCGATAGGTAGGTTAAATACAGTTACTTCTTCATCAAGACGGACAAATCCATTATGCTCATAGAATCCATAGTTACTCATTGTGTCTGTATATACATAAATTTTACTTACATTTGTATCCCTAAAGTAAGAAATGAGCTCATTTAATAATTTTTTTCCTACTTTTTTTCCTCGAGCTTCTTCAGAAACGGCAAAGAATTCTAAGCAACCCTGAAACTCATTTTCTTTTCCTTTAATTAACTTGCTGTACGCCTCATTTGTTGTGGAGGTGAGTTCAACAAATATTTTTTGTTCGATGTCATTTAGATTTAATAGTTGTAGCAATTCACTTGTATAATCTTCTTGCAGCAATCTATAAGATGTTGTTTCACCAATTCTTGAACCAAAAATTACACCAATCACTTCTCCATCTATCGTAGCTACTCTTCCGAAAGTACTTTTGTTTAATATTGGACATATGAACATCATTGTAATTGCTGCATTTAAAGTATTCTCATCCTCTACAAAATCCCTCGCGTTCCAAGTATCTGCAATTATTGTTTTAATCGATTCAATATCCTCTTGTCTAATGTCTCTAATATCTAAGTTCATTTTAACTTCCTCCTTATTTAATTGATTACCTTACAAATTGAATTTAATGTCTCCCCTTTAGGGGAGAGTCAAGTACTTATTGCACTTGGAAACACCTTCTGTTTTCCGATGGGAACAGCTCTTATTGTTTCGTATCCACACCCCTCCGGTGTGGATTTAGAGATGATAGATGATTCAATAAAACAGCCATACCTTAATATAAAAATGATCGCAGAGCTAGCATCTGCGATCATTTTTATAGAAAACCGAAAGTAACGAGATTTTGGCATAATCACCTGGTAAGCTAAAATTACCTGGCAAAGTTTTGGGATGTTCCAGGATTTCGACGGAAAACGACGTTGTTGATCTAAAGGCTGATGATGAGGTGTTAATCACCGTTTTTAAATGATACCGCCGCGACTGCCCGGATGAGAAGCCGGAAGTAAAGCCGGGAGTAAAGCGCGTCTCTCTGGCCGAGATGAGTTATTTTTCTTTGCCCGCCAGGAGAATAAAGGCCTTTTACGCGGCTATTTTGTCGAATTTGGTTTGGCGGTGTGAAATAGCGACTTTTTGGGGTCTTATTTTGGGAAAAAGCAGCCCAATTCCTGATTTCGGTACCCGCAACACACTAGCGTTGCATTAACCCGCGAGGTCTAACGGCTGTAGTAGCCTCCCTTTGAAGCAGGGCAGGTGAATAAGAGCCTTTTGCGCCTTATGCTGCGCTATTTTGGCGAATTCGGTTGGTCGGGGGGGAAATAGCCGACTTTTAGGCAATGACGTTGCATCAAACCTTCCTTGATGCTGCCCATTTGGGGCCATTCCGTCGCTTCGGCAAGCAACATGTCGAGCTTAGATCGTCGTCTCCGCCTCTAAACCATGCTAACGGTCGCCACAGCCGTTATTTGCCCTGTTTGCGCTGACTCCAAATTCTAACGGCCGCCACAGCCCCTATTTCATATAAGTATGGCTGGTTTGGTCGAAATGATGGTAAATAACGGTCCACACGACCGTTAAAATCCCAATACGTGATTCAATCGCAACATAACGGCTCTGACGGCCGTTAGACTTCCTAACTGCAGAACCTTGTTTAAAGGCCGGTACTTTTTTGCGAAGTTCTTTAAAAGCGATTAAGGCATCAAGCTCCGTTGTAATCATATGTCAGGGTTAATGCAACGCTAGTACCCGCAACAAGGAAATAAGACCTTTTTTGACCGCTATTATCCCCCTGGAGCCCAAAAAGGCCGAAATAACGTCCCAAAAGGCCGCTATTGTAGTTGGCGGCCTGGGAAAATGCGGGGCGGGGGCGGATTCAGCCTGCTTCGCCGGGGTACCTAGCTATTTTCGACAACATTCACCATAGTTGAAAGCCGGTCCCTAGGCTGCTCCTGAGGAATCGGCTATCTTTTTAACAGCGAGGGTCATAAATATTCGCATTTAAACTTGGAGAATTCGGCCGAAGCGCCTTTTCCGACGGCATATAAACCGATGAGTACGCCTGTAAATCCTCCCGCAACTTCCGAGGAAAGGTATCTGGTTTGTGCCGTGCCTAAGAGGATTTCCTTGCCGTTTGCGTGAAGGAGGAAGCTATAGCGCTCATGGGCTGCCTGGATCATCAGAGTGGCATGATTGCCGCTTTCCAGGTCAACTTCATATTCAACGGATTTAATATCGCCGATATTCAGGCGCTCAATGACTTTACACTCATTGGCATCTTTACGTACAGCTAAATCGTAATGATGATGTTCATCCATATAGAGTGTGATGCCGGCCTCTCCGCTTGTTGCCAGCTGTACCTCGCAAGAGATTTCCGCGCTGAAGTCCCTTTGGCGAATGCCGATAAATGTTGGGGAAGCTGGAACATCCAGCGTCACTCCGGTCCCTTTCAGCTTTATTCTGTCGGATTCCAACAGATAGTTCTCCGCGACAGGATGACGGAGGTAGCACCAGTCCAGATTCCAATCCGTGTTCTCAAACGTATAAGTCTTTTTCTCCTGCTGGATGACCTGGCTTGAGATCCGGTCGGTCTCAAAACTCGTGAGGGTGGTACCGTGATGCCCTGCCGTAAACCAGCCGTCCTCGCCAAAAGTAACCGGCGTAAGAAACACTTCGCGGCCAAGGTGATGGTAGGTAAGCCATTGGCCGGTTTGGCGGAAGCCCAGATGGAGCATCCACCAATTTCCGTCGTGATCTTGAATCAGATCGCCATGGCCAACCCCCTGCAGCTCGTAACCGCCCAGATTGCGGTTGGTCAGTACGGGATTGTTCGGATAGGCTTCGAACGGACCGGAGATCGCCTCACCCCGGGCATAAACCACCATATGACCGTACTCAGTTCCGCCCTCAGCGGCCATGAGGTAATACCCGCCATTTATTTTGTACATATGGGGGCTTTCCAAATATCGTCCGCCTGTTCCTTGCCAAATCGAACGGCTTGGCGACAGCTTGCCGCCTGTTTCAATGTCAATTTCACACTGAACAATTCCGCTAATCCCGTTATCGTCTTTCCCGTTGCTCATAAAGAAGGCCTTTCCGTCTTCAAAATACAAATCGGGATCGATTCCTCCCTGATCCACATAGATCGGTTCGGACCAATCCCCGTAGATATTGTCAGTCCAAACATAGAAATTTTGACGAGTGGTGTCGTTGGTCGTGGTCATGTAGAATCTCCCGTTGTGGTGCCGGATCGTGGGAGCGAAAACTCCGCCCGAACTGCCCACCTCGCCGAGCTGAATCTGACTCTCTCGGGTTAGACAATGACCGATTTGCTTCCAGTTAATCAGGTCTTTGCTCTCAAAAACCGGAACGCCGGGGAAGTACTGAAAGGAACTGCAAACCAGATAATAGAAATCTTCTACCTTGCATACACTGGGGTCGGGATAAAAGCCTTTGATGACCGGGTTATTGTATTTCATAGAACCACCTCTTTAATAAATTCACATATATATAAATCTAACGCGATTAGCAGCTAAGAAAATTAAACACCATTGTTTAAAGTCATACAATGAATTAGGCTTGAAGGTTCATGTTAAATCTTTTAAATTAATATATATGTGATTTCAATAAATGCGGTCAGGAGACTATGATGATCATCAAAGCGAACGGGGACCCGGAATTTATACCGTTATACGAAGCGTTGGCCAGCGAAGTAAGGTGGAATATCATGAGTCTCATTGCCGATCAAGAGATGAATGTGAAGGATATCGCGGATCGTTTGGAACTCAGCCCTTCGATCGTCACCATGCATATCCGAAAACTCGAACAAGCCGGGCTCATCGGAAGTCACAGGGTACGGCTGAATGGGGGGACGCACAAAATGTGTTTTCTCAAACAAAAAAACGTCGAGATTGAGCTTCCGTCTGCCAGCCGCACCGCGAAGATCAGAGAGCAGAGTATTTCGGTCGGCCATTACACCGCTTTTGAAGTCCATCCTACTTGCGGGCTCGGCACGCGCGAGAAAGAAATCGGAGTTTGGGACGACCCGCGCTACTTTCTTGATCCCGAGCGGGTTCACGCCGCCATTCTATGGTTTGGGTGGGGGTATGTTGAATACAAAATGCCTAACTATTTGCTTACCGATCAAACGGCGGATGCCATCGAAATCTCCATGGAGATTGCTTCGGAAGCTCCCGGCTTAAGAGATTACTGGCCTTCGGATATTGAGTTCACCTTCAACGGCATCTCTCTTGGCATATGGACAAGTCCGGCCGACTTCGGAAGAGCTGCGCGGGGGAGATATACACCCGAATGGTGGCATCGAAATGTGAATCAATACGGGTTATTGAAGACGATCCGCATCGATGCGTCGGGTACATTTATAGATGGTGAGCAAATGTCGGAGGTGACCCTCGCGGATATCAAGCTGTGGGAACCTTTCTGGACGCTTCGGTTCGCGGTTGATGAGCAGGCTGTTAACGTAGGGGGATTGACACTGTACGGTTCCGGATTCGGCAATCACGATCAAGACATAGTAATTCGCGTGTACCTTAACGACGATCACTAGTATGTAAAAAGATCTGTCCCGTCGCGGGCAGATCTCTTGTTTAGTTCTATTCTCAAAAGAAACGGTAGAGGCGTACCCCGTGCGGCGGCACTGTGGTCCGCAAGGCGTCTCCCGCAAACTCGGCTGGCGCTCCGCTCCATAGCTCGGCGCCTGCGGCGGTGTCTGTCAGGCCGATCTGTGGGGCGGCCAGCTCCAGCGGCAGCGGGCTCTCGCCGATGTTGAATACGGCAGCGTAGCGGGAGCCTTCGGCGCCTTCGGCCGTCCAGGCTATAAGATCCCCCTCGCGGAGCGCTTCCTTGGCTCCACGGCTCTCCCGGTGCATGCGCAGCACCTCGCGATTGGTCAGCAGCGACAGCGTCCAGTCGTCGCAGTCCCGCAATTCGCCGCCAAAAATGAGCGGCGAGCGGAAGATGCTCCAGAGCGACATCATCGTCAACTGCTCGTCGCGCGTAAACCGGGTCCAGCGGTCCGAACCCCCGCCATCCACCGAGCGGATACCGATGTGACCGAGCGGCAGCATGTCGCAGTCCGGCCAACAACCTGCCTGCGGCACGCCTTGCCATGTCCGGCAACGGTCGAACATATCCAGCAAGAGCGGCCATTGGTCCCAGAAGTCGTCCGTGACTCGCCACATGTTGGCATGCTCGGCGAAGAACGCCGAGTATTCCACCGGAGCCGGTCCGGGGGATAGGCTTAGCACCATGGGCCGGCCGCAGCGCTCGATCGCTTTGGAGATCAGGGCGATCTCCGGCTGATGGGTGTCGTACAGCCTGGAGGCCGCGATGTCATCCACCTTCACCAGGTCGACACCCCACTGGGCATACAGTTCAAAGAGAGAATCGTAATAGGCCTGAGCCCCTTCCTTTGAGGCATCCACGCCGTACATATCCGTGTTCCATGGACAGATCGAGTTTGTATGCGCAATATCGCGGGCCGTCGCGGCTGTACCCAGAATCGGAGCGGAGGCGTGGACGGCCTGCCGGGGAATGCCGCGCATGATATGAATCCCGAATTGCAGTCCAAGACTGTGTACATAATCGGCTAACGGCTTGAAGCCCTGGCCGCCCGCTGCGGAGGGGAACCGGTTCTCAGCAGGCATCAGCCGGGAATATTCATCCATCACGAGCGGAACAAACGGCCGGTATTGAGAGGAATTCGCCTCGGGCTCGTACCACTGAATATCCACGGTAATGTAGCTCCAGCCAAAGGCTTTGAGATGCTTCGCCATGTATTCCGCATTGCCCCGAATCTCGTCTTCCGTTACGGCCGCGCCGTAGCAGTCCCAACTGTTCCAGCCTAGCGGCGGAGTAGGCGCTGTAAGCTTATGATCCATTATAACGCTCCTTTACTGATTCGTTATTGCTCTTGCCACGTTCATCATAATAAAGGAGATTAGCAATATCTATAGTAATCTTGAAAGTCCGATAGTAAAATATTGCGGTTAATCAAAGAACAGCTTGCGATACGCAAGGCTTTCGCCCCCGCTGCGGAATTCTCCCGGCGTGAGCCCCGTCAAACCGCGGAACGCTTTGATAAAATAACTTCCGCTGGAGTAGCCAATCCGCTCGGCGATGGCCTCAATGCTAAGGCCGGTTCCCCGAAGCAATTCCATGGCCTTCTCGGTGCGTACGTGGGTCAAGTAAGCGCCGGGTGTCAGGCCCGTGCTGGCCGAAAACCGGCGGATCAAGTGGTATTTGGACAGGGAGACATGCTCGGAAAGCTGATCGATACTGATCATCCGGGAATAGTTGAGCTCTATAAATTCGGCGGCGCGCCTTACGTTCGGAGGCCAGTTCTCCCTGTCCCGCAGAGTTGTGGCCGGCATTCGGGCCAGTTCCGTCACGAACTGATAGACGCAAGACGACGCGATCAGGGGATCGGAGATTCTGCCCGCTCCCGCATCGACCACAATCATTCGCGACAGCCGGACCGGCGCACAGTCCATGGGCAGATGAGGAACTTCCCCGGCTTCACGCAGGAATTTACGCCAATGAGGCAGTATAAGATTGGGCCGGAATAGCAGGAACAGGAATTCCCACGGCTCTTTTGATTCCGGGTGGTAATAATAGCGATGGGGTCCCGGAATTTCGGCGAGAAAAGCCTGTCCGGCGGTGACACGGTGAGTCCGGTTCCCCGACTCATATACGCCTTCGCCGGAGATAGTGTACTGGAACAGCAGGAGAGGCCCATCGGTCCGCTCCAGTCCGTCCCAGCGATAAGAAGGATCGGTGATAGAATCATAGCCGGCCGCAAATAACACGCACAGCTGGAGATCCTTGTCTTCGGCGAACCGAAAGCCGTAGGTGCCTCTGGGGATGTCCATAAATGTCCTCCTAGTAGTGAAGATGCCTGAATGGTGAGAGCGGTATGTAACTAATCATACGACTTAACCGGTATTCTTGCTATGAACTTCATGGATTTGAACAGTGCATTGTTTTGCCGGCAAGTCGAGCTAGTTTATGGGGAGAAATCAATCACATATTTACTGCTGGCCTTTGAGGTAGTATTCATTGCAAGAAGGTTGTGAAGTGAGGTGGGGAAATGCCGTATAAAAAACTATCGATTCCAGTTATAATTATATCTTTACCCTTTATCTTTTTTGATGTTTTGTTGCCGCTGTATACTGAGGAACTCGGATATACTACATTTCAATTTACCCTTCTGTTTTCCTCCAGACTGAGCATATTCGCCTTGTTTTGGACGGGCTTTATCCTTTCATTTTCCATGCTGGAATTCTCGCTGGATGCAATGTTTATGAAGAGCATTTCCGAGCATAACATTGGGCGATGCCTACGGCAAATATTCCACAGGCTCCAATATCGGCATGATTGTCGGACCCGCGCTGGGGGGCTTTTTATTTGATTCCTTCGGCCATGTTGTCCCTTATATTGTGTTCGTGGCAGGGATGACCGCATTGATCCCCTTGGTGCTCGTTGCGCTTCCCAAAGACCCGAATGCTGCCCATCAAGACAACTTAATAAAGCCAGGCCAATCCTGACCGGAAGCAAAATCCCCTGCAGAAGAGTTCTGTATGACGAAGCCTTTTATAAGAGCAGGCAAGACTACCGTAAAAATACGATGGTTTCTCATCTATTTCAGTCAAAGTTATTAAATCGGTATATTCCCTGGGTGAAAAAAATTTTAGCAATTTCGAAACTATATAGGTTGAACTATTGATTTACGTATTAGACAGCGGTGTAAAGGGTTCTTTTCATACTCCTCACCTACAGCTAATGCCTCATCAGACATCATCAACTATGATTTGGAGTGAGGTACTCGATAAGTACGCAGTCCTAAGCTTACAGACATCCTAATCCGTATTAAGCCCCTGGCTATCAAGGTGCCGAGCGCACTTCCAACTCCAAAAGATACAAGTCTGCAGGAATTCCTAGCGATTTTAGAGAAGCGAGCCTATTTCGTCGAAAATTCCTGCAGAATTGCAGGAATTCTATCTTAATCAAGGTTGGCTGATGGGGCGCTAGTTGTTTGGTTTGAATTAAAAGGAATTCTTCCCGTTAATTTGGTGCGTATGCGGCCGGAGGGGTGATTTAGCTGGAAAACCTCCCGTTAATTCGCCTGAAATTCTGTATATCGGCCATTGGGCCGCGAAATAGCTGGAGCTTTTCCAGCTAAATCCGAGCGAAGAGCCAAGCGAGCTAAATTAACGGGAGGTTTTCCCGTTAGTGTGTAGACTCCGACCGACGGTGGTGGCGCTTCTATATCTACAATTGTCGATGTTGGCAATGTATCTCCGAAACCCTATCACATCCTGGCCCAACGCCAATTTTATTTCTTCTATAAAAAGAATAGAAGTTCTTATCCAGTTCGACCGACCGGATAAGAACTTCTGTTGTTTTCACTACCAAGGAACCGGCCCGGTGTCATCAAACAATCATGCCCGTAAGTCCATCATCAGAGAGCGTGGCTACCCGAGTGGCGATATTCGCCGCCTGGGCCACGGTGCGCTTGCCTTGGCACCCGTACGGGTATAGAGTCCGCCGCTCCACTAGAGCGGCTCTTTTACATGGTTGATAAACCTCGTTGACCGTACCGGAAAATGCTGTCAATATTTTAGAAGTATCGTTTTGATGAATATAGCAAGAAAGTAGTGGTTGTGATGAGACAAGAGCATCTTTTGCTGGTAGATGATGAAAAAGGCATTTTAACCATGATCGAAAAACTGCTCCAGAAGGAAGGTTTTCAGCGGATCGCTACCGCGGCCTCGGCGGGTGAGGCCCTGCGTTTGATGGAGCTTCATGATTTCGATCTCGCCGTATTGGATGTGATGCTTCCGGATATGGACGGGTTCGAGTTGTGCCGGGAAATTCGCAGCCGGACGAATATGCCGATAATTTTCGTTACAGCCAGGTCAGGGGATTTGGATAAAGTGATGGGACTCGGATTCGGCGGAGACGACTATGTGACCAAGCCTTTTAACCCTTTGGAACTGGTGGCCCGGATTCAGGCTCATTTGCGAAGAGAGCAGTTCTACAAAACTCAGCCGCCCGTCAAAAGCAAAGCTATGAATTTCGGCTGCTTCCTCATCGATAAAAGCACGGGCCAACTCTTCATCAACGGTCGGGAGACGCCTTGTCCGGCCAAGGAGTTCGAGCTGCTCACGTTTCTGTGCGAACACCCGAATCAGGTGTTTACCGCCCTGCAGCTTTACGACCAGGTATGGGGGACGGCGTTTATAGGGGACGAAAAGACGGTGGTCATCCATATCTCCAGACTGCGAAAAAAACTGGAGGCCAATCCTTCGAATCCGAAAATCATCATTAATATGCGCGGAATCGGCTACCGCTTTATCCCTCCGGAAATGGGCGCACCGGCATGAGGCTGAGCATCAGATTTTTTTTGCGGCTCACCGTTCACTTTCTGGTCAGTCTGGTGCTGCTTGTCGGCTGTATCAGCCTTGGCTTGGCGGTGGTCGATGTCCTGGTCCCCGAGGGGGGAGCACGCCAAGATAACGGGGTCATTATATGCGTGGCGGTTCTCATTACGATTTATATCCTTGTCTGCGGCTGGTATTTCGGGCTGCCGCTGATCTACGTTATCGGTAAAATCCAACGTTTGGCACACGGCATTTATCGGGATCCCGTTAAATTTCAAGGCCTGGGTACCGGTGAGGGAAGGAAAATCAAGGCCCCCTACAGTCTTTTGAAGGAGTTAATCCTGCAGATGCAGGCGCTCTCGGAAACTCTGGAGAGAAGCGAACGGGAACGGGGCCGGCTGAACGAGCTGCAAAAAGAGTGGATGGCCGGCATCTCCCATGATTTGAAAACCCCGCTGACCTACATCAAAGGATATGCCGATATGCTTCTCTCCTCTCACGAATGGACGGCCCGGGAGCAGGCGGAGTTTATCACCGAAATCCAGACGAAAGCCAGCCATATGGAGGAACTGATCGGGGACTTGAGCCTGACTTTTCGGCTGGAAGGACAAGAGATGCCGCTGCATTTGGTCAAAAAAGAGCTGGTCGAATACGTGCGGCGCATCGTAGCCGATGTGGCCAATGATCCCCGGGCCGTCCAATGCCATATCGGCTTCGAAGCGAATGTCTCGCGGGCGGTGCTGCGGATCGATGAGAAGCTGCTCCAGCGCTCGCTGCATAACCTCATTATTAATGCCGTGCTGCATAATCCGTCCGGAACCCATGTGCGGATACAAATGCTGAAGCGGACTTCTTTCCTCACGATTGCGATTACCGATGATGGAACCGGCATGGACGAAGATACGGTGGCGCAGCTATTCCATAAATATTTCCGGGGAACCACGACGGAAAAATACTCCGAGGGAACGGGCCTGGGCATGGCGATCGCCGATCAAATCGTACGAGCCCACAAAGGCAGCATCAACGTTTCCAGCCGTGTAGGCGAAGGGACTACAATAACGGTGTCGTTGCCTTTGGGGAAATAATTAGGATATACGTTACCTGCTGTTTACCTCGATTTTATTTCCATTCTCTAGAATGCTTTGAGAGCAGAGGAAAAAGTCGGGAGGAACCTTCAAGATGTTGGAATTGCACAATGTGAGCAAACGCTATAAACAAGGAAAATGGGCGCTGCAAAAAATAAACATGACGCTACAGCCGGGGATTACCGGGCTGCTCGGACCGAATGGCGCCGGAAAGTCCACGCTGATGCGCATGCTGGCCACGATCTCGCGGCCGACCGAGGGGACCATTACCTGGGATGGAGAGAACATAAGCAAGCGGGCCGATGTGCTTCGGGCCCAATTGGGCTACCTGCCGCAGGATGTGGGGGTGTACCCCCACCTGAATGCGGTGGAGTTTTTGCAATACGCCGCGGCATTAAAGGGACTTAGCGGGCCGAGAATCAAAAAGAGGATTTTGGAGCTGCTTGAACTCTTGAATCTCCATGAAGTCCGGAGCCGGCCGATCGGCAGTTTCTCGGGCGGCATGCGTCAGCGCATCGGCATCGCCCAGGCCTTGCTGAACGACCCGCGGCTGCTGATTCTCGATGAGCCTACCGTCGGCTTGGATCCGGAGGAGCGGGTCCGGTTCCGGAGTCTGCTGACGGATTTGTCCGGGGAAAGAATTATTCTCCTTTCTACCCATATCGTGTCGGATATCGAAGCGACTGCCAACCAAATCGCCATCCTGTCCAAAGGGAGTCTGCTGATGAAGGCCGATCCCGGCGAGGCGCTGCGCACGGTGCAGGGAAAAGTATGGTCGCTGCTGATTCCGGAGCATAAACTTCAGGAGGCCCGAGCAACCTGGACGATTAACGGCACAATACGGAGATTGGAAGGGCTGGAGCTTCGCATCATTTCGGAATCGCCGCCCGATGCGCTGGCGTCCCCGTTGACGCCCAGCCTGGAAGACGCTTATCTTTACGCCAGGATGTGCGGCGGGGAAGGGGAATAAAAATGCGGGCAATTTCTATGATTTATCATATTGCCCGCGCCGACCTGCTGGAACGGACAAGGCATTTTTCCTTTTTGGTGACGCTTGGCTTAGCGATGATGGCCGCTTATTTCTGTGTGCCCCCTGCGGATGCGGGCTATGTAACGGTGCATCTGGGAGGTGTATACCGTGGAGAATATAATTCCGCTTGGATAGGGGCGTCCGTTGCCATCTCGAGTCTACTCTTTCTCAGCTTGTTCGGTTTTTACCTGGTCAAAAACAGCATTCAGCGGGATAAGCGCACCCGCGTAGGGGAAATTATCGCATCCGCACCGGTAAAAAAGCTGTACTACCTCACGGGGAAGGCCATAAGCAACTTTGCCGTACTGTCCCTCATCGCGGCAGCCGTTATGGGGGTAGCCGCCGCGATGCAGTGGAACCGGGGGGAGGTCCGGCGGATTGAAGTTTGGGAATTGGTGTCCCCTTTCCTTTTTATGGTGCTGCCGGTATTGGCGGTCGTTGCGGTATTGGCTTTGCTGTTTGAGACCAGGAAGATGCTGCGGGGCGGACTTGGAAATGTCGTGTACTTTGCGTTGTTTATTTTGTATGCCACAATGATAGATTCGCTGCCCTTCGGGATTTCCGTCTATACTTCGGATATGATGCGGGAATTGCACGAAGTCGCCCCCGCCTTTTCGGACAGTTACGGTATCGGCATCTTATTTCCGCATGCCCCTATCCAACGGTTCGAGTATCAGGGGGTGGAATGGACGGGCGGTCTGATTTTACAGCACCTCATCCCCTTGGCGGCTGCCGCGGTATTATTGCTGTTAGCTGCGCTTCTGTTCCGCGGGTTTAAAGAACCGGTTCGGTCAGGATCGACCGGCGAGGCTTCTGGGGAGATCACCGGAGTGGATTCCGCGGTTACGCGAAGCGAACCATCGACGATCCGTGCCGCTAAGCTTACACCCGTACCTGTTGCCGGGGGATTCTGGCCGCTGCTTGCCGGGGAATTGCGGCTCCTGAGGAAAGGGGCTTCTATGGGCTGGTTTATCGTCACCTTCCTGCTATCGCTCCTGTGCCTGTTTCTGCCGGCCGAGGTTTCGCGTACATGGATGATCTGGCCTTTCGTTTGGATTTGGCCGCTGACCCTATGGTCCGGCATGGGGAATCGGGACACTCGTTACCGCACGGAATTTCTGGCTTTATCCAGCCCCCGTTTTGCGACCCGCCAGTTGCTGGCGATTTGGCTTGCCGGCATTCTCGCAACCTTGTTCGCAGGAGGAGGAATGCTGATTCGATTGTTGCTGGAGAGGGACACGGCGCAGTTGATTTATGCCGTTTCTGCGGTGCTGCTGATCCCGTCCTTAGGCCTGGTGTGCGGCGTGTTGACGCGTACCCATCGGGTGTTCGAGGTGCTGTATCTGCTGATTTGGTATCTGGGCCCGTTTAATAAAACCCCGATTCTCGATTTCTTGGGTGGAGGGGTGTCGGATTGGCGTGCCGAACAAGCGGGAGGGCTGTACTTCCTTCTAAGTTTGGGGATGGTCGGGGCGGCTTATGCCGTAAGAAGCTGGCAAGTGAAACAAAGGTAGGAGGAATTCCAGGCAGCGGCTCCAAAGCTTAAGTGCTTTGGGGCCGCCTTTTGTAATTGTAATCGGCTTCATGTGGGAGTTCCAAGGGGGCGAGGAATATATAGTTTGTAAAATTCTTTCATAATTCCGATATAAAAAGTAACAGTTCTTGACTTTGATAATGCGGAAGGGAGGATTTTATGTGAAAATCAGAACAAAAATTTTTGTGTATTTCGGGATTTTGTTTATATTTTTGATCGCCGGCGTTACATATCAGCTGTACAAATCGAATATTCAAAGCGAAAGCTTGCTGGAGGTGAAAAACGAATCGTTGCGTTCTCTAAACTATGCTACCGAAACCAAGGCGATACTATCCCAGATTCAGACACAGCAGCTCCTTGCCTTGACCGGTTGGTTCAGCCCCAAAGAGAGCGAGGATACCATCAACAATCTGACCGGGGAATTTCATAAGAATCTGGAACAATACCTGGTCTTGAACCCCGAGGACAAATCCGAAATCGACACCATTAACGCCCAACTGGATAAAGCCTTGCATAACGACGAAGAAAATATGCAGGTCATCACGGATATTACCAACAGCATCAACGATTTTGCCAAGTCGGAAACTGAAGAAGTCGTCTTCACCATGGAAGAGATTATGAAATCCAACGCACAGTCCAATCTTTTGCTAGTGATTGTCCAAGGATTGGGTCTGCTGTTCTGCGTTTGCGCCGCCTTCATCTTGGCTCGCTCCATTCATCAACCCATCCGGAAACTTACGCAGGCGGCAAACAAAATCGCCGAAGGAGACCTGAGTGAGCCGCTGATAAGCCGTACGAAGGATGAAATCGGGTCGTTGACCTCGATTTTCGAGAAGATGCGGTCAAGTCTTGCTTCTTTTATCGAAGCGGCGCAGGGAGCCTCCAATCAGGTAGCCGCCTCCAGCCAGCAGCTTACCGAACGCACGCGGCAGTCGACGGAACAAATTGCAGTGTCGGCTTCGGCCTCCCAAAGCATTGCGGAGGGGGCCGATACGCAAAAGCAAAAAGTATCCGAGACCGCACGGGCTATGGAGGAAATTTCGGAAGGCGTCATGCGGATTTCCGATTCCACCTTAACGGTGTCGCAGCTCTCCGTAGCTACGGAACAGCAGGCCCAACAAGGGAATGATCTCCTGACCTCCGCCGTGGTGCAGATGGACACGATCCACCAAGCGGTAGCCGGTTTTGCCGAAACGGTGGACAAGCTCTATCAGCACTCCAAAAATATCGACCAAATCACCTCGGTCATCAAGGCGATTACGACACAAACCAATTTGCTGTCTCTCAATGCCGGGATTGAAGCGGCGCGGGCGGGTGAGCACGGTAAGGGATTTGCGGTCGTCGCCAAGGAAATCAGCAAACTGGCCGCACAATCCCAGGCGTCTTCCGATCAAATCTCGGAAATCGTCGAGCTGATCCAAGGCGCCACCCAGCAGGCAGTAAACACGTTGGGGCATGGCGTCAAACAAGTGGAGACGGGAAGGGAGTCCATCCGTTCCGCAAGCGAGGCGTTCGGCCTGATCACCGGCTCCACCTCGGAGATCTCGATACAGATTCAGGAGGTTTCCGCCGCTTCTCAGCAATTGTCGGCCAGTGCCGAACAGATTACCGCCTCGTTCAACACTTTGGAGCATATTGCGGCAGAGGCGTTCAAAAACAGTCAAAGTACGGCGGAAGCCGCCGTGGCCCAGAAGGACGCCGTTCAAGAGATGGCGCAGTCGGCCGTCATTCTGAACGAGGCTTCCCGGCAGCTTGGACAATATATCGCCAAGTACAAAATTTCCTAAATCTAAAGCGGAGGTCGGCTTGTGTCCGACCTTCCGCTTTTTTTTGTGGCTAAGAAACATTCCACCGGCCTGGCCGGTTGCCGGAAGAAATATGCCACCTTGTTTCGATAATTAAAACACCATAATCGAAATAAAGTACGTATTATATATTGCAATACTCGAATATATGACGTACTATATATTCAGAAAAACCTTCCAAACGAGAGGAGGAACTTCAATTCGCCCGGCAAACGGGCAGAACAAGAATAAAGCGGAGGGATCCACTATCAAACTGACATCCCGTCAAATGGAAATTGTAGATATCGTAAAAAAACACGCCCCTATCACCGGGGAGCAAATCGCGGAAATGCTGAACTTGACCCGCCCGACGATCCGTTCGGACCTTTCGGTGCTGGTCATGCTCGATTATATCGATGCCAAACCGAAGGTGGGGTATTTTCTCGGGAAACGCGCACTTTCGAAAAATGAGAGCAGGCTTAAGCTGCTGGACATGAAGGTCGGCGACGTGCACGGGGTCCCGGTGGTCGTGCGGGAAACGACGACGATCCATGACGCGGTCGTCACGCTGTTTCTCGAAAATGTCGGTCATCTGATCGTCACCGATGAAGAGGGACGGCTGGCCGGCATCGTCTCGCGGAAAGACCTGCTGAAGGTGACGCTGGGCAATGCCTCGGCTTCGACCATGCCGGTGAGCTTCATCATGACCCGCCGGCCGAACGTCATCACCGTATCCCCGGAGGATACCGTGCTGGAAGCGGCCCGCATCATCATCGCCCACCAGGTCGACAGCCTGCCTGTGGTGGTGCCGGCCCCTTCTGGCGGAGAAGGGGAACTGAACGTCGTGGGACGAATTTCCAAAACGAATATCATTAAAATGCTGCTCGACACGCTGGAAGAGAAATAAGAGACAAACGGAAATCACGGGAGGAATGGGATGAACCAGGGGCAGTCACACTTCATAGCTATTTGCTCGGACTCGATCGGCGAAACCGCCGAAGCGGTCGTCCGGGCGACACTTCGGCAGTTCGAACTGCCGAATACGGAAATCAAACGCATCATGAACGTCCGCTCCGAAGACGAGATCGGCGCGGTCATGGAAGAGGTCGCCCGCCGGGGAGGCTTCGTCGCTTATACGCTGGTGCAGCCGGAGCTCCGGGAGGCGATCCGGGAAGAAGCGGTCCGGCTGAACGTCCGGGCGGTAGATATCATGGGCCCGATGATGCAAGCCTTCATCGATACGTTTAACGATACGCCGAAGCGCACCCCCGGGCTGCTGCACCGGCTGGACGAGGATTACTTCAAACGGGTGGAAGCCGTGGAATTTGCCGTCAACAACGACGATGGCAAGGATGTCGGAGCGATCCTGAAGGCGGACTTGATTCTGCTCGGGGCCTCCAGGGTGTCGAAGACGCCGCTGTCGATTTTTTTGGCGCACAAAGGGTTGAAGGTGATGAACTATCCGGTCGTACCGGAACTGACGCCCCCTACTCAGCTCCGGGAAGTTAATCCGGGCAAAATCGTCGGACTGACGGTAAATCCGGAGCATTTGGTGAAGATCCGCTCGGCGCGCCTGCAATCGATGGGGCTGCCGGACGATGCCCACTATGCCTCCATTCAGCGGGTCCAGGATGAGCTGAAATATGCGCAGGAACTGTTCGCCGCCCTGGGCTGTCCGGTGATTGACGTGACGGATAAGGCGATTGAAGAAACCGCTGCTTTGATAATGAGACAAATATAGAGAACGGGGAAACTGAAACGGAGGGAAAATCATGGAACGTCATATGGCATTGGAACTGGCGCGCATTACGGAAGCCGCCGCCCTGGAGGCGGCGCAATGGACAGGAAGAGGAGACAAGCACAGCGCGGATGAGGCGGCAACCGTCGCCATCCGCAGCTTGTTCCATTCCGTGGATATGGATGGCACCGTCGTGATCGGCGAAGGGGAGATGGATGAAGCCCCGATGCTCTATATCGGCGAGAAAGTCGGCAACCGCCGCGGTCCAAAGGTGGACATCGCCGTCGATCCTTTGGAAGGCACCGAGACGGTAGCGAATGGCCTGAACAATGCCATCTCCGTGATCGCCGCCGCGCCGCAGGGAAATCTCCTGCATGCGCCGGATATCTACATGGCGAAGCTGGCGGTTGGACCGGCGTTGGCCGGAAAGCTGTCGCTGAACGATCCGATCGGCGTTACGCTGGCGAAGGCTTCCGGCATCTTGAAGAAGCCGCTGCAGGACATGACGGTGTCCATCCTGGACCGGGAGCGCCACCAGGAGATGATTCGGGCGCTGCGTACCGCGGGGGTGCGGATCAAGCTGCTGGGCCATGGCGACGTCATGGGGGCGATCGAGGCGGCCAGCGAAGGCGGCGTCGACCTCTACGTCGGCTCCGGCGGCGCCCCGGAGGGCGTGCTGGCGGCCGCGGCGCTCCGCTGCCTCGGCGGGGAGCTGCAGGGCCGTCTGCTGCCCGGAACCCCGGAGGAAACGGCCCGCTGCCGGGCAATGGGGCTCGGCGATCCGCGGCGCCTCCTGACCATGGAGGACATGGTCGGCAGCGGCAGTGTGCTGTTTGTGGCGACCGGTGTGACCTCGGGGGATCTGCTGAACGGGGTCCGGTATTTGCCTAACCAGAAAGCCGAAACCCACTCCGTGATTATGCATTCCTCGAACCGCACGGTGAGCTACCTGCAGACCATCCATCATCTCGCCGGACGCGGGCGGATGGACCTGCTCGCGGAGCAAGCGATCTAAACGGACGGCGGGTATCCATTCGTTCGTTTCGTGTCTCATGGACCGGCCCCTGGGCCGGTCTTTTTCGGTTGGCCGGTTCGGAAGCCTTCTTATAGGTAGACAAGTGCATGTGAGACCGAGACTAGTGTCGGTGCCCCATCAGACCACAACGTTCTTTAAACATAAAATTCCTGCAAATCTGCAAGCTTTTTTCCTGTTCCGAACCCAAATTTCAAAATGCCTGCAAATCTGCAGGAATTTTCGAAGAAACCGGCTTGTTTCTCTAAAATCGCTAGAAATACCTGCAGATTTGCATCTTTTTTCGCATACGCTCGTGAACCGGCTTAAATTCCTGCAGATTTGCATCTTTTTGGAGTTGGAAGTTATTGAAGGTGTTGACAGCGTTGAGAGTGTCGGGAGCTCGTCTGGAACTTTGATCGCCCGGAGCTTAATACGATTTAGGTTCCTGATCAGGCCCTGATAACGAGCGACCGGATGGGCCGGATGCCTCCTGAACAAGGCGTGCCCGTGATGTCCCGCCGAAATGCCGGGAGAACAGCAGCATCGCGCCCGCTTGGACTCCGGCAAGCACCAAGTAAATGTTGCTGTAGGCGGCGGATGCCGGAAACGGATTGAACGGGTTCCAGACCGACGATGACCCGAGGTCCACGGTTCTGCTGTAAATGCCGGAAGCGGCCGCGCCGGCCAGGAAATTCATCATCGACAGCAGCCCCATGCCAACGCCGGTCTGTTCCTTGGGGAGCGACAGCGAAATCGTTTTGGTCATGGAAATCTGTATGAACATCTGACCGATATTGCCCAGGATTAAAAAGGCGGCAATGCCGACCGGCGAAATCCCGGAGAAGGAGGACAATAGCGCAAAACAAAGCAAGTTCAGCGATATGGCGAAGCGGAAAAGGAAGGATGTTCCCCGGGTATCCGCCAGTTTGCCGCCGGTGCTGCCGAGAACCGCCGTGGCGACGGCTCCGGGGACCATCGTAAATCCGATCCACCCCGGACTCAACCGGTTCAGATCGGCCAACAACTGCGGCGTCAAAAAGGGCAGCGAGTAGCTGGTCCCCACCAACACTACGGCCAGGACAACGCCCCAAACATACCTTTTGTTCGAGAACAGGCGAGGCGGGATGAAGGGCTCGCCGGCCGTGCGGATGCGCAGGATAAACAATGCCAGAAGGATCAGGCTTGCCGGGCCGAAAAACCATCCCCCGTTTTGGGTGACCGACAAGAGGAAGAGCGCGACGGTCCCCGCCAGCAGCCCGCCTCCCAGCCAATCGATCCGTCCTCCGGCCGCGGGTTCGTCGCGCAGCAGCTTCCGGTACATGGGCAGGGTTATCAAAATGAGCAGGGGGATTATAAACAGCCATCGCCAATGGAACACGCTGACCATCAGGGAAGATACGACAGGGCCTACCGCACTCCCGATGGCCAATCCCGTGGCGGTAATGCCAAGGGCTTGGCCGCGGCGTTCCGCGGGAAAATAGCGGACCGGAATGATCATCGCCATCGCCGGGATCACGGCGGCTCCCAAAGCCTGCAAGACGCGGGCGAGGAGAACCATCCAGTACGCCGATGACGCCAGCCCGATCATCGACCCAACGAAGAAAATGAGCAGGCCGACGGTCAGCAGTTGTTTAGGCTGGAACATATCGGACAGTTTTCCGTAGATCACAGAACCGATCGCATAGATGAGTAAGTAGATTGAAGTTACCCAACTCACCTGGGCGAATGACAGCTGAAATTGTTGGCTGATTTCGGGCAGTACGATGTTGAACATGGTTGCGCTCATCGACGAAAGCACCATCGTAAACGCCAGGACACGGATCAACTTGTCCGCTGCCGTTAGTTTGCGGTCGAATCTCATAACGATCACCCCTTTGATGTTTTCAAACCTTATCTTATAATTGATTTATAATAATTAAAAATATATATTTTGTTATAAATCAATATACTAGAAGATATGAATTGAAGGGAGGAGCGGACATGGAACTGCTTCAACTGCGGTATTTTCAAACGGTGGCGCGAATGGAGCATATGACCAATGCCGCAAAGAAACTGCAAATCGCCCAGCCTGCGCTAAGCAAAACCATCGCCCGCCTGGAGGAAGAATTGGGGGTGCCGCTGTTCGATAGACAAAATCGGCAAATCCGGTTGAATCCGTTCGGAAAAGCGTTTCTAAACAGTGTGGAGACGGCTTTGTCGGTCCTGGAAGAGGGGAAAAGGGAAGTTACGGATCTTGCCGGTGCAGAGCGGGGGACGATTCGGATAGCCACCACGACTTTGAATCGTCTGTCCAAGGCGCTGGGGGCGTTTCGGGCACAGTACCCGGAGGTGAACTTCCGGATTGTCCAGGTGGCTCCAGGCTCCGTGGCGGAGATGGTCCGGATGCTGGAGAACGGGGAGGTTGATTTGTGTTTTGGAGCGGCATCTTTGAATCATCCCCGCGTCAAGGAGGAGGACGTGCTGCATGCCGAGGTGCGTCTGGCGGTGCCGCCCGGACATCGCCTCGAAGGGCGGGAGCGGATTCATCTGCGGGAAGCCGGGGGCGAGGCTTTTATCGAATATAAAGCGGGCCATCCGTTTCGGAGTATAAACGATGCCTTTTGCGAGTCCGCTGGCATTCAGAGGGAAGTGATATGCGAGGTGGAGGAACCGTCGGCGCTTGCCGGCCTGGTGGCGGCCGGTCTGGGCGTTGCCTTCATGCCGACCTGCAAAGGGGATGACGTAACGCAAGCATATAAGCTAATCCCGATTGAATCGCCGGATTGTCACCGGGCTTTTTCGGTGGCCTGGCTGGAATCCAGATATTTGCCGCAAGCGGCCGAACGGTTTCGGGAATTTCTGGCCCGGCATTTCGCTGAAAGCCGGTCATAATCCGCCCGGACCCGCTAGATGAAAAGACCGGTCCGGGCAAAGCCCGGCAGCCGGTCATACCTGCTCATACAGCTGTCTTAAATACGCGGCGCTCGCCTCCATGTCCTCTTCCGGCGTGCTTTCGAGCAGGCCCTGGATATGGGGGCGCTTGTATTTCATATAATGCAGCAATGGGCGGAACTGCATTTGCCCCTGACCGACGGGAACGATTTCGAGACGTCCTTGTTCGACCTTGAAATCCTTCAAGTGGAGGACGGCGATCCGGTCGCCGAGCAGGTCCAGAGCTTCCGCTATAATGTCCTCCTGCTGCAAGTAATTGTCCGGCGAGATGAGGTTGGCACAGTCCAGAATGACCTGGAGGTTCCGCGACGGAACTTCCTCCAGGAGCCGGCGGGTCAACCGAGCCGTGTAGAGCGGATGATGGAGGCCCGCCTCGATCCCTATCGTCACGCCGAATCGTTCGGCTTCCGCCACCATCCACCGGACCGATTCCACCACGCGCTGAAACGCCTCTTCCGTGAAATTCTCCGGCGTATAACCATTCCCGACGCTCCCGGTTTCGGTTCCGACGAGGCTGGCGCCGAAATCGCGGGCCAGGCGGAGGTGGGTGGCAAAATCGGAAAGCGCCCGGTTGCGCTCCGCCGGGTCGGAGGCAACGATGTTGACGTAGCATCCCAGCACGGCCAGGTGAATGCCGGCCCGGCGAAAGGCGCCGCCGTAAAATGCGGCGGTGCCGGGGCTCAGCGCGGAAAAGCTGGGGACGCTGTCGGGGAACGATTTTTTCACGGCGAACTGAATGCAGGTAAAGGAATGGTGCCGGATTTTGGAAATCAGCGTATCCAACGGGACCTGCCCGAAATCATGGGCCCTTACGCCGAGATTGAGCGGGGGATAAGCATAGGCGGTTTCCGCAGTTTCTTTTTTTGCGCTCATGGGCATTCCACCGCCTTCCCCGAGAGCAGACTTTCCGCCGCCGTGCCTTTCAGGCAGGCCCGCAGCTCGGCGAGTGCGTCCGATTGCCGGATCGCCTGGGCGACCAGGCGGGCCACCTGACGGGCGCCGACGTCGGAGAAATGCGTGTCGTCCTGAACGCCTTCCGGGTAATTGGGATGGGCCTCGGCCGGCAGATGCATCACCAGATGCCTGGAGCCCGGGTCCCCGAGCGCCCGGAAGAGCTGCTGCGACGCCGCAAAAATGTCGAGCAGCGGCGTTCCCGTGTCCGCCGCGACCTGCCGTAGCGCGGCCGGGTAGGGGCCGACCGCGTCGGGGTCAAGCGTCCCGTCCGCCAGAAAGCGGCGGCGGCTGACCGATGTCAGCAGCACCGGCGCCGCACCCGCCCTGCGGGCGGCATCCACGAACCGCCGCAGATTGTCCTTGTACTCCGTATCGTGATCGGCATAGCGGGCGGGATCCTCCCGTTTTCCGTCATTGTGGCCGAATTGGATGAAGAGGTAGTCGCCGGCCTGAAGGTCTTTTTCAATATGCGCCAGCCTTCCCTCGGCCAAAAACGATTTGGTGCTGCGCCCGTTCACCGCCCGGTTGTCGATCTCCACCGCCGAACCGAAATAATCCTGCAAATATTCGCCCCAACCGGTCATCGGTTTTTCCGCCGCGCCTTTGAGCGCCGCGGTGGAATCCCCCGCTATAAACAGCTTGAAAGACATCGCTGATTTCACTCCTTCCCGTCAAAGTGTTCAAAATCCGAAGTACGACGCCGCGTTGTTGTAAGAGATGTCCTCGACGATCCGGCCGAGGACAACCGCGTCATCCGGCGCCTCCCCGCGGGCAACCCAATCGCCGAGCAGCTCGCACAGCACGCGGCGGAAATACTCGTGGCGCGTGTATGAGAGGAAGCTGCGCGAGTCCGTCAGCATGCCGACAAATCCGGCAAGCAGGCTGTGCTCCGCAAACAGGGAGAGCTGCTGGCGCATCCCGCTGCGCGTATCGTTGTACCACCAACCCGAGCCGAGCTGGAGCTTGCCGGGCACTTCTTTTTGATAGCAGCCCATCAAGGTCAGCAGCACGGGGTAGTCGTTCGGATTCAGCGAGTACAGAATCGTTTTCGGCAGCCCGGCTCCTTGCTCGGCCCGGTCCAGCAGCTGCGAGAGCGGCTGGGCGAGCGGCAGATCGTTCAGGGCGTCATAGCCGGTATCGGGCCCGAGCCGCCGGAACATCGGCGTGTTGTTGTTGCGGAAGGCGTGAATATGGAGCTGCATCGTCCAGTTGTTCTCCCGGTACATGCCGATCAGCGCCGACAGCAGCTCGGTGCGGTACATCGTGATCTCGTCCGGGGACAAGGCTTCGCCGGCGAGCCTCTTGGCAAAGACGGCCTCGACTTCCGCCGCGTCGCCGGCCCGGTACTTCAGCACATCGAGCGCGTGGTCCGACAAGCGGCAGCCCTGTTCGTGGAAAAAGGCAATGCGCCCTTTAAGCGCTTCCGTCAATGCCGAGTAAGAGCCGATTTTTTGCCCCGCCGCATCCTCCAGCCGCTTCAACCAATCCGGGAACCCGGGGGCGTCCACATTTAGCGCTTTGTCGGGACGGAAGGTCGGGAGGACGCGGAAGTCCTTTTCTTCCTCCCGCAGCAATTGGTGATATTCAAGCGTATCGGCGGGGTCATCGGTCGTGCAGACGAGCTTTACTCCGGAAAGCTTGATGATATTCCGCCGTTTGAAGCGCTCGCCGGCCAACTGGGCGTTGACCTCCTCCCAAATTCGGGGAGCCGTTTCTTCGTTCAGCAGTTCCTGAACTCCAAAGAACCGGCGCAGCTCAAGGTGCGTCCAGCTGTACAGCGGATTGCCCACGGTTCTCGGCACGGTTCTCGCCCAGGCGAGAAACTTGTCGTAGTCGGAGGCGTCCCCCGTAATATGGGATTCCGGCACACCGTTGGCCCGCATCAGCCGCCATTTATAATGGTCCCCGGCCAGCCAGGCTTCGGTAAGGTTGCGGAAAGGCAGGTTTTCGTAAATTTCTTTTGGATCGAGATGGCAGTGGTAATCAATAATCGGCATATTGGCGGCGTGCTCGTGATACAGCGTCTTGGCCATGTCGGTGGACAACAAAAAATCATCGTTTAGAACCATGGGGCATGCTCCTTTATATGGTTTGAGATTCCTATGGATATGACTATAACCAAATAATGCAAACCTAGTGCCCAATCAGACATCGTAGTAGGGGAAATTGAGAAATTGAGAAATTGAGAATACATTCTCACGCCCACAGACATCCAAATCGTATGAAGGCCCACGGCGATCAGGGTGCCTAGTTTCTAGTGCACTTTCCAACCCTTCCAGCTCCAAAAGATGCAAATCTGCAGGTATTTAGGTCAATTCCCGAGGGGATGCGAAAAAAGATGCAAATCTGCAGGCATTTCTAGCGATTTTAGAGAAACGAGCCGGTTTCGTCGAAAATTCCTGCAGATTTGCAGGCATTTTGAAATTGTTATTCCGTACAAGAAAAAAACATGCAGATATGCAGGAATTCAATGTTATCAAGGTGGTCTTGTCTGATGGGGCACCAGGCAACTGCTGAAGCAAATAGCCGGAAAACTTCCCGCTAATTTGCCAGAAACGGCGTAGATCGGCAATTGGTTGCTAATTATAGATGGAACTTTTCCAGCTAAACCGGGTCCAGGGCCAAGGGCGGTAAAATAAAGGGGGATTTTCCCGTTAATAGGCGGTTAAGCCCGTAAACGGGTTCCGGTACCCGCGCTTTATCTCTACAACGTAACTCCCGTCTTAAAAATCGCCAACTCCCGCACGTCGTTTTGCTCGTTCCGTGTCTTTTGCCCGCTGGCTACGGCGATAATGTACTCGATAAACTCTTCCAACACTTCGCTCATCGGGGTTTCCAGCAGCGGTCCGGCGTTGAAGTCCATCCAGTGCTTTTTGTTGTTGTACAGCCCGTTGTTGGTGGCGATTTTGACGGTCGGGACGAAGCTGCCGAACGGGGTGCCGCGCCCCGTGGTGAACAGAACGAGCTGGCAATCGGCCGCGGCGAGTGCGGAGGAGGCGACCAGGTCGTTGCCCGGTGCCTGCAGCAGGCTCAGGCCCTTCTTACGCAGCTTCTCGCCGTATTGCAGCACATCGACGACCGGGGCGGTGCCCGCTTTTTGGGTGCAGCCGAGCGATTTGTCCTCCAGGGTGCTGATGCCGCCCGCCTTGTTTCCCGGGGACGGATTCTCGTAGACCGGCTCGCCGTAGGACAGGAAGTACTGTTTGAAATCGTTGATCAGGGCGACGATTTGCTCGAAGACTTCCCGGTTCTCCGCGCGGGCCATCAGCATTTTCTCGGCGCCGAACATCTCCGGCACTTCCGTTAACACGGTCGTTCCGCCCTGGGCGATGAGGAAGTCGGAGAAGGCGCCCAGAAGCGGATTGGCGGTGATCCCCGAGAACCCGTCCGACCCGCCGCATTTCAGCCCGACGTTCAGCTCGCTGATCGGCACGGGCTCGCGCCGGTCTTCGCGGGCGGCTTCAAAAATCTCCTCCAGCAGCGCCAGTCCCGCTTCGACCTCGTTGCCGACCTCCTGGGCGACGAGGAATTTGATCCGGCTGTCGTCGTAGTCGCCCAGCAGGCTGCGAAACTCGGCGACGATGTTGTTCTCGCAGCCGAGGCCGAAGACGAGCACCCCGCCGGCATTGGGGTGGGTGACGGCATCCAGCAGAATGCTGCGGGTCATCCGGTGGTCGTCGCCGAGCTGCGAGCAGCCGTACGGGTGCTTCAGCACCGTGACGTTGTCGAAGCTTCCGAGGTCGGGATGCTTCGCCTTAAACTCGGCGATCATCATTTCGGCGACCCCGTTCACGCAGCCGACCGTCGGCACGATAAACAGGTCGTTGCGGATGCCGACCTTGCCGCTCTTGCGCCGGTAGCCTTGGAAGATCAACTGGCGGCGGGGATAAACGACGGGATGGAGGTCCGGCTCGTACGTGTAGGTCTCTTCTCCGGCCAGATTGGTCTTCAGGTTATGGGTGTGCACCCATTCGCCTTCCTCGATCACGGCCGTCGCCTGCCCGATGGGGTAGCCGTACTTGGTGACGACCTCACCTTCCCGGAATCCGGTTAGCGCGATTTTATGGCCTTGCGGAACGGGCTGTTTGGCCGTGTATACGCGGTCTTCCACAGTGATTTGCTCCCCGGCTTCGATCGGGCGCAGCGCGACCGCGACCGTGTCCCGGGCGTTCATTTTCATGACATCCATCTTCATCAATCGCTGCATACGATTTCGCCTCCTAACGTTTGCTGCAGGGGCGCGCGGCTTCCCGAAGCCTCGAGCAGCTTCAGCATGGAAGCCAGCTTCGCCTCAAGCCCGGGCACAGAGGTGAGATCTTCGCCCCACAACTCCGGTTTGCGGAGAATAGCGGTAATAAACTCATCCGGCCGGCTCCACGCTTCCCGGAATACGGTCAACACTTCCGGGCTGTCCTGCGGCTTCAAACGATCGGCCCGATACCCCAGAAGCAGGGCGGCAAAAGCCAGTGTCATGAGCGGCGGCAGTTCTCCGCGTTCCCGGACATAGCGGAGGAGCACCGGCAGAAGCCGCGTCTTGAACTTGGAGATGCTGTTCAGATAAATGGATGTCAGCTCATGGCGGATAAACGGATTTTTGAACCGTTCCAACACCGATTCGGCGTAGGATTCCAGCTCCGGCCGCGGCAGATCCAGCATCGGGATCAGTTCGTCCTGGAGCAGGCGGTCGACGAATGCCGAGAAGACTTCGTCGTTCATCACATCTTCGACAGTTTCAAGCCCGGCGAGCAGCCCCAGGGAGACCATCGCGGTGTGCGGCCCGTTAAGCAGATGAACCTTGCGCTCACGGTAAGGCGTCATATCCTCCGTGACGACGACGTTCAAGCCGGCGGCGGCAAGCGGGAGGCGCTCGCTGAGCCAGGCCGGCCCTTCGATGACCCAGAACAAGAACGGCTCCGCGGTTACCATGAGACTGTCGCGATACCCGAGCTCCCGTTCCAGCTCCGCCGCCTTGTCGCGCGGATAGCCGGGCACGATCCGGTCGACCAGACTGCAGCAGAACGTATTCTCCCGCTCCAGCCAACGGACGAAGTCCCCGCCTAGTCCCCAGTCCTCCGCATACTTGAGCACGATCTCCTTCAGCTTTTCGCCGTTTCGGTCAATCAGTTCGCACGGGATGAGCACGAAGCCTTTTTTTCCAAGTTGGAACCTCTTGTATAAAAGCGCTGTCAATTTGCCCGGAAAACTGATCTGCGGCCCGCCATCCAAGGTATCTTCAGGGCGGTAAGCGATGCCGGCTTCCGTCGTGTTCGAGGTGATAAATTCCAGCTGATCGTCTTCGGCCAGGGCCAGAAAAGCTTCGTAATCCGTGTAGGGATTGATCAGCCGGCTGACACTGGTTACGATTTCGCGGTCATTGACCGTTTGGCGTTCATGGATGCCGTTCAAGAGCACGGTGTAGAGATAGTCCTGTTCGGCCAGCAGGCCGCCCAGGCCGTTCTCCAGCGGCTGAATCAGCACCGCGCTGCCCTGGAACAGTCCTTGCTTGTTCATCTGCTGCAGTTGCCAATCCACAAAGGCGCGCATGAAGTTGCCTTCGCCGAACTGGATCATCTTTTCGGGGTAACTGGGCAAATCAGGATAGGCGGCTCGGGAAAGTCGTTGTGTCATGAGTCATGTTTCGCTCCTTTTCATAATAGAATGAATGATGCACACGTGAACATTTTTATTTAAAAAAAGAGGAAAACCTCTTTCTCTAAACCTATGGTATTTGTATTTGCGCCACCGAGTGGCGGACCATTAACGCGGTTTTTACGAGAACCTGTTCGGGAGCCGTCGTTTGCGGATGCTGCATCAGCTCGATCAGCTTCTTCGTGCCCAGCTCGCTGATATCGACGATCGGTCTGCGGACCGTTGTCAACGCGGGGTTGGTATACTTGGCGAACACGATATCGTCAAAACCGATGAGCGACATCTGCCGCGGAATTTGGATCTCGGCGGCGAAGCAGGCGTTCATGGCCCCGACAGCCATGTCGTCGTTGGCGCAAAACACGCACGTAGGGGGCTCCGGAAGGTTCAGCAGCTCCGTCATCCGCAGGCAGCCGCTTTCGATGCTGTAATCGCCGCCGACGAAATAATCGGCACGGGGGGAGAGCCCGTGAGCCAGCAGGCTGTCGAGGAAGCCCTGCTTCCGTTCCGAGGTCGACTTGAATCCGGCCCTGCCTTCAATCATGGCCAGGCGGCGGTGTCCCCGGGCGATGGCGTAGTCGATCGCCTCCCGCACACCGTCCCGGTCATTGGCCACGACGTTCATGATCCCCGGATCGTCCAGATGACGGTTCAGAACGACGAGCGGAATCCCGGCATTCTTGATATGATATATAAAATCGTTATCCGCGTCGCTTTGGCTCATGACAAGAATACCGTCGAACCGCCGGGCGGAGATGCCGTCCAGATGCCGGATGTTATCGATCCCGTGGACAGTCAGGCTGTAGTTCTCATCCAGAATATGATGGATGCCTTTAATCACGTCGACCAAAAAACTGGCCGATGTCCCCTGGTCAATACTGGAAAAAAATAGCCCAATCGTATACGATTTCTTCATGACGAGACTTTTGGCGTTGAAGTTGGGGACGTAATTCAGTTCCGAGGCGATCCGCTCGATCCTGTCCCGCGTTTCCTTCTTGATGAGCGGATTTCCGTTGAGCGCCCGGGAGACCGTCGTATGGGAAACCCCGGCGACTTTTGCAATGTCTTTAATCGTGACCATTGGACCCTCTGTTTTCGGATTAGTGTTAGTTTCACGTTTTCATTATAATTTTTATATCCTGTTAAAATCAAGAGAAATATATTATGCACACGTTAAAATTATCATTGTCAGTGAACGAATGTAAGCGCTATAATAACTGATACCATACGGTCAAAGGAGCAGCGCCAATGAACAAAGGGAGTATGTTTTACAAAATCTTCATCCCCATTCTCGTGCTTGGAGTTGGCCTTGTAGCCAGTTTTGGAAGTTACATCTATATCAACACCGTGAACTCCGTTCATGAACGGATCGCCGACAGCAAGCAAAATTTCATCACCCAGACGAAAAATAATCTGGAGAACAAGATCCAATCCATCGAATACGCCTTCGATACCTACAGTACGACCACTTCGTTCAGCGACACCGTAACGCATCCGATAACGGAACAGGATTTCATCGCTTACCGGAACGTCAACTCACAGCTGAATTACATTGCCACCATGGGCATGGAAGGGACGGAGTATTCGCTGATCAGCCTGGAGCGGGACTGGCAGATTTCGAACGGCAAGCTGTCAAAACTGAGTGCCGGGGAGCACGAGGCTCTGGTTCGGGCGTATATTGAAGATAAGGATCAAAGCCTGTTCTGGATCAAGACGGATATAGGCATCCGCTTTGTCAACACACTGCCGGTCTTCTCCAAGAAAAAGCAGGCGATCGCCCTGTCGGACATTTCGCTAAACTCCCTGGACCAAACGATCCGGACGGAGGATCACAGCGACGTGTTTATTCTGAACCGGCAGGGGGATCTGATGTATCAGACCAACCCGGAGCAGAATTTCCTCAAAACCGAAGACCTCAAAGACGTTGCCCGCAGGATGGAAGGGGCGGAGCCGACGGGAATGCTGACGCTGGACAGAGCCGGTCATTCGGCCACGCCCATGAAGGTCATTTACGCCAAGTCGGAGTACAACAATTGGATCTATCTCACACTGCTCGATCGTTCGGAAATCGCCGATGCCCTCAAGCTGACGCTGTTCGGGCTTATCACGATGGGGGCTGTCCTGACGCTGCTGATCGTGATTGTGGCTTACATCTTCTCCGTTTACTTTACGAGACCGATTCAGCGCATCAAGCGCAGCCTGCCCGATGACGGGCCCGCCGCCTCCAGGAATGAAGTGGAGTGGATTCTTCACTCCATCGACACGATCATTACGGAAAAAGAAAGCCTGAAAAACCTGATGGAGGCGGAAAAACCGCAGCTGGAAACGCAGCTGATCCTCAATTTGTTCCGAAACAGGGTCACCCCGGAGGAACTGGCGTGGAAGCTGCCGCGCCTCGGATACCGGCAAACGGATGAAATCCAATATGTGACGCTGCTGATCCAACTCGACAGCCTGGGTGAGCGCGAAGCTTCCGATAAGGACGTGCTCCTGCTGGCGATCAACAAGCTGGCGGAAGAGCAAATTCCGCCTGAGCACCGCATGCTGCCGATTATTTTAAACGATAAGACGCAGGCCACCATCCTGCTGTTCGACAACAGCATCAGCGAGCAGGAGATCCGCAAGGAGACGCTGGAGCTCGCTACCAGCCTGATGAAGAGCGTGCGCGAATATTTGAAGATTTCCGTCAGCATCGGCATCAGCAAATCGTACGGCAGCTTGCTGGAGAGCAAGGAGGCCTGCGAGATGAGCAAGCTGGCGCTTCATCACCGGCTGAATCTGGGAAAAGAGTCCATCATCTTCTATGCGGACATCTCCAACGTGGTTTCCGGCCCGGTGCTGCTTCATTATCCCGTGGAGCTGGAGTCCAAACTGTTCGACGCGATCCGCCTGGGGGATGAGGAGCAGGTCAGCCAAACCTTGTACCTGCTTTTGGCCGAGATGATGAAGAAGAACAAATACTCGATGAATTTCGAGGTAGCCCTGGTCCGGTTTGTCAATAACCTGATCCAACTGGAGCAGGTGCTCGGCATTGAGGTGCTGCTGACGCAGAACAATTATGCGCTGTATCATGTCCTTCTCGATACCCGCAATCCGGAGGAAATCGAACGGATGCTGGTTGAGGAAGTCATTTTCCCGATGGTCCGAAGCATGAAGCACAAAACGAATCAGCAGTTCCGCTGTTTGTCGGAAGAGATCGCGGCCATCGTCAGAGCCGAGTATGACCAGGAGCTGTCGCTCGATATGATCGCCGAACGCCTGCATTATAATCCCAACTACTTGAGCAGCATTTTCAAAAAAGAGTACGGCACGACCTTCACCGAATACTTGATGAGCTACCGTCTGGATATGGCCAAGAAATGGTTGACCGAAACGGACATGACCATTAAGGAGATCGCCGAGCGGCTGCAGTATCATAAGCCGCAAAACTTTATTCGCTCGTTCCGGAAAAAGGAACATGTCACCCCGGGAGAGTACAGAAAAGCAAGGCAGGCCGTTTAAGCCGTTTAAAAAAGGAGCCTTTCCGCTAAGAGAAAGGCTTCTTTTTTGAGGGTTTGTCAGCTGTTTCTCCTAGCCCTTAACCGAACCGAGCATGGCCCCTTTGACGAAATGGCGCTGGACGAAAGGATAGGCGATCAGCATCGGCACGGTAGCTATGACGATAACCGCCATCTTGATCGTCTGAGCGGGCGGAATGATATCCACGGAGCTGTTATCTCCCTGCATACCGCTGGAGACGATGACGATTTGGCGCAGCAGGACTTGAATCGGCCATTTAAGGGAGTCGTTGATATACAAAATGGCGTTCATATAAGTATTCCAGTAGGCTACCCCGTAAAAGAGCGAGATCGTGGCGATCGACGGCAGCGACAAGGGGAGCATAATTTTGAAGAAGACGCCGAAATCGGTGCATCCGTCGATCTTGGCCGATTCCTCCAGGGACTCCGGCAGCGACTGAAAGAAGTTGCGCATGATAATCAGATTGAATGCATTGATGGCGGTAGGAATAATCATAGACCAGTAAGAATCGATGAGGTGAACGCTTTTGACAACCAGAAAGGTCGGAATCATTCCGCCGCTGAACAGCATGGAAAAAACAACGAGAAAATTGATGGAATTTCGGCCGTACAGATATCTGCGGGACAAGCCGTACGCCATTAAGGCGGTAAGGGCCATGCTCAAGAGGGTTCCGACCAGGGTCACCCCGATCGAGACGCCTAATCCCCTAAATATCGTCGGCGTTGACATAATGTACTTGTAAGCATCAAGGGAAAACGTGGTCGGAAACAAGATGAATTTCTTTGCCACCAGTTCCTGAGTGGAAGCAAACGAACTGGCGATGACATTTACAAAGGGCAGAAGGCAAACCAGAGCGATGAGAGCCAGCAGGGCGCCGTTGACAATCGTAAAAATGCGATCGCCGATGGACTGTTTTTTTCGTTTGTTCGTTCCTAATGTTTGGGTTTGAGCCACTTGTGTATCCTCCTCTTCGTCGATTGACAATTTCACCTTACAACGGATAGGAGGATTACGTATATAATCACCATTTTAGGTCTTTGCCGGGCGATGCCGGGGAGTGAAATTAAGCCGATACTCAACAGCTTAGCAGGTAATCACCAACTTAGGGGAAAGAGCGGAAAAAGCCCGCTGGCATGCCGAATTGTAACCGCTAACATCTAATGATTATATACGGAACGCTTTTCTTCCATTACGCTAGAAAACGTAAAAAGGAAGTTCCAAGGAGGTTGCACTAGTGAAATCATCAAGTGTCGCACCGATGAAGGCGAAATTCGAGCCCAAGCTCAAACGAAAGGCTTCCCCATTGTTTCTCAACAGTTTAAAGCGGAACAAACTGCTATACCTCATGATTTTTCCCGGGCTCCTGTACTTCATTGTATTTAAGTACCTGCCCATGGGGGGATTGGTGATCGCCTTTCAGGATTATCAGCCTTACCAGGGGATTATGGGGAGCCCTTGGGTAGGCCTCAAGCATTTCGAGCGTCTGTTTACGGAGCCCACATTTTTTATGCTCTTAAGCAATACGCTGATCCTGTTTGCGATGAACATTGTATTTTTCTTCCCGCTGCCGATCATTTTGGCGCTGATGCTGAACGAAGTGCGAAAAAAATGGTTCAAAAGCGCAGTTCAAACCATCATTTATATTCCGCACTTTATGTCCTGGGTCATTATCGTTTCGATTACGTATGTGTTTCTGAATGTGGATGGCGGCGTGCTCAATGAACTCCTGGCCTCGCTCGGTTTCAGCAAGATCAGCTTCCTGACCGCTCCGGAATGGTTGCGTACCGTGTACATCGGACAAATCATCTGGAAGGAGCTCGGGTGGTCGACGATCATTTATCTGGCCGCCATCACCGTCGTGGATACGCAGTTGTACGAAGCGGCCGAAATGGACGGAGCGGGGCGCTGGAGAAAAACGTGGCATATTACGCTGCCGGCGATCCGTCCCGTTATCGTTACCCTGTTAATTCTCAAGATCGGCAGCACACTGGATCTCGGTTTCGAGCATATGTACCTGCTGCTGAATTCCTTGAACCGGGAAGTTGCGGAAATTTTCGACACCTACATTTATACGGCCGGCCTGAAGAACGGGCAATTAAGCTTCAGTACAACGGTAGGGCTGTTTAAGGGCCTGGTGGGTCTGACCTTGGTTATGCTGTCCAACAAGCTGGCCAAGAAGTTTGGAGAAGATGGCGTGTACTAAATGTACATCCAAATAAATTTCTTTTAAAAAGGGGTAGACAAAATGAAGTTGAGAATGAAGCAGTTGGCTGTATTGTTATTCTCCAGTGTTCTTCTGTTGTCCGCTTGCGGCGGAAAAGGCAGCGGAGGGGACGGCGGAGAGGCAAAGACCGGCGCGGGAGACGGGAAGGCGGCAATGGACAGCACGGCCAATATCACCTGGATAAATATGCTGCACACCACTTCCACTCCTACCGGCAAAGTTCAATCCATGATTGAAGAGAAGACAAATGCGAAAATCAAGTTTTCCTGGATTCCGGATGCGTCCAAAGAGGAGCGGATCAATACCGCGCTCGCGTCCAACTCGTTGGCCGATATCGTTACCCTGACGATTCTGGATAACTCGTCTGTTCGGAACGCGCTCAAATCGGGCATGTTTTGGGAAGTGGAGCCTTATCTGGATGAATTCCCGAATTTGGCGACGATTTCCGAAGACAAACGGCGGTCGGCTTCGATTGCCGGCAAGCTTTACGGCGTGCCGTTCCAGAAGGATATGGCTCGCAACGGCGTCATTATCCGGAAAGACTGGCTGGATAAGCTGGGGCTGTCGGTGCCGAAAACGACCGATGAATTGATGGCTGTAGCCAAAGCCTTTACCGAGCAGGACCCCGACGGTAACGGAGTCAAGGACACCGTCGGGTTCGCAGACCGCAACGATTTGATCTATGGTGCCTTCAAAACCCTCGGTTCCTATTTCGGAACCCCTAACAACTGGAAGGTGGACGAAAGCGGCAAACTGACACCGGAGTTCGAAACCGAAGGGTATGCCAAGACGATGGATTTTATGAAAACCTTATATGACAACGGATACATTAACAAAGATTTTGCCGTGACGGCCAAGACGGACCAGCAGGAGGCGTTCGCTCAAGGCAAGGCAGGCATCTATGTGGGTGCTTTGTTCGACGGTAAAAATCTGCTGAATTTGAGTAAAGGCGTTCAGGACGGCATGGAACTGGTTCTCGTCAACAATATTACCTCTACCGGCAATGAAAGCGACCGGGCGATTTGGGCAGGAAACAACGGGATCGGCGGTCTGCTGGCCTTCCCTAAATCGGAAGTGAAAGACGAAGCCGAGCTGAAACGAATTTTGAAATTCGTGAATGATCTGATGGATGAAGAAATTTTCGCTTTGATGACTTATGGCATCGAAGGCGTCCACTACACAGTAGATGCGGATATGGCGGTAACAATCCTGGATAATGATTTGTGGAAACAGGAAGTGCAGCCGTTCGCCTCTTCCCGTCCGAAGGAGCCCGGATACAAAATTCACGATAAGGATCCGTTGAAAGTCGAAGCCAGCAAACTTATTTTGGAGAACGAGAAGTATGCGGTTCTGAATCCGGTATACTCGCTGGAATCGGAAACCTATACGACGATGGGTTCGGAGCTGCAAAAGATCATTACGGACGCCACTTATAAGTACATTCTCGGCTCCTTGGATATGGCTGGCTTCAAGGCAGAGGTAGAAAAGTGGAGAAAGTCCGGCGGTGACAAGATTATCAGCGAATACGAAGCCGCTTACAAAGAAGCGAAATCCTGATTTTTAAGGCAACACCATATAAACGGGTCCTTACCATGAATTTGTGGCAGGGACCGTCATTTTTTAACCGGGGAGGATGTTTGGAACTGATGAAATGGGCTATGAAGACCGCTAGGTCCGTGATGGAACGGACGCCGAAACTGTACGAAAACGGATACCGCGGCAAATGGTCTTACGACTACGGCGTGGTGCTAAGGGGCTTTGCGCTGCTGTGGAAGATGACGGGGGACGAAGCGTATTTTCAGTATATCAGGGATAATATGGATTACTTTGTCGGGGAAGACGGAAGCGTACGGGGGTACCGGCCCGATGAATACAACATCGATCATATCAACAACGGGAAGCTGCTGTTTTTGCTGTACCGGGAAACGGGGCTGGAGAAATACCGTCAGGCGGCTGCCCTGCTGAGATCGCAGTTGGCCACGCATCCGCGCACATCGGAAGGGGCGTTTTGGCACAAGCAAATCTATCCTTATCAAATTTGGCTGGACGGTCTTTATATGGGAGCGCCGTTTTATTTGGAATACTTGCTTACCTTTGAGGACGGAAACGGGCTGGATGATGTGACCAGACAGTTTGTCATTTGTGAGAAGCATACGAAAGATCCCGAGACGGGACTGTTGTATCATGCATGGGATGAAAAAAGAGTTCAGCCTTGGTGCGATCCCGCCACCGGGTTGTCCCCGAATTTCTGGGGCCGGTCCCTGGGGTGGTATGTGATGGCGTTGGCGGATGTGCTGGAAATGCTGCCGAAGAGCCACGCCGATTACGGTGAACTCGTCCGGATTTTCCGCGAGGTTCTGACGGCCTTGAACCGTTACCGTGACGAGAATAGCGGAGTCTGGTACCAGGTGGTGAATCTGGGCGACCGCAAAGGCAATTATTTGGAAGCATCGGCCACCAGCATGATTACGCTGGCCATAGCCAAGGGAATTCGCCTTGGATTACTGGCGGAACCATCGTGGCAGGAAACGTTGGATACGGCTTACCGGGGACTGATCGCGGAATTTGTGACGGAAACGAAGGAAGGCTGGGTCAATTTGAACAAAAACTGCCAGGTAGCCGGTTTGGGCGGAGATGACCGCCGGGACGGAACCTTTGCGTATTATATCAGCGAACCGATCATTACGAACGATCTTAAGGGAGTCGGCGCCTTTTTGCAGGCTAGTGCAGAGTATGAAGGACTTCGTGGGTTGTGAGAAGTTCGCGAACAGGAGGAGAACAGATGCAAATATACAGCATTATCGATTATGGCGCGGCCGGGGACGGAGTCACCTTGGCGACCGCGGCGATTCAATCCGCCATCGATGCCGCGAATGCGGCGGGGGGCGGGACGGTCTTCGTTCCATCCGGTACGTTTCTAACCGGTGCAATTTTGATGAAAAGCCATGTCGAGCTGCGGCTGAGCCCGGGTGCCATGCTGTCCTTCAGTACGGACCCGGCCCATTATCCGGTCGTGAACTCCAGATGGGAGGGCGTGTTGCGGGAGGTTCACGCCTCCTGCATCTTTGGGCAGGGTCTGGAGAACATCGCGATCACGGGCGGAGGCATGCTTGAAGGTAACGGCCAGCCGTGGTGGGACAAGAAACGGACCGCGCCGGAGGAGCTGGAATTCCCGCGGCCGAAGCTGATCAGTTTTCACGGCTGCCGCAGGGTGACGCTGCGGGATTTGAACCTGGTCAATTCCCCGAGTTGGACGGTGAATCCGATTCTCTGCTCCGATGTCACGATCGATAATTTGTCGATTCTGAATCCCGCCGATTCGCCGAACACGGACGGCATCAATCCGGAATCGTGCCGGAATGTGCGGATCAGCAATTGCCACATCGATGTCGGGGACGATTGCATCGCGATCAAAGCCGGTACTGAGGATACCGTGGAGCGGATTCCTTGCGAGAATATTACGATCACGAATTGTACGATGGTTCACGGACACGGAGGCGTTGTGCTGGGCAGCGAGATGAGCGGCGGCATTCGCAATGTCACGATCACCGGATGCGTATTCCAGCATACCGACCGCGGGATTCGTCTGAAATCGCGGCGCGGGCGCGGAGGGGTCGTGGAGGATATCCGCATCAGCAATATCGTTATGGATAACGTGATCTGTCCGTTCATCCTGAACCTGTACTATTTTTGCGGGCCGCGCGGTAAAGACAAGTACGTATGGGACAAAAATCCATACCCCGTCACGGAAGAAACGCCGTGTTTCCGGCGCATTCACTTCGCCAACATTACCGCCCGCCGGGTGCAGGCGGCCGCCGGTTTTTTGTACGGTTTGGCCGAACAATACATTTCCGAGATTACGTTTGATCATATCGATATCTCCATGGCGGAGGATGCCGTTCCCGGAGTCCCAGCCATGATGGCGGGTATTGGCGAGATGACAGGCAGGGGCTTTTTCCTCGGAAATGTCAGGCAGGTGCGGTTTCATCACGTCACGATTGAGAACCATGAGGGACCCGCTTTTTATGTGGAAAATGGGGAGCAGGTGACGGTCGAACATTGTGAGTCCAGAAATACGAAGCGTCCCGAAAAGCTGTTGGAACAGGTGACGGTCGCGCCCGAACAACGGAATGCGGGAGTTTAGGAGGAGAACGCGTCGATGACTGCGGAAGAAAAAATGGCGGGTTATGTACATAACCCCATCCTGCCGGGGTTTAATCCGGATCCTTGTATTTTGCGAGTGGGGAACGTGTATTACATTGCCGTTTCCACGTTTGAATGGCTCCCCGGCGTCCGGGTATACGAATCGTCCAATCTGGCCGATTGGGAGCATTGCACGGATATTTTGACCCATCAGGTGGATTTGAGGGGGAATCCGAAAAATTGCAGCATTTGGGCGCCCCAACTGAGCTATCATGACGGATTGTTTTATCTGTTGTATACCGATGTGAAAAGCACGAAGCGTCCTTTTAAGGACTGCCACAATTATCTAATTACGGCTCCGTCGATTCACGGTCCGTGGTCCGAGCCGGTCTACCTCAACAGCAGCGGCTTTGATCCGTCCCTGTTCCACGATGACGATGGCCGCAAATGGCTGCTGAATTGCCTGTGGGATTACCGCATTACCGAAAGCAACAAATCGAGCGGGATCGTCATCCAGGAATATGACCCCCGTTTGGGTCAACTGGTAGGCGACCCGAAGAAGTTGTTCGATTGCACGCCGTTGAAAAAAACGGAGGCCCCGCACATTTATAAGCAAAACGGCTACTATTATCTCATCACGGCCGAAGGGGGAACCGGCTCCGGGCATGCCGTTACGGTAGCCCGCTCGAAGGAACTGCTTGGCCCTTACGAGGTCGATCCGCTGAATCCGATGCTGACCTCGCGGAATGATCCGGAACTGGCGTTGCAGTGCGCGGGTCACGGCAGTCTGGTTCAGACGCCCGGCGGCGAATGGTACATGGCGCATTTATGTACGCGTCCGGTTGACGGGCAATATGCCATTTTGGGGAGAGAAACCGCCCTGCAGCGGGTGGTTTGGGATGAGCAAGGTTGGCTTCGTCTGGGGGCGGACGGGAATGTTCCGCAGCTTAAGGTGCCGCTGCCCGGAGGCGTTACGCCGACAGAGATGTCAACGGATTTTGAAGATGATTTCTCGGGACCCGGGCTGAAGAAAAACTGGAACACGCTGCGGATTTCGGCGGACGAAAGCTGGTGTTCGCTGGCCGCGCGTAGGGGCTATTTGCGAATTCATGCGGGCGAGTCCGTCCAAAGCTTGTTCCGCCACCATATTCTGGCGATTCGTCAGACAGACAAATCGTTCCGTGCGGAAACGCAGGTGGAATCGAGTCCCGCTTCTTATTTGCAAATGGCCGGGCTGATGCTTTACTTGAACGAGGATAACTATTGGTACGCTTGCGTCAGTTATGAAGAGGGCCTGGGCAAGGTGCTGCGGCTGATGCGCTGCGAAAAGGATGAATTCGTGCTTGATGCGGATGCCGTTGAGCTTAGGGGGGCCGGGGCGGTTCAACTGGCCGTGGACGTCAATGGAATAGACGGCCGATTCTTCTATCGGGAGGACGATGGGGAATCGTGGCGCCCTTTGGGCACGACACGGAACATAGGGTTCTTGTCCGGCGGGTTTACCGGCAATTTTATCGGCATCGCGGCTCACGATATGAACCGGTTCGGCGGCAGTTTCGCCGACTTCGCCTACTTCCGGTATCGGGGCAGAGACGGCAAGCCTGACAACGAGGATGCCGAATAATCTGGCGGACCGGTGCAAAACGGCAAGGGAGGAAGGATAACATGGATCGGAACCGTGGACCGGATCATGCGCGGGAACAACTGCTTGGCCTCCTCGGAGATCTTCCCGATGGCGGGCCGATAGAAGCCAGGCTGTTGAAGCGGGAGGAGCGCGACGTTTTTTTTCTGGAGACGTTGCTGCTGGATCTGAACGGGATCGAGCCTGTCCCGGCGTATGTCGCTAAACCGCGGGAGGGGGACGGCCCCTTCCCGCTGGTGATCTTCAATCATTCCCACGGGGGCAACTATGCGAATGGCCGCAGGGAACTGCTCCAGAGCAGCACTTACCTGCAGGAGCCTTCGTTTGCCAAGGTGCTGACCGCCATGGGCTGCGCGGTTTGCTGCATCGATATGTGGGCGTTCAACGAACGCGCCGGCAAAACCGAGAGCGAGCTCGTCAAGGAGATGCTGTGGCACGGCCGGGTCATGTGGGGCATGATGCTGTACGACAACCGCCGCCTTCTCGATTACATGATCGGCCGGGACGATATCGATGGCACCCGAATCGCCACGATCGGAATGTCCATGGGCGGGTTGATGGCCTGGTGGCTGGCGGCGCTTGACGAGCGCATCAAGGTGACGATCGATATATGCGGCCAGGTGGAGGCCGCGACGCTCATCGCCAAGCGAGGCCTGGATCACCACGGCTTCTACTCCTATGTCCCGGGGCTGCTCAAGCATTTCAGCACGTTGGACATTCAGAAGCTGATCGTGCCCCGCCCCAGAATGAGCCTGACCGGCCGGAACGACCGGCTGTGCCCGCCCGAAGGCGTGGAGCTGCTAGTGGCGGGTCTCGCCGAAGCTTATGCCGCCGCCGGCGTGCCGGATCATTGGCAGCCACTGATCGGGGGCGGCGGGCATATGGAGACGGCGGAGATGCGGGCGGCCTGGCAGCCGTTCTTGCTCCGGCACCTGATGGGGGACGAATGATGATCGAATGGCTGGTGGGGTCGGAAGCTTATTGTGATTTTGCCACGGTTCAGGCGGCGGTGGATGCCGCGGAATGCATCCCCGAAGCAGAGCCGGTGCGTATTTATATCTTGTCCGGCGTTTACCGGGAGGCGGTGCGTATTTATCGCTCCCATCTCCGGCTTACCGGTATTGGCCCGGTGGAAATTACGATGGATCGCTGCGCCAAAGACTTGGATGAATGCGGACGCGAAATCGGCACGTTTGCCACACCGACGTTATTCCTGGGCGGGACCGGGCTGATCCTTGAAAATTTGACCTTGTCCAATACGGCGGGGCAGGGGGATGACGTGGGTCAGGCGCTCGCCGTCTATGCCCACTGCGACAAGACCGTGTTTCGGAATTGCGCTTTTAAAGGGCACCAGGATACGTTATGTACGGGACCGCTGCCGCCCGTGCAAAAAAACGGCGAGCCGTTTGGCGGTATTCCGCTGCGGAACCGCTGGTCCGAATGCCGGCAGTTGTACCGGCAGTGCCTGATTGAAGGCACGGTCGATTTTATCTTCGGCGGGGCAGCCGCGTTCTTTGAAGGCTGCGAGATTCGCAGCCTTCCGCACGCGAAAGCGGGACATCCCGGATACATCACCGCCGCTTCCACCCCGGAGGGCCAGCGGCACGGGTTCGTATTCCGGGATTGCTGGCTGACCGCTGCCCCGGGGGTCCCCGAGGCTTCGGTCTACCTGGGCCGGCCTTGGCGCAAGCATGCCAAGACGGTGTTCGTGAATTGCCGGACGGGCGGGCATGTTCATCCCCAAGGATGGCATAACTGGGGCGATCCCGCCAATGAGTCGACCGTTTATTACGGCGAATTCGGCGTAAGCGATGCCAAGCGGCTGCGTCTGCAGCGGGTTCCCTGGGCGGTCTGCTCCGGGGAAGATGGAGCAGCCGGGGGCGACGACGACCTGGCCTGCTCTTGGGGGAAGAAGGCCGGGGATTGGCCGTGAATATGCAAGTGAAATGTCCCGGCCGATTTGAGTTAGACAATGGAATAGGGGTCAAAGATTCGGTTTCGTTTCCTTTGCGATTGCATCCCAGTTATAATGATTTCATAGAACGAAATGATGTTCGAAACGGACAAAGCAAATATACTCCGTTACCAAAAAAACTAGCGCCCCTTCAGACAACCTTGATAACAGAGAATTCCTGCATATCTGCATGTTTTTTTCTTGTTTGGAACAAAAATTTCAAAATGCCTGCAATTCTGCAGGAATTTTCGACGAAACCGGCTCGTTTCTCTAAAATCTCTAGAAATGCCTGCAGAATTGCATCTTTTGGAATTGGGAGGGTTGGAAAGTTGGGAGAAACGTGGACGGCTTCAATGAACGGTGCGCCATGGACTAGAAACAAAATGAACAAGGCCATTAAGTTGTTAGAACCAAGAGCCATCATTTCATATGTCATTGATATCGACAAAATTGAGGATTTATTGGATTTGGATCAACATGTATTTGCAAAACGTCAGGATTTGATTTTATCAATCAGTTGCGTGGACACGAAAAGTCGTTATACAACGGAGCTGTTGAGAACTGTAGCCCAGTTAAAACATGTTTTTGCCCTAAAGTTAAACTTAAATCAAAGCTGCGATTTGAGTATGTTAAGTCAGCTTTGTCATTTGAATTACCTATCGATTGCTAGTAAAAAACCGATTAACCTCGATTTTGTGACCGACTTTAAGCAACTGCAATTTCTTTCGCTAGATGGGCAATTTACCGATTTAAGTCCTGTCGGAAATTGCTCTCGGCTGGATACGTTGATTTTGCGCTGTACTATAGATGAACTAGGTTTCGTTAGCCGCCTGCCACTGATTCACTGCCTCTATATTCATGATTGCGGCTTGGAAAGTCCATTGAGCACATTGGCGGATTCAAATATCAAGATACTTAGCCTGGCATCCATACGCAATTTGCTTAGTTTGGACGCATTGGCATCGCTGCACCAACTTCATTTTCTTCACTTATCGCTACCCAAAGTGGAGTTTTTGTGCGATTTTTCTAGTATGAAGCAGCTTAAGCAGTTGGAGCTTAATCGGATGAAATCATTAAAGAACATCGATTTGTTACGAACCGCGCAGCGTTTGGAGAGCTTAAAATTGTGCGAGATTTCTCCAGCGATCAAAGCCCGCGATTTCGAACCGATACTTCATTTGCAACATTTGCGGGAACTGGATTTTCGTTTCATTGACTTTAATAAGAAACGAATTGCAGCCATGCGCGAACTTGTAATTCAAGCAGGATTGGAACATATCCTCCACGAAAATATTCCCGAGGATCGGTTAAATCCCTCCATAGCGGATAAACATATGGCCAAATACAAACTTGGTACAGGGTGAAAAATACGAATACGACCGCTACCGAAGTAGACGGTCTCCCCACTTAACCCCCAATACCTCCTCCGCATCGGCAATCTGCACAACAAGCACCGTAATGTCGGCCGCCGGGTGGCGGCGGGCGAGATTCGGCAGCAGAATGCCGAGCTCTTCCTCGTCGTCGCGCTTCAGGACGAGGTCCTCCAGGAGAACGGAGGCGACGATCCGGTCCTCGAAGCCTTCGGGTTCAAACGGCTCGAAAGGCCCCCGGAGCGGCAAATACAAGATGTCGCTCCAGTTCGGCTCTCCCGGATCGAACCTGATAACCAGCTGCAGCGGCCGGATTTCCTCGGATACAAAGTCGCAATAGAGGGCGAGCTTCATCTTAATTTCCTCCGGAATTGCCGCTCAGCTGCCGCTCCAACTGAGCCATGATCCGTTTGGTCTCCCCCGACCATGGGGAGGCGGATTGCCTCTGGCGGTCCGCTTCCTTGGCGGCGGCGATCAGGCTGCCGTGGAGCACCCGCCGTTGGATTTGGTCCAGACGATGCTCCGCCAGCCCGCAGGGTACACGGAATGTTTCCGCCAGGTAAGCGATCGCTTCGGAGCGCTGATCCGGCACCGGCAGCTTGGCGAACATATAGAAAGGAATGGCCGCATAGAGTACGAACTGTTCCGCTTCCGTCTCCTGGGCGCTCTTGAACATAGCGGGCATGATTCGCTGATCTCCGGCATGCCTGAGGACATGGCATAATTCATGGAAAAAAATTACCCGGGCGGTCACATCGTCCGCATGCTTGTTCAGGAAAATCACCCGCTCTTCATTGTCGGAAAAAGACGGGCACTCCTCATAAACCAGATCGATATCGAAGGCGTTCGCGATATGTTCAATATCGTGCTCCGCCGGACTAATGATGCCATGAGTCAAATATTTGCCGCTGATCCATTGCTCCAACTCGGTTTCCCTGTAGTAGGAGAATAACATGAAATCACCTCAAAAAGAGAATATATGTTCGGTATGTAACGGAAAAGAAGGGCCCTTAGTCATGAAGGGCCTGATTCTGGTTGTAGACTTGTCTGAAGATACTTATTCGACGCGCCTCTATTAATTCCTTTAATTTTTTGTATTTTCGTTGCCGCCGTCGAGCAGCTTTTTCTTCTGTTCCCGGTAGGCCTTGAGCGCGGCTTCCATCATCGCGATTTCGTCCGACGTGTAGGCTTCGGGTCCGCCGTAAAAAGACATGCTCGCTCCCTTGTCGTAAGACTCCGAAGGCACCTCGGTCCTGCCGAGCAGGTAGTCCGCGCTGCTGTCCAAGGCGTCCGCGATGCCGCGCAGCGCCTCGGGATCCGGCTTCCGGTCGCCGGTTTCGTACCGGGACAGTTGAACGACGGTTAATCCCGCTGCGGATGCGAGATCTTTTTGCGTCATATTCTTTTTCTCCCTAAGGAATTTGATCCGATCCCCAAGACTCTGCATTGGAACTCCCCGTTTTTTATGGTTTCCTTTAGTATAACACGAAGTTGCCAAAATGGTAAATCGAGTTTGTAAATAAGTTTGGGAAATAATTGACATTACCATTTTGGTAATATAAAATAAGATTAAAGTTACCATAATGGCAAATTACAATAGATTATTGAGAATGTTTAGGAGGAAAAACTGGTTTTTAGAAAATCAATGGTGGGATGGTTGTTACCAAATTGGCAAGTTGTTGATGGGAATATGTTCAGGGAGGGATTGCCGTGGGAAGAAGACGTACACATCCGTTTATAACCGTATTTGATACCATGTCCATTGATTATGCCGCTTCGCGGGCAGCAGTCGAAAAGCGGCTGGAGGAGGTGCGGCAGTTCCGGCAAATCGGTTTTGTCCGTCAGCAAGCGGGGATGACGGTCAACTACGAACCGAGGTTCCACGGGGCCACCCATGTGATCAGCAAGCCGGCGGAGCGAACGGCCATCCGGAATGTGGACCGTGAGGCCGAGTTGATCCACAAGTCGGAGCTGCTCGATCAGGCGATGGAGCGTCTCACAAAGATACAGCGCGAAGTGATCGAGCGCAGCTATCTGGATGACGAGGGCGAGTACGACTTTATCAGCTGCGGGGAAATGGGGATCAGCGACCGCACCTACCGCCGCATCAAAGCCGACGCGATCCGCATCCTCGCGCTGGCGATGAAGCTTGAGGTATGCGCGAACGATGCGGTGCCGGAGGCGCGGGAGGGGTAGGAGGAGAAGAAGGAGAAGGCCGGCCGGAACGCCGGCTTTTTTCGATTGTGAATTCCTGCCATTGAGATGATTGCTATTTTCAGGAGATTACTTTATGTTTGGATCTCATTCGCTTGACTGCGGAATGGACGGAAGATTTGATCATACTTTCGCTGCAATTCATCAGCTGCGCCGTTTCTTTTATTGTGTATCCATGAATGATGCGAAGTTCCACGATCCGGCGGTGTTGTTGATTACCGATCAGTGAGACCATCTCGTGAACTCCCTCCTCGATTTCCAACTCCAAGGTATCCTGATAGAAGCGGGGGGAGTTAAGGCGGCTATCCCGTTTCGCTGTCCGTACCTTTTTTCTGAACGCGTCGATGGCCAGATTCCGGGCAATCACTTTTAAATAGTAAGGGATACGGGATTCTTCAAGTTCTGATTTCACATTCATCAGACGGATGAAGCAATCCTGCACAAGGTCCTCCACATCCTGCTGATGACGCAGTATCCGGGATAAATACCTCATTAGTTCCGCTCTATATTGAATATAAGCTTCATTAAGCTGTCTTTGGTCCAGCATAAACATGAATTCCCCTTTAAGCATAAATTTCCAGCACTCAGCTTCAAACATGACTTGGCTGTAACACAGTATAATGGGCTTATGTATCCAGAGCATGGATATTTGTATCCGATTTGTAACATTTCAGTTGTTTTTCTGTTCAAACCGGCTTCTTGCATTCAAAATATGGACAGAACCCTGTCAGTACGGGGAGTCTGAGAGTCAAGCATATCAACGTCTTAGGAACAAGGAAAAGAGGATGGCATCAAGATGTCGAAGAGGATTTTGATTATCGAGGACGAGGACTCCATTCGGGATATTTTGTCTTACTCCTTAAGCAAAGAAGGTTTCATTATTCATCAGGCCGCAAGCGGGTCGGAAGGATTGCAGTGGATGGAACGGGAGCGGCCGGATCTGGTGCTGCTGGACCTGATGCTCCCGGACATAAGCGGCTTTGATATATGCAAACGGCTGTCCGTACAGTGGAAAATTCCGGTCATTATGATCACGGCCAAATCCGATATGCTGGACAAGGTGTTGGGGATGGAATTGGGAGCCGACGACTATATCACCAAGCCTTTTGATATCCGGGAGGTTGTCGCGCGCATTCGCGCGATTTTTCGCCGAATTGATCTGATCAGCGAGACGGTGGAGAAAAAGGCGTTCGATATCGTCCGATTGGGCCGGCATATCGAAATCCGCAAGGATGAGCGGGAGGTTTTAAAAGACGGCGAGCGGGCGGGGTTGACGAATAAGGAATACGATCTGCTGCTGTTTCTTGCCACAAACCAACATAAGGTGTTCACCCGGTCCGAACTGTTGGACAAAGTGTGGGGATTTGAATTTGCGGGAGATACGCGTACGGTGGATATCCATGTGCAGCGCATCCGGAAGAAACTGGATCGGGACGATTCGGAAATGTCGATCATTGAGACGGTTTTCGGAGTGGGTTACAAATTGAACGCGCCGGTGCAGTCATGAAATGGACGATCCAGTTTAAGCTGGTGCTGCTGTTCTCGGGTCTCGTTTTTTTGGGGTTTACCGTGCTCATTATGCTGTCCGGCAAAGTCGGGGTGGATAGCCTTTACGGGGAAGTGGATGAGGATATGGGTCACTTCAAAAAGAACCTCGATATCGCGGTGAACCAATATTTCCTGATCCATAATCTTCGGATGAGCGAGAAAACGCTGGCGATGGAGAATGCCGAGCTTACCGGCCAAATCGGCAGTGCCGTCGGCGGGAAGGTGACTCTTTTCCGCCCGGACGGAACCCCTTTACAAAAAGGGGATGCGTCGGGTGAAGTGCCGTTGCAACCCCGGTCGGATGTCACGAAAACGGATGGCGAAGGCAAGGTAGTTTACACGACTTACGTGGAGAACAACCGGATGATCGCGAGGCTAACCTTTCCTTTGACGGCTCGCAATTCGGTTGTCGGTATTCTTCAATTCGATAAGGATTACAGCGATCTGTACGAACGTCACGTCCGGTACCAGGAGACGATCAAAAATTTCGCCGCTCTGATCTTCGGGTTTGTGTTCCTGGCCTCCGTGCTGATTTCCAAAAAAATAACGAATCCGATCCGCGTGCTTACGAGACGTTCCGCCGAGGTGGCGCAAGGAAACCTCGTCGCGGATATCCGCATCAAGACCCGGGACGAGATCGGTGAACTGGCAACCAGCTTCGCGGCGATGATTCGGCGGATTCGGGAACAAATCGACGTCATCGAGCGCGAGCGGGATGAGGTGAAACAGGTGCAGGCGCGCAGCAAGACCTTCTTTGACAATGTGACCCATGAACTGAAGACGCCATTGACCACCATTTTGGGTTACGCGCAAATACTCAAGGACAACGGTTTTACCGACAGGATGTATTTTGACAAGGGATTGGATTATATCATTAAAGAAAGCCGGCGTTTGAACGGGATGGTTGCCGACATCTTGGAGGTCTCGGTGTCATCGAATCCTTTGCCGGTTTACCGGTTCGAAGTGATCGATGCCGCGAAGGTCGTGTGGGAAGCCTGCGAAGATATGTCCATTAAGGCGAGCAAATACAATATTCATATTCAATATAAGCTGGAGGAGCGGCTTGAAGTTCAGGGAGACCGCCACAAACTAAAGGAGGTGTTCCTGAACGTGTTGGATAATGCGATCAAGTATGGTTATGTGAACTCTTCCATTACCGTGGAAGCTTTTCGGGAGGATGCCATGGTGGCGGTGCTGATCACCGACCAGGGAGAGGGGATTTCGCCCGAAGCGCTGAAGCTTGTATTTGAACCGTTCTACCGGGTGAGTGAGAAACATCGGAATGAAAAAGGCAGCGCCGGCTTGGGCTTGTCCATTGTCAAACAAACGGTGGAATCCCATGGCGGCCGGGTAGAGATGGACAGCGAATTGAAGAAAGGGACCCGCGTCAAAATCCTGTTGCCGGAGGACAGACATGGGACGACGTAAATTTTGGGCAACTTACCGGAACAAACTGATCCTTGCCGGAATTCTGATGGCCGGAGTCGGGGGAATTTACAGTTTGGACAATCTGTTCAATCTGATCTATATCCAGCCGCGTACGATCGAGCTGCCCGGCAGCCAGTTCGACAACAGCCTGCCTCTCAAGCCGGGCGATGCCTTTTCGATCGAGTCGGCGACGAAGCTGCCGAATGATTTTGCCGTCTATAACTTTGAAGCTCTGAATCATAATACACTGGTCCTGAACCGGGCCGACGCCTCCTACACGGGAATGAAGCTATCCCTGCTCCACCTGGATGACAACCGGGTGAAGGATATTGATTCCAGTGTTTTGTATAACACGTTTTCCTTTTGGAACAGCACGCTGATTTATTCGCGGTACCGTTCGAATCAAACGCAGGAGACGTATGCTTACGATCCGGTATCGGGGCAAAAGAAACGGCTGTTATCCGACAAAGCCTTTTTAATGAACCGCGTAGGGGACGAGATGTACATCGGCTTCGATGGTTCGACATACCGATTATTTGACCTGAAGACAGGGAAGAAGGAAATGTTGTTCACCTACGAACAGCTGCAGGAAGAGATCGCCAAGGCTGCCGGGATCAAAGCCAAAGACGTCTATCCGATATCCTACATTTCGCCCGGCCCGGACGATCACCAGGCTTATATGCTTGTTCAGTTGGGCGAGCATTCGGGGATTTTCCGGTTTTCATTAAAAGGAAATCCGGATGGAACGCTATTGACGAAGGCCGATGAAATTTTAGACTTTCAGGTGTTGAAGAACGGCGATCTGCTGGTTCGGGGAACGGTGGCACACGTGCAGGGGCTGTATCGCTACCATTCCGGATCGGGAGTATATGAGCTCCTGAAACAAGGCCTTATCTGGGGGGTTCAGATCGATGAGGAGCAATTCCGTCTCGCCTACCTGCTTGGAACAGATAAGCAAACGAACGAGGTGCATGTCGCCTATCTTCAAGAAACAGGTCTGGCTTCGGATACGGTCGTTTACCGGAACATCGACCAGTTTATCAAGTTAAGCTGGAAGGCAGACGACCTGTTCGTTCTGGGCAGCTCCATGGAGAACAGCGAAATCTACCGGTTTACCTTCAGACCGTGGTAATCGATTCTTTGCCCGGAGTATGGAATTATTGAACAGTCTTGCCTCTGAGAGACCGAAGTACAGCTGAAACTGTGCCCGGGACTTTCAGGGGTATTTTTATTGCTTGCAGATGTTACAACCTGTATACAACTCAGGTTAAATCCGATACAACCGGCTCCTATAATGGAGGGATAGAGGCGACAAGAATACATACTTTGCTTCGTGGTCAGGAGGGGATAATATGTTGCGCGTAGATCAGGTCAGTCATGCCTTCCGCAGCGCTCAAGGGGTCGTCCCCGTATTGGAAGGAATCGACATGACCGTGAACAAGGGGGAGATGGTGGCTCTGCTGGGCAGCTCGGGCTCGGGCAAGTCGACCCTTCTCAACTTGATGGCCGGATTGATGAAGCCGGATAAAGGGAGCATTTGGATTGCCGGCACGGATATTGTTCGGCTGGGGGAGAACAAGTTGGCAGAATTTCGCCGCCAGCATATCGGTTTTATCTTTCAGGCTTATGAACTGATGTCCAATTTGACGGTAAGGGAAAATGTGGAGCTTCCGCTGGTCTTCATGGGCATGCGGCCCGCCCTCCGGCGGAAAAAGGCCGAAGCGCTTTTGGAACAGGTCGGTCTGGCCGGGAAGGCGGGACTCTTTCCGTCACAGCTGTCCGGTGGCCAACAGCAGCGGGTCAGTATCGCGCGCTCGCTGGTTACGGAGCCATCCGTCATTTTTGCGGACGAGCCGACCGGAAATCTCGATACGGAGACCGAAGAAGAAATTCTGGCCATTATCCAGCGGTTGAACCGGCAGATGCAAACCACTTTTATCATCGTTACCCATGAAGCGGAGGTGGCTGACCAGATGCAGAAGGTCATTACGCTGCGGAACGGAAGATTGATCGGGGAGACGACAAATGAACTGATGAATGAACTTGAGATGGAAAAAGGAGAAGCATTGTGAGAACTGTTGATGTGTTGCGCATGGCATGGGGGCAGATCATTCGCAGAAAAGTGGTCACCTTGCTGTGCATGGCCGGTTTGGCCATCGGCTGTGCGGCCCTGATTATTGCCTTGAGCGTCGGGAAATCGGTACAGACGTATAGCGAGAAGACCCTTAACGAGAATTACCACATGGACGAAATTACCGTATCGCCGAACGAGGGGATTTCGAGCGGCGGGGGAGGGCGAAAAACCGGAACTTCAAATTCGGGGTTTGACCGCGGCGCACTCACCCCGCGCAAGCTGGAAGTCATCCGAAATCTGCCCCATGTGGTCTCGGTAGCCCCCATGCTTAAACTCGATTATATGGAAATGGTGACGTCCGACGGGCGCTCCTCGGGTGTGGAGGTCATCGGAACGGAACTGGCTTCGTTACGCGACTTTGGCTATCGCTTCGCGCAAGGTTCTCCCTCGGAAACGAACGGTGCGGCCGTGGTCAATTATGGGGCCACGTACGGATTGGTGGACCCCAAGGTCATACAGCAGATGCAGGAGAAGCTGTCGGAGGACCCGTATAATGACGAACTGCTGAAACAATTTACGGATTTAATGTCGGCTCCTGCCGACCTGTACCAGAACCAGATCCAATTCAAAAGCCCTGACCCGGCCGACATGACGAAGATGCGGACAAGCGCGTCCCTGCGGGTGATGGGCGTACTGAAGCTTCAGGAAGGAACGAATGCGAACAATGCGATGTATGATAAGAAGGTTTACATTTCCCTGGATACCGCACGCATGCTCCAAGATCAGTTTCAGAACAGCGAGGCGGGTTCCGGCGGGAGCGGTCGTCTTAACTCCGCGCTCGTTAAAGTGGAAGACAAGAAATACGTGGCCCAGGTGGAACAGCAAATCCAGCGGCTGACGCTGCGAACGGAAAGCAATTTGTTCCAGGAGCAGGCCCTGAACGAACAGTTGGACCTGTATCGCAAAGCCGCGCTGGGCATTGGCCTATTTGTCATGATGCTGGCTTCGCTGTCCATCATTGTGGCGATGATTATGTCAACCCATCAACGGCGCAAGCAGATCGGCGTCATGAAAGTGCTGGGAGCCAATCTATGGCAGATCCGGGAGATGTTCATCGTCGAGGCTGCTTTATTGGGGCTCCTGGGGGGGACAGTCGGGATATTGATTGGGTTTCTGGCCATCGACCAGGTGAACGCGCTTCTCGCCAGTCAGATGATGTCGCAGGACGGAGGCCCCATGACGGTGGTGATTGAGTTGTCCACGCTTCCCGCCGGCATGGTCTTTGCTGTGGTGGTAGGGGTGCTTGCGGGCATCTACCCGGCGATCAGCGCCTCCAGGACAAATGCCCTGCGGGTTATCAAGTCGGCATAACGAGTTTAACCGGCAGAAATGATGAGGAAAGGGATTATAGAGATGAAGACATGGATCAAAGGGATTCTCGCCATCGTGATTTTGGCGGGAGCGGGGTACTGGATTTATCAGAAGTACAAGCCGGAGCCGGAGCTTCCGGTGGAGACGCCAGCCCCGATTACATTTCAGGTCACTCAGGCGACATTGGCCCAGAAAGTGCAGGTTAAAGGTAAATCTTCCTATGCCGAACAGACCGAAGTTTTCGCGCCTTTCTCGGCGAAGATCCGGGAGTGGCGGGTGAAGAACGGTCAGCAAGTTAAAAAAGGCGATCTTCTGTTCACGCTCGATACCCAAACGCTGGAGAGCGAAGCGAAGCAGTTGGAGAGCGAAATCGAGAAATCCAGGGTGGAGCTGGACTTGAACAAGCTGACCTTAAATGCGGCGGAGGATACGGAGCCCCCGGGGGCCACCGAGGAGGAGCGGAAAAAGGCTTATGCCGACAGGGAAGCCAAACGTCAAGCCCAAACATTGAATGAGAAGGCGCTGGCATTGAAAATGAAGGAGCTGCAAGCCAAAAAGGAAATTATCGGCAACGCGGCGGTTCATGCCGCGGCAGCGGGCGTGTTCGTTCTGTACGATACGGAGAACAAGACCCGTATGGCTTCGGAGGGGCAGGTCCTGGGAACGATCGTGAATACGGACAAGCTCCAATTCCTCGCCTCCATTTCCGAGGCGGACATGTTTCGCATCAAACCGGGAATGAGTGTGAGCGTGAAGGCGACCGGCAATTCCGACTTGAAGCTGTCGGGCAAGGTCGGCAGTATCTCCAAGTTTGCCCAAAAAGGGGCGAACACGGATCCGAAGCTGCCTTCCCAATTCGATATGGTGATTGATCTGGAGCCTGTCCCGGGGCTGATCGGAGGCCTGAGTCTCGAGGGGACAATTGAGACGCTGCGGAAAGAAAACGTGATAGCCGTGCCGTCTCTGGGCGTTATGCGCGATAAAGAAACCCCGTACGTTATGCTGGACCAGGGCAACGGACAGTCGCAAAAACGCGTCATTCGGACGGGGCTCGAAGTGGACGATTTAACGGAAGTGGTGGAAGGTTTGAAGCCGGGGGATGTGGTTCTCATTCCGTAAGGCTTCTTGGATGCGGGATGGGCGGAGTGCGCTTGATTAACGGGAGGAAATCCCGTTAATTTGACGGAGAAGCCGTTTGCGCCCCTGCGGAAGCGGGGGAGAATGATAATGGACAAAAAATAAGAACACACGTTCCTGTTTTTGTCCGGTTTTTGCCCAGTGTGTGTCCATTCGCTCGACTTTAGGCATGGTAAATTTATATTGTGGAAATCGAGTGGACGGGCGGTAAAGTAAATGCCTCCTGATCACTCTAAATAAACTTGAAAGCCGCTGACCCGTTCAGCGGCTTTTCTTATGGGAGGGAAGCGATTTGCGAAACCGCAGCAGCAACAATAAAAATCCGCCGCTTCGGACCGATGCGGATTGGACCCGGCCGGAGCGGTGCGTCCGCTGCGTTTGGGGCCGCTTCGAAGGAAGCCGGCAGTTTTGCAGCCTGCCGAGATGCGTCGCGGCGGGAAGCCGCCCGGTGGAAGGGAGGTGAGTTGGATCATGCTTGATTCCATGATTAGGACGACCTATGACAAGCTTCGAGCCTCCATCCCGGAATTGCGGGAAGTCTATTTCCACTCCCCGCCTGCCGGAGCGGATGCGCCGAAGCCCTACGCGGTATTGGCCGCGGGAAATGATAGCGGGGAAAGTCACGGATCCGGCCTTTGGAAAGGCTTCAGGCATCTGATGAATATCGACCTTTACGTTTCCCAGGCTTCCCCGGCACAATCGCAGTCATCGGACCCTTTGCAGACGCTGACCGCCGCTTTGAACGCAGCGCTGGATAAGCAAATGCTGGAGGACGACGCGATTGGCAAGTTCGCCCTGCTCTCCCTCGGCCCCGCCGGCCCCGACCGGGTGGACGAGGAGCGCCAAGCCGCGGTAAGAACGCTGCATTACGCCTTGGTGTCGCCCAAACCTTTAGCCGGGCAGACGCCGGTCGTCAGCGACCCTTGGCTTACGGCGCTGGCGGATTGGACGCAAAAGCGGCTGGGCCGTGCATGGTCCGTACACACCGGGAACTGGCCGATTGGGGCGGGCTCCCCCGCGATCTTATGGCGGGTAGTCGAGATGAGCGCCGTTCCCCAGGGGACGAAGGTTTTTGAAGTGCGGAAGCGGGTGACCGCTTTTTTTCATGCCGCGGATGCCGATCAGGAGCATGCCGCATTACTGCAACTGCTGGAAGGCTTGGGTTCGGCGGCGAAAATTCCGCTCGTAGCGGAGGAAAGAACCTATGTGAAGGTATCCGAAGCACAGGTAAACACCAAAACCGTGGCGGACGGCTATTCCGCGACGGGGGAAGGACCGTTAAGCGTGACTTTAAGCCGGAGGGTGACGCAGGCATCCGCGGACGCTCCGCTCATGCAGCACGTTTATTATCAATCTCATATTTGAGGTGAACCATTGTGAAATCGAACAAAAAGCTTGCCGAGACGGCCAATAACATCAAGGCCCCAGGGGAAGCTGTATATCCCCTCGATGAACTGGCGAAACACAGTGCCGCTCTTTTGGGCGTGAAATCGGAAGTACTCTTGGGGGCGGTGCATGGGGCATCGCGGGACAATTTTAGCGTAAAAGAGGCCAAACAACGGGTCCAACAATTTTTGAAAAGGAAGGTGCAGTAATATGGCAGGAGGAAATTGGAACGTTACCAATCAACCGGAACTTCCCGGTTTGTACATGAATTTTGTGAGCGCGGCGGGAACGGCGATTCAGCCGGGAGCCCGCGGTGTGGTGGTCGCGCCGGTGAAGTCCCATTGGGGACCGGTCGGGCAATTCGTGGAGGTCGCCAGCGAAGCGGCGATCCGCGAGTTCTATACGGAAGATGAATCCGAAGGGGCCACGGCTTTTACAACCCTGTACTTGGCCTTGTTGGGCGGCTCCCAAAAGCTGCTGGCTTACCGGATCGCGGACAGCACGGCCGCGCCCGCGGCGCTGACGCTGAAAAACGCGGCGGCTGCCGAAGACAGCGTGCTGCTTAAAGCCAAGTACCCGGGCAAGCGCGGCAACAGCTTTAAAGTCACGATCCAGCCGAGCCTTACGGTGGCGGGGACGAAAGAGCTGAAGCTATACGAAGGAGGGACATTGCTGCGGACGATCGCCATCGGCGACGGGGGAGCGGCCAAGGCCGCAGCGGCGATTAACGAGGACACGGGCAACCGGTGGGTGATTGCGGAAAAAATCGCCGACGGTACACTGGCCGACGTGTCCGGGGAGTCTTTTGCCGGCGGGATGAGCGGTATTTCGGGTGTTACGAATGCGGATTACGTGAAAGCCACCGAAGCGTTCGAAACCCAGGACTTCCATGTGCTTACGCTGGACGGCGTAACGGATGGGGCGCTTCGCGCCAGCATGGCCGCCTGGCTGAAACGGGTGCGCGGCGAAGGAAAAGGCGTTATCGCCACGCTGGGCGGTACGGCCGCCGAGGATACCGGTGCGGATGCGGTCAACCAGGCGATTGCGCGCAGTGCTGCTCTGGATTTTGAGGGGATTGTCAATGTGGGCACCGGGGCCAAAATGAACGGAAAGTCGTACTCTTCCGCCCAAGTGGCGGCTTGGGTCGCCGGACTGATCGCCGGCCAGTCCCTGAAGGAATCGGCCACGTACGCCGTCTCCCCATTTGAGGATGTGACCCGGCGCTGGACGCGGTCCGAGCAGGAAGCGGGCGTGCAGAACGGGGTCTTGTTGCTGGTGCATGACGGCCGGAAGGTCAAGGTGCTGCGGGGTGTGAACAGCCTGGTTACTTTGCGGGAGGGCCAGAACAAGGGCTGGAAGAAAATCCGCAAAATCCGCGTTCTCGACCAGATCAATGCCGACCTGCAGCGCACCGCCGAGGATCATTATATCGGCAAGGTGAACAACACCGAGGAAGGTCGGCTTGCGCTGATCGGCGCCGGAAAGCAGTACCTGCAATCTCTGGCTATGGAAAATGTCATCGAACCGGCCGGGTTTGATGTGACGCTGGATCCGCGTTATTACGGAAGCGCGCCGCAAATCCAGCCTGAAGACGATCAGGTTTACTTGACGTGGACGGCGGATGACACCGATGTGATGGAACAAATTTTCGGCACGTTCTACGTGCAATAATTTAGAGGGGGAATAGCAAATGGCACAATATCTTGATCCAGGCCGCGTCATTATGGGGACGTTTGGCCAGATTTTTATCGATGGGGTATGGCAGTCGAACTTGAACCATCTGGAGGCCAATGTTGAAGCGGAAAAACGTGAATTGAATCTGGTCGGCACGGACTACACCGTTTTTAAACTGGGGCGTAAAAAAGGAACCGGCACGATGAGCGGCTACAAAGTCTCGTCCGAGATGATCTCCCGTGGTTTCACGAAGTTCTCGATCATTCACAAGCTCGATGACCCGGAAGCTTATGGATTCGAACGGATTGAATTAGTCAACTGCATGGTTGACAAAATTCAGTTGGCCAACTGGACCGCAGGGGAAGAAGTGGCGGAAGAAACGCCGTTTACGTTCGAGTCGTATGTGCTGAAGGACCCGATTACCGTGTCCTGATTTTTTGGAGAAATAGCAATGGTTATACGATGAAATGAAGGAGGAAGCAAAGCTATGAGCACGGAACAATGGAATGAACAGGATATTTTGGACGGTCTCTTCGAGACGGCAGCCAATCTGCCGGAAGAGACCATTTTTATTGGGCGTTTAAGCCTGCGGATTACACTGCGGGGGCTGACTTCCAGCAAGGTGGACTCGATCCGCGAACGCTGCACGGTCCGTAAAACGGCCAAAGGCCAGGTGACCGAAAAAATCGACAGTGAGCTTTTTAATGCCGCCTTGATTAAGGAAGCGACCGCGGCTCTGGAGGTCGTCAAAAAGCTGGAGGATGGCGGAGAGCAATGCGTCAAACTCAGCGGCTGGGGAGACGACCGGCTCATCAGCCGCTTGAAACTGTCCGGCGGTGAAGAAGCCGTGCGCCGGATGCTGCTTGCCGGGGAGTTGGACGCGGTAGGCGATAAGGTACTCGAAATTTCCGGCTTCGGGGTGGACATCGACGACGTAAAAAACTGATCGACTCCGGCGGCATGACGACGCTGCTGTTCCATCTGTGGACACGGCATCATCTTCGCCCCGGGGAATTCTGGTCACTCCCCAAGGGGGAGCGCCTGCTGCTGCGGGCTTTTTCGGAAAGGGAGCTGGAGTTAATGGCTTCGGCCTCTTCGCCGTAGGCCCTGATGCGGGCGCACCGGGTTTGGAGAAAGGAGGTGGCATATGGCTAAAAAAGAAGTGATTGACCTGGATTTTGAGATGGACAGCCGCGAAGTGGATCAAGCGGACAAAAAGCTTCGCAGTTTGGATAAACTGCTCCAGCAAACCCAGCGGCGGGCATCCGTTTTGGGCAAGACCAAAATCGCGCCGAAAATCACGCTGGAGGATCGATTTTCGGCAGCCGCGGATAAGGTGGAGCGCAGGCTCTCCAAGCTTCGGCGCACGACCGTTCGCCCCATCGTCGGTCTGGTGGATGGCGTAACCGCCGCGGCCGCGCGCATTCGCGCCTCCCTGTTGGGGCTCACCGGTACGCCTTGGCGCGTCCGGGTGGAAGGCGTGGATTGGGATGGGGTGGTCGGCAAGCCTTTGATGGAGCTTTTGAGTAATGAGTCCATGTTTATGGAGGCGGGGAAGAAAGCGGGAAACGCATTTTCTCAGTCCTTTATGTCCGCATTCGATTCCAAAAGCCTTGACGCCAAAACGGGCGGAAAGTCTGGGGGCAGCGGTGAGAAGGGTGCTGATTCCGGTTCCGGGGAGAAGAAGGATGATAAAAAATCTCTTACTGATACTCTGAAAGATTTTAGTAAAGACCTTACGAAGGATTTGGTAAAGGATATTTTAAAAGATGAAATAAAAGGCTTAATCGACAAAATGCGAGGGAAAGACGAAAAGAAAACTTGTATTTGCATTTGTAAATGCAACTGTGGCGGTGGTTCGGGCGGACTTTTAGACGGTGATTTGGGTTCCGATTCCGATGATGACGGAAAGAAGAAAAAGAAACGCAAACGAAGAAGAAGGGGTCCGGGCTCAAAAAATCCTATGGTTGGCCTGGACAACGAGTCAAAGGACCCTACCAAATCTTCGAACAGGAACAAAGCCGAGCAAGGCGGTAAATCAAAAGGCACCCGAAGAGTTCCCGGGAAAACCAGGCCGGGACGATGGGGAGGGCTCCGGTCCGTCGGATCATGGCTCAGCGACGGGATGAACTCTCTAAAAAATACAGGAGCCAATTGGCTGCAAAACGGAAAGACACGGGTCGTTAATGGTGTTTCCACTTTAAAGGAGAAAAGCTCGGGCTTCCTAAAAAAGGGTGGAGCTTGGATTGGTAATGGTTTTTCCTGGCTTAAGGAAAAAGGTTCTGGTCTGCTTAGTAAAGGCGGAGATTGGGTTGGTAAGGGAGTCTCCTTCGCCAAGGAGAAGGGATCGAATTTGCTCAAGCAAGCCGGCGGATGGTTCGGGAAAGGCATGAAGTTTATGGGGAAATTAAAGCTTCCCGGCCCGCTTGGCCTGCTAACGGATGTCGGGGCTTTTGCCACAGCCGGATCAAAACGGGATAAGACCAAGGCGGTTACCTCATCACTCTTATCGATGGCAGGTGGTGCTGTTGGCGGCTTTTTCGGTTCTATCGTACCGGGAGCGGGCACGGCTGCGGGAGCAACTTTGGGATCTATGGCCGGAGACTTCCTAGGCGACAAGCTAGGGGGCTTTCTATTTGATATTTTTAAAAAGCCAGAAAAGAAAAGTAAAGCTCAAGCTCCAGCTGCCAGCGCCGATACTCCTGCTATGAGAAAATCTTTGCAACGATTGCCAGAGCGACCGCAAATCCCTTCAAAAAAGGATGAAACCAGAGAATTTCCGGTTGGTACTCAAGGAATGCCGTCGGCTGTTCCGAAAATCAATGTCGTTGTGTCCAAAGGAGCCGTCAATTTAACCATCAATAAGGATGAAATCAATTACGACGAATTGGCTAAATTGTCTGGCCATAAAATTGCCAACGAAGTTCGCCTCGCCATGCAAAACGTCAGCTAAGGAGGGGAGCGCGCATGGAAATTCAATTGAAGGATGGCGCGGGAAATGTCTTTCATTTCCCCGTCAATCCCGAGGAAATCACGATATCCCGGGGGAAGGCCCTGGAGACTGTCAATATTCTGTCTCTTGGAGAATACGACTTTCCCGCAGGAGAGAAGGTGAAGGAAATCGCCTTCTCTTCTTTTTTTCCGGCGGTGTATGATGCAGGATACTGCAATTATAGCGATATTCCCGATCCTCAGGAAGCGATGAACCTCCTAACCAAGATGATGAACAGCAAACAGCCGGTGCGGCTGATCATCACGGGGACGGCGGTCAATGTGCTGGTCATGGTCTCGGCCCATAATACCACGTTTAAAGGTGGGGAACCGGGGGATGTTTATTTTGAGCTGACGGCACGGACGTGGCGCGACATGAAGGTTCATACGAATGCGGCAGCGGCAGCGGGAAAGTCGACGAGGCAAGCCAGCCGCCCGGACACGAAGCCAAAGCCCAAAACGTACACGGTCAAATCAGGGGATACGCTGTCGAAAATCGCCAAGCTGGAGCTTGGCAGCAGCGCCAAATGGCAGGCGATCTATAACGCCAACGCCAAGACCATCGGGAAGGACCCGAACAAAATCAAGCCGGGCCAAAAGCTGGTGATGCCTTCATGAGCTATGAGGTGGTGCTGCAAAACAAGTATTATCTTCGTGCACTGGTCGAGAGCATATCGCTGAGCGATTCGCTTGATCAGATCGCCTATCAGGCTTCCATCACCATGAACATTCCGGCGGATTTTCCGGGAGTTGAACCCGGGCAGGAGATTCGTATCAGCGGGGTGCCGTTCGGCGAATCCGGGCAGGTCCCCCTACTGCATCCAGGGGTTGTTTGGGATTGCAGCAGCACGGCCGGTATGACCAAGAAAATGACGCTCACGGTCTACGACCGGACGATCTATCTGGCGAAATCGGAGGACGAGTGTCTTTTTGCTGCGGGGGGAACGGCTTCCGGGCGGATTAAAAAGTATGCGGCGGATTGGAATATCAAGCTTGCCCAGGTCCCGGACACGAAAACCAAGTTGAAAAAATCGGTGTACCGCGCCCAGACAATCTACAATATGATCATGGCTGACTTGAAGGAGACGGTGAAGTCTGGCGGCGAGATGTATGTACCGCGGATGACGTCCGCCGGGCTTGAGCTGTTCAAAATCGGCGGCAACAAAACCGTCTGGAGATTGGAAGGTATTGAGGAGGCAACGCAAAGCCGGACGTTGGAGGAAACGGTAACCCGGGTGAAGGTGCTGGGTTCGTCGGCCGGAGAAGACGCACCTTCCAAGGTGCTGGCCATCGCCTCGGGGCAAACCGCCGAGTATGGCGTGCTGCAACGGATCGTGCAGGATGATGATGTCAAGACTGCAAACGCCGCCAAAAAATTGGCCGAATCGATGCTTACCGGCAAAGGCGTAACCTACTCCGTATCCTGTACGGACTTGAACACGATCCGCGCCGGCGATAAGGTCAATTTTAACGGGCTTGGTTTAATCGTCACGTCGGTGACTCACCAGCTTGGCGATCCCGGGCATATGACCTTGGAGCTGTCTTCTTTTGAGGACGTAAAAAGGAGGTATTTTCTTGACAGTTGATCCTTATACGGCGCTGGCGGTGACTTTGCGGGACAATGCCGCCAACAGAACGAAGGAGGCAATTTCCGGAGTCGCCGTTGAGATTGGCACCATTACGGCCTCCGGTTTGAAGCTGGACCGGTTCAAGCATGAAATAGGGGATTATTATTTGGCCGAATTTCCCGGAACGTTGAAGCTGCCCGAGTTAATGCTGACATCGGTAGATGCGGTGAACTATGCTTTTAAACCTTCCGAAACGAAGGAAGCCTCGCTGAGGCTTGAATATAAACCGGGAGATCGGGTTCTTGTGATCCCGTTGAACGGAGGGCATGACGCAGTCGTTATATGCAAGGTGGTGAGCAGAGGTGGCTAATCTTTTTCCGGAAGCGCTGGAACAGTCTTGGGAAACGGAACCGGCGGCTGAAGGGCAAGCTTCTGAAATCCAGTTCGGACGAAGCTGGCGGTTTGACTTTGACCGGGGGGAGTTCGTCTTGACGCCTTCACGAAAAGTTGCCCCGGCCGACAGCACGGAAGCCTGGGTGATGTGGTGCCAAAAGGCGATCCGGACACCGCGCTATCGGCATCTTATTTATTCGCGGAATTACGGACAGGAATTCGAGGATCTGATCGGCAGAGGATACGGCCGGGCCGTTCAGGAGAGCGAGATTCAGCGGATCGCCAGGGAAACGTTAATGGTCGATCCCCGCACGGCAAGCGTGGAAGGGTTTGTTTTTGACTGGGCGGGAGAGCAATGCCGGTTTTCCTGCCGGGTGATGAATGTTCAGGAAGAAGCGATAGTTTTGGAAGGGAGCGTGAGTTGATGACGGAGCTGCCATTATTTTTGCAGGAACAAACGGAAGAACATATTATGCAGCGGATGCTGGCGAGGGTGCCTTCGGATATCGACAAATCCGAGGGCTCTTTTATTTGGGACGCCCAGGCCCCGGTGGCCTTTGTGCTGGCGGAAGCCGCAGGCTGGGCGCAGCAGGTGCTGCAGCGCGGTTTCGCGGGGACGACCTTCGGGTCGTACCTCGATTTGCGCGCGGCGGAGCACGGGGTCGCCCGGCGGGCTGCCGTGGCCGCGATCGGGACGGTTCGCTTCACCGGCGCCCCGGGGACGGTGGTCCCGGCGGGAACCGTTGTCCTGACACCAGCGGACGAAGCGACGAATGAGCCGTCCGTGGAGTATGAAACGACGCAGCCGGTGACTTTGGGGACAGACGGGACGGGGAGTGCTCCCATCCGGGCTTTGGTGCCCGGGCGTTCGGGCGTCGTTGCGGCGGGCGTCATTACGCTGATGTCAACGCCGGTCAGCGGGATTACTGCCGTGGTCAACCCGGAGGAAACGCGCGGCGGCGCCAATACGGAATCGGATGAGCTGCTGCTGGAGCGTTTTTACGCCCAGGTCCGCAATCAGGGCACCAGTGGCAACAAGGCGCAGTACATGAAATGGGCCGGCGAAGTGCCCGGCGTGGGCGGGGTGCAGGTCAGGCCGCTCTGGAAAGGCCCGGGCACCGTCGGGATTTATTTGCTGGACGCGGACAAACGGGCGGCGAACGCTGAAATCGTGGCCGCGGCTCAGCAGCATATCGATCCGACGATGGATGGTCAGGGCGAAGGCATGGCTCCGGCAGGTCCCGTCGTGACGGTGATGGCCGCGGAAGAGGTGCCGATCGCGATCTCCGTGAAGCTGACGCTGGCCAGCGGGGTGACCCTGCCGGAGGTCAAAGCACAGATCGAAAGCGGTTTGCGGGGATATTTGAAACTGCTCGCTTTTGCCGATCCGCTGGTGAGATTCACGCGGATTGCGGCGATCCTGCTCGATATACCGCCGATCATCGATTATACCGACCTGACGGTGAACGGCAAGGCGGATGCGAACATCGAGATTTTGCCGGGGCAGGTCGCCGTGCCGGGGACGGTGGAAGTTCATGAGTAGTGCGGGAGTTACGGCGAGTGCGGCGGTTGCCCCGGCAACCGGGAGCGTCCATGAAATCTCCAGTCCGCTGGGGCGCGAGATGTTTTCATTTTTGCCGGGATACTATGAAAACTCGCGAGTGATGAGCTCGGATATAAACGCGAAGGGCGCTGAACTGGATGAGCTTTATCGGGCGCTGAATGAGACGTTGGATCAGTTTTTTGTGCGGACGGCGACCTGGGGGCTGGATCGATGGGAACAGGAATTGGGTTTGGCCACAGACAGGGAAAAGCCGTTGGAGCAGCGGCGGGCTCTGGTGGAGTCCAAGCTGCGCGGGGCGGGGCAATTCTCCGGACGCCTGGTGAAAAACGTGGCGGAAGCCTATGATGGCGGAACGGTCGACGTGACTTTCGCGCCTTCCGAGTGGAGTTTCACTATCAAGTTTATCGATACGATCGGCATTCCGCCGAATCTGGACGACTTGCGGGCGATGATCGAGGAGATCAAGCCGGCGCATCTGGCGGTAGAGTATGAATTCAGTTATTTGGTGATCAAAGAGCTTCACGGCGTCAAAACATTGAGCGAGATGCAGCAGCTCCCTTTATCCAAATTTGCAGGAGGTGGTTCCCTTGGCCAGCAAAACGCCTAACCTTGATTTATTGAAAAAAGACCCCGTCGCGGACGGGAATGACACGTTTAATATTGAGACGATGCTGAATGAGAACTGGGATAAGATTGATGCGGCGGTGGGGAATGTAAGCATTCCCGATGCTTCTTTGACTGAGAAAGGGAAGGTCCAACTTTCCAATGCTACAAACAGCAGCGCTGAGGATATGGCCGCCACACCAAAAGCCGTTAAGGACGCTACGCTGGAAGCCAAGTCTTACACGGATCAGCAGATTGGACTGGTGACGGAAACGGGAATTCCCAAACTGGTAAGTTATCCATTGAAAGTCGTAGCCACCGTTGACAATCAGACGGTTTTTGAAATTCCTTTGGACCTTTTTGATGCGAACACGGACACCTTACTTCTTGCGATTAATAGGGCCTTCCTGGACTCGACACAGTACACGATATCCAACACGGTCAGAGATGAATCGGGCACGGTTACCCGGCGGGCCCAAATCACCCTTTTGTCTGGGGTAGCCGCGTCGACCGAGTTGATGATGATGGTATTCAAAAATGTGCCTATTGGTTCGGACGGGGCAATTAACGGAGCCGTTCTGGCCGTAGATACTGTGCCGATGAACCGGGTAAGCGGTTTGGAAGCGCAACTGAATGAGGTTTTTCAAGCTGGCAATGAGCGTAAAGCGGAAGTGGTTGCCGCGCTTGTTGCCTTAGGGATATCGGCATCCGCTTCGGAGAGCTGGGATTTGTTGATAGATAAAATGGCCACCATTATTAAGGCTACTGGAAATGCGGGCGCAAGTGAATTACTGGAAGGTAAAACAGCGTCTAATCTAAATGGATCCTTTACGGGAACTATGCCTAATAGAGGAGGAGTTGTGATTACACCTTCTACGATGAATCAGGCGATCCCTATGGGTTACCACAATGGTGGCGGATATGTAGTAGGTGATCCGGCTCTCACCCCTACAAACCTCCCAAAAGATGTGGCTTTGTTTGGAGTTCAAGGGGCTTTGGAGCGATTAACCACGGTTGATAGAGATGCTATGATTGCAGCAATTGCCTCTAAGGGTGTTTCGGCATCTCCTTCTGATACAAACGCTCAGCTTGCAGAAAAAATAGCACAAATTAGAACAGGGCTTCAATTTCAAACCGTGAGTTTTAGTGAGGTTGGTCCCGGTCCTTTCTCAATCTCAAATCTGCCGTTTAAACCTGAAATCATTATGGTGCGAATAAGCATGTATTTTACAAAAGGAACTTCTTATTGGACGCGTATAGATGGTGAGGGTGCGGTTGTTTTTTCAAGGGATAAGGGTTCAATTGGCGGATTTAGAGGAGACGTTAAGACGGAGCGAGATAGTAGTTTATCTTTTTCGGGCTATGTTGAAAATGTGGTCTTTAATGATAATGGGGTTACCTTTAGTATTTCCTCCGGGGCTTCCAAATATGATTATAGGTTGAGTAGTTGTACGGTAATTGGAACTTAACTGTGGATAAAAAAACGTGGGGATGATAAATATGGCGAAGGGGATAACTTTGCAGGAATTGGATAGTTTAGCAACAAGTCGATTGGTTGTTAAAGATAGTATGGGGCGTGCTCAGGTAGCGGCTCCAGCAACAGGGAATGATATAGCTTTGAAAAGTACGGTTGATGACGCGGTTGGCCCTCTTTCAGGTTTATTGACAACGGATAAATCCAATGCTGTAGCTGCGATCAATGAGCTTTTTACAAATGTCAGTGATGGGAAAAACGCTGTCGCTTCCGCCATTACTGACAAAGGAGTTCCGGCATCAGGGAGCGAAACGTTAAAGCAACTATCCGAGAAGATTTGGAAAATTCCTACAGGAAAAAGGTTAGCTACTGGAACATTAAGAAGTGCTGATTATATAGCTACAGGTCAGACTTTGTCAGGGACCCGAGTAGTAGTAAATTCACTCGACTTCCGACCCTCTTTAGTCTTTGTTTGGACAAGAGTCTTCTTCCACAATAGGAGTGGTGATGGGATTACTACATTAATTTTGTATGTTCCTGATGTTATTAGTCCATCGAACTATGCTGATAAAAATGGATCAGTTAGCTTTGGTTTTAATATGGTACTTAACTCTAATGGTTTTACATTATCCCTTTATAGGAAAGACACAGAAGGTTCTTTTCACGCAGATGGCACATCAAATAATGTCACATGGTGGGCAATTGAGTAGGTGCATCAGTGCACTGTTTTGCAGAATAAAATTGAGGATGCTCCCATTCAGGGGGCTTTTTCTTTTCCACTAATCCCAAGGAGGCCACCGACATGAAAGACCACTTAGATTACTTCACCACCAGCACAGCCTCTATTGTTGGAGCGATGATGGGTTACATGGTCGGCGGTTGGACCCTTCTCCTCCAGGTTCTACTAGTCTTCGTCATCGCCGACTGGATTACCGGCTGGATCGCCGCCTGGATGAACGGGGAGCTGCGCAGCCGGATCGGGCATGAAGGCATTATTCGCAAGGTCACGATTTTTATCCTGGTCGCCATTGCCAATCTCATTGACGGGATTTTGGGCGAGGGAAATTATATCCGGGATGCCGTGATCTTTTTTTATTTGGCGACGGAACTGCTGTCCATCATCGAAAACGTGGGGCGGATGGGGATTCCCATGCCGGAGGTGCTGCGGAGCGCCGTGAAGATTTTTCAATCCAAAAGCGGAGAAAACAGCGAGGAGGGGACCAAGGATCATGCAGGTAAAAAGCAACCGTAACGCGCGCGGCGTCGACGTCTCCCATTGGCAGGGGGAGGTCGATTGGCCGCAGGTGAAGGCCGCGGGCATCTCCTTCGCATTTATCAAAGCGACCCAGGGAACGGCCTGGGTCGACCCGAAATTTCGCGGCAACGCCGCGGGCGCTCACAAGGCGGGGCTGCTTACCGGCCCCTATCACTTCGTGGACGCGGTCTCGCCCGAAGCCGCGAGGAAGCAGGCGCAGCATTTTGTGCGAACCCTGCAAGGCGTAGGCACGCCCTTTACACTCCCGCCCGTCATGGACTACGAAAACAACCCCGCAGGGTTAAGCCGACCGCAGATCAACCAAATTGCCCGGGCATTTTTGTCCGAGGTGGAGCGTCTGATCGGCATCCGCCCGATCATTTATACGGGGAATGCGTTCGCCCAACAGTTTGACGAAACGCTGCAAAGCTATCCGCTTTGGATCGCGCGCTACAGCTCTGCTGCACCCTATGATGTTCCGGCCTGGAAGAAGTGGGATTTTTGGCAGTATAGCGACAGCGGGCGAATCGCCGGAATTGGCGGGCATGTCGATTTAAACGTGTACCGCGGATCAGTGGAGGAATTGAAGGGAGCATACGCTGCGCTCAATAACCCACGGCAAGAGGAGGAGAATGATATTTCCAAACAGGAACGCAATATTGAGCAGGTCAGCGATTGGGCTGCCAAAGACTGGGCCGAAGCGAAAGCATGCGGCATCTTTGACGGGGAACGCCCCGGGGCACCGTTAACTCGGGAGGAGGCCGCGGTTGCGGTCAACCGGCTGCGGCAGCAAATATTGTCGGCATTGAAGCAAAGCTGAGGCGAAAATTCGAACAAGTGACAAAAAAATAAGACAGCCCCGCCAACCGTCGTGTATAATTTGGAAAAAAGATGCATGATCGGTTGGGGGGCTTTTACGTCGTGTCCAAGTATACTTATGTGAAAATCGTTTCCGGTTTGCCGGTTAAATACCCGGAAAATGAGCTTCAGCTGTTTTTTGACGAAGAGTTTTTGAATGTGGTTGAAGGTAGAAAGAGCGGGCATAAGTGGGTGGTGGAAAATATATTTAAAATCCCGCTTAAGAATATCATTGCCGCATCCGCTGAAGTGGTGAGGAAAGACTACTACGTGGAAGAGGAGTCCGCCAAAACGACGTTCCACAAGGGATTTTTCGAGGACTATGCCGTCACTAAGAAACAAACGGACGTCAAGAAAAAGACGGGATGGATCTTTCCGTACAATATTTCCTTTATCAACTCGCAAGGCGAAGTGGCTTTGGCGCAGTTTTTTTCTCTCGACGGGAGAGAAGGCATGACGAGGGAATTTAACAAGAAGCTGGAACAAAAGCTGCTGCTGATTCCCAAAAGTCCGGAAGTATTGGGCTTTTATAAGTTCATGTACGAGGAGCTCAACAAAAGTAAAGAACGGATCATATAGCGAAACAGAACAGGAGGCCCCCCTTTGCAAGGACGGGCCTCTTCTCCACGCTTAATTTCCCCAGTACACCGAAAACAAAATGTACATTACATATCCGCAGCCCAGCAAAATAGCGAAGGCGCTGATCCACAATACGGCTTTTCCCCAACTGCGGTATCGTTCACCGGGTTTCCACTTTCCCATCGCACTCACTCCTTTTAAATATTTTAAGTTCATCTCCCCGTTTCTAAACGTTAACCATAAGTTCAGAGCCCCTACCCGGCTTTGGTAGGCTCCCCGGCTTCAAAGGAATTGCCGGAAGAACCGGCGATTTTTTCTTGTTGAATAAAGAACGTACGTTCGCATATAATACAAACAGATGTTCTTATTTGGAGATGAGACGAGTGAACAAATACATCGGACGTATCGTAGAGATTATCTACCTGGACCGGAAGGGAAAAGTGTCGCAGCGGCGGATCGAAGTTCATGCGGTCAGAGGCGATTTGGTGCGGGCCACTTGTCTGACCAGCGGGGCGCCCCGGGCTTTTCGGGCCAGCCAAATCCTGGCCTGTTCCCCGGCGAAAGGAGGCGGAAGCCATGCTTCCTGACCTCGAGCGCAAGCTGCTGCGCATCCTGTTTAATTTCACGATCCAGCGCAGAAGGATGCCGATGATGGGCGAACTGGAGCGGATGACCGGCCGGGGCAAAAAAGACATCCTCGAAGGGCTGCGTCAATTGGAGCGGGAACGCTACATTCATTGGCCGAATCCGCCGGAATTGGAAGACATTCTGGTGCTGGAGGCTTTTGAGCGGGGATCTCTCTGAGGTTCCCCCCGGCCTCATTTTTTGGATATTTTCGTAAAATAGTGGGATATTTCTTTGCTGCCGGGAGCGCTAAGATAGCAGTAAGCGTACACTGCGATGAAAACGCTTAATTTCCTAAGCGAAAGGGAGAGAGCGCACTCATGTCAAAAGTGGTTTATCTGCCATTGGACGAAAGACCCTGCAATTACCGGTTTCCGCAGCGGCTTGCCGGGATGACCGATTTACAGTTTGTTGCGCCGGACATCCGGCTCCTGGGGCAAAAAAAGAAACCGGCCGATACGGCGGCGGTGCGGCAGTGGCTTTTGAAGGAAACCGCGGATGCGGACTATCTGCTCGTGTCGATCGACTTGCTGGTTTATGGAGGCATCGTTCCGTCGCGCCTGCATCACCTGACCTTCGAAGAATGTCTGGAGCGCTTGTCCGTGCTCGTAGAAATCAAGAAACGGAGGCCCGGTCTGCGGATTCACGCTTTCAATCTGATCATGCGGGTGCCGAACAACAACAAGGACGAGGAAGAGCCGGACTATTACAAATTTCACGGCGGGCAAATTTTTAGATACAGCTACTTGACTGACAAAGAGAAGCGGGACCGCCTTAGCGAGGCGGAGCGGGAGGAGCTGGAACGGGTAAAAGCCCTGATCCCCCCGGAATATCTGAATGATTTCGTCGGGCGCAGGCAGGTCAACCAGCAGGTCAATCACCATACCTTGGAGCTGGCGCGCGAGGGCGTGATCGACCATTTGGTCATCCCGCTGGACGACAACGCCGAGTACGGCTTTTCCCCCAAGGAGCAGCAGCTTATGATCGGCCGGGCGTGGGAGCTGGGCGTCATGGACCGCGTTATGATCTATCCCGGCGCCGATGAGGTCGGGTGCACGATGTTTTCGCATATTTTTTGCGAGATCAAACGGCACAAGCCGGAAATTTTCGTGCGTTACTCTTCGACGAAAGGCCCGTTCATCAAGCCGAAATACGAGGACCGGAGCCTGAACGAGAGCGTCAAAGCCCATCTGACCGCGGCGGGTGCCGTGCTGGCGGACCATTCCGGCGAAACGCCGCTGGTGCTGATCGTCCATTCGCCGGCCGTCGACCAGGCGGGGATGGCGGAGCAGATCCCTTTCCGGGAGCGGCACCGTTCGTATTTCTCGGAGATTCAGTACCGCGAAATCGTGGAGGCCGCGGAAACCTATCTCCGGAAGGGCAAGCATGTCGCATTGGGCGATGTCGCGACCTGCAATGGCGGCGATCCCGTGCTGATCCAGCTGCTGAGGAGCAAAGGACTGCTGGACCGGTTGACGGCCTATGCGGGCTGGAACACCTCGGGCAACGCCCTGGGCACGGTCATCGCCCATTTCGTCATCGTTTCTTACTATCTGGAGCATCCGGAACAGACGGCCGGAATCGAAACGTTCCGGGAAAGCCGGAAATTTTATTATGAGCGCCTTGTGGAGGATCTTATTTATCAATCCCTCGTCCGCCAGGACATGCTGGAGAACGATCTGCCCGGACTGAACGCGAGCTACTACGAGATAGGTCATTGCCTGGATGAGGTGCAGACGATTTTGGAAGTGAAGATGAAGTGGCTGACGGCGGAATATTTCCAAGACATTCGGGAAGGAGAGATCCGTTTGGCTCGTCTGCATTTTCCATGGACCCGAATGTTTGAGATCGGCTTTGATTTGGAACTGCAATCTCAAACATTATAACGTTATATTTACTTCGGTTACCCCTCATGCTAAATTAAACATTATAATGTTATAAAAGAAAAAGGTGAATATCATGGGAGATTCATGGGTGCTTCGCCGCGTAAAGCGAGTCGGCGGGGAAGAGGTCGATATTGTGATCGACCGCGGCCGGATCGCGGAGATCACGGGGCCCGGTCAGGGCCGCGCTCCGGAGGAACGGGACGGCCAAGGGTTATACGTGTCGAGCGGCTGGATCGATATGCATGTTCATGCGTTTCCCGAGTTCGACCCCTACGGCGACGAGATCGATGAGATCGGTATCCGCCAAGGCGTGACCACGATCGTGGACGCGGGCAGCTGCGGGGCGGACCAGATCGCCGACCTCCTCAAGGACGGGGAGCGGGCGAAGACGCGAGTGTTTGCTTTTTTGAATATTTCGCGCATCGGTTTGAGCCGAGTCGATGAACTGTCGCAGATGGAGTGGATCGACCGGAAAAAAATCAACCAAGCAGTTGATGCCGCCGGGGATTTCATCGTCGGACTGAAGGCCCGCATCAGCCGGAGCGTGGTCGGAGACAGCGGCATAGCGCCGCTGCGCGCGGCGCGGGAGCTGTCCGGGGAAACGGGACTGCCGCTGATGGTCCATATCGGATCGGGGCCGCCGGATATCCGGGAGGTCGTTCCGCTTTTGGCGGGTAGAGATATCATCACGCATTATTTGAACGGGAAGAAGAACAATCTGTTCGATGCCGAGGGTCGTCCACTTCAGGTTTTGGTCGACGCGATCCGGCGGGGCGTTCATCTGGATGTGGGGCACGGTACGGCCAGCTTTTCCTTTCGGGTGGCGGAAGCGGCCAAGCGGTACGGCATAGCGCCGGACACGATCAGCACCGACATCTATCGCGGCAACCGGTTGAACGGGCCAGTGTACAGTATGAGCAGCGTGCTGTCGAAATTTCTTCTTCTGGGATATCCCTTGGAAGAAGTCATCGCGATGGTGACCACGCGGGCCGCGGCCTGGCTGGGCAAACCGGAGCTTGCGCGCATACGCGCGGGAGAGACCGCCAATCTGACGCTGTTCAGTCTGGACGAAGGTCCGGCGGTGCTGCGCGATTCGGAGGGCGAAGAGCGGCAGGCAGAGCAAATTATTCGAGCCAAGGGAGTTGTGATGAATGGGGAATTCATGGAATGCGAAATATGGCCTTAAGCGCGTGATCAACGCCAGCGGGCGCATGAGTATTCTCGGGGTATCCGCGCCGAGCGATACAGTGATGGAAGCCATGAAGCAAGGCGGACAAAGCTATGTCGAAATCGCCGATCTGGTGGATAAGGCGGGGGATTACATCGCGAACAAGATCGGCTCCGAGGCGGCCGTCGTCGTCAATTCGGCGTCCAGCGGCATCGCTCTTTCCGTGGCCGCGCTCGTCACGCGGGGAAATCGGCGGCTCAGCGAACGGCTGCACCAGGAATTCATCATCCGCAATGAAATCATCCTGCTCAAGGGTCACAACGTACAGTACGGCGCTCCCGTCGAGACCATGGTTCATTTGGGAGGCGGCCGGCTGGTGGAAGTCGGGTATGCCAATGAAGGGAAGGCGGAGCATATCGCCGACGCCGTGAACGACAATACCGCGGCGATCCTGTATGTGAAATCCCATCATACGGTCCAGAAAAACATGATTTCCGTCGAAGAAGCCTGGCAGGTGGCTCAGGACAAAGAAGTCCCCCTTATCGTCGACGCGGCGGCCGAAGAGGACTTGCGGAAGTATGTGGCGTGCTCGGATTTGGCGATTTACAGCGGCTCCAAAGCGATCGAAGGTCCCACCTCGGGCATCGTGGCCGGGAAGCGTCAATACATCGACTGGCTCAAGGTGCAGCTGCATGCCATCGGGCGCAGTATGAAGGTCGGCAAGGAAACGATCTTCGGTCTTCTGCAGGCCCTGGATGAATACATGGTCAAAGAAGATAAGAGCGAACAGGAAAAAGCGTCGCTGCAAGCGTTGATGGCGCTGAACGACATTCCCGGGGTCCGGGTGACGATCGTGCAGGATGAAGCCGGACGGGCCATTTACCGCGGGCGCGTTCATATCGATCCGGCGGCCGTCGGCGTATCCGCCAAGGAAGTCGCCGCGGCTCTTCAGCAGGGGGACATCGCCATATATACGCGGGATTACGGGGTAAGACAGGGGTATTTCGATATAGATCCCCGGCCTCTGCTGGGGGACGACATCCAGGTGATCGAGTCCGAAATCCGAAAATTGACGGGAGGTAAGTGAGATGTCGCAAATCGCAAAGCGTTTCTATAAGGATCGTGTGGCCTTAAATGTACTGGCGAAGGATATCGCCAACGCCAAGGAGGTGTTTGCGGCGGCGGAAGGCCATGTTTTGGTGGGGGTGCTTTCCAAGGCTTATCCCACGGTCGAAGAAGCCGTGGCCGCGATGAAGGCCTACGGCAAGGAAATCGATGAAGCGGTCTCCATCGGCCTCGGCGCGGGAGATAACCGGCAGGCGGCCGTCGTGGCGGAGATCGCCAAGCATTACCCGGGGAGCCATATCAACCAGGTGTTTCCGGCGGTAGGAGCGACCCGGGTCAACCTCGGCGGGAAGGACAGCTGGATCAACAGCCTGGTGTCCCCGACCGGGCGTCCGGGGTACGTGAACATTTCCACGGGGCCGGTCAGCGCGGCCGGCGGGGAAGCCGCGATCGTACCGGTCTCTGCGGCGATTGCGCTCGTGCGCGATATGGGAGGCAACGCGCTCAAATATTTCCCGATGCAGGGCCTTAGCCGGGAAGAGGAGTACCGGGCGGTCGCTTCGGCCTGTGCCGAGGAAGGTTTTGCGCTGGAGCCGACTGGCGGCATCGATATGGACAATTTCGAGACCATTTTGCGCATCGCCCTGGAGGCGGGCGTAAGGCAGGTCATTCCTCACGTGTATTCCTCCATTATCGACAAGGAGACGGGCGAAACCCGGGTTCAGGACGTACGCGCCCTGCTCGGCACGATGAAAAAGTTGGCGGATACCTATGCCTAAACGGATCGCGGCGTTCGGCGAAGTCATGATGCGCCTTCAGGTGCCGGGGGTTGAGCTGCTTTCGCAATCCAGCGTCCTGAATTACTCTTTTTCCGGGACCGGCGTAAATATCGCCTCGGCGTTATCCCGGTTCGGCCATGCCGGGTACCTCGTCACCCGCCTGCCTGCCGGACCGCTCGGCGACGCGGCGGCGGCTTATTTGCGGAAGCTCGGAATCGGCGCGGATTTCGTGCAGCGGGGCGGCAGCTATCTGGGCATGTATTTTTTGGAGAACGGCTTCGGCGTCCGGCCGAGCCGGGTTACCTATACCAACCGGCAGGAGAGCAGTTTCAACACCGCGCCGGAAGGGACCTATGATTGGGCAAGCATCGCGGCCTCCGTCGACGCGGCCCATTTTTGCGGCATCACGCTGGCCATGAACGACGGTGTCCGCGGCCATATGCTGGCCATGGCTCAAGCCGTCAAAAAGCGGGGAGGAGCGGTGGTGTTTGACTGCAACTACCGTCCCTCGCTCTGGGGAGAGCGGGGCTACCTCGCCGCACGGCCGCATTATGAACGAATGCTGGAGCTTTCGGACATTGTCTTGATGAATGAGAAGGACGCCATGCTCACCCTCGGCATGAATACGGAGAAGGAGACGAGGGAGGACCGGCTTAAGGCGCTGATTCCGGCGGTGGCCGACAAATTCGCAATCAGGGTCATTGCCGGAACGAACCGGGATATCCACGCGGATAATTCCCACTCCCTGCGCGGCTTTATTTACAAAGACGGGCAATTTGCGTTTTCCCGGCGGCTGACCTTTTCCGTCCATGATCGGATTGGAGCCGGAGACGCTTTTGCCAGCGGCATCATCCACGGGGAACTGGAGGGCTTTCCGCCGGAGCGGTCCGTGAACTTCGCGGCTGCGGCGGGGATGCTGGCCCATACGGTCACCGGCGATACCCCGATGGCTTCGGAGGCGGAGGTGTTCCGGGCGATCGACAGCCGTATAGGCGATGTGGAAAGGTAGTGGAAGTGAACATGAGCTTGTCCCGAAAAGACCGGCCGTTATATTTGCAAATCAAACAAATTTTGAAGGATCGTATTTTGCACGGCGTTTACGCGCTGGGAAGCAACATTCCGTCCGAACCGCTGCTCGAGAGAGAATTTTCCGTCAGTAAAATAACCGTGCGCGCGGCGATCAGTGAACTGGTTCAGGAAGGCTATTTGGAGAAAGGCAGCGGGAAGGGTACGAAAGTCATCCGGAATAAAGCGGCCTCCAAACTGTCGAAGGGGAAGCATTTCACGGAAATTCTCGTGGAATCCGGACACCGGATCCGCAAGCGGTGGCTGCGGACGGAAATCGTGTCGAACGAGGAAGGAACGGAATTGTACCGGGCGTTCGGCACGCGCTGCTTGAGGATGGAGCGCCTTTATGATTTGAACGATCAGCCGTATATTTTTTACGTGCACTATTTGACCATCGAGCTTGAAGGCCTGGAACTGGCCGATATGAAAGATCAATCGTTGTATGAGCTGCTGGAAGAGCAGGGCTTGTCCCTGGACCGGCTGCGGGACGAATTCGGCGTAGAGTTGGCCGGGCCCGAGGTGGCGAAAATGCTGGATCTGGAGGCGGGAACCCCCGTCCTGAAACGCAGCCGCTATTCCCGTGACGGACGGGGAAGGATTATCGAGCTGAGCATCGGCTATTACAATACAGGGCTGCAGAATTACATCGTGAACTATGACGTGTAAAAGTGAGCCTGTGTGGGCTTGCCTATAAGCGACGGGACGGATTGGCAAGGGCGCCAAGCGGTCCCGCTTTTTTGTTTCCCAAAAAACACCCCTATTATTCGGACGTTTTCTAAAGTCTACAGGATATTTTGCATTTTGAATGCGCTTTATAATAACCCTATAAGTGGTTCAAGAGGAGGCATTCAGATGAAGATTAAGAGACATCCGGATAATCCGATCGTGGTCCCTGGGGGTTATGAATGGCGGATGGTAACCGTTTTCAACCCTGCGGTGATTATCGATAACGGTAAGTTCTATATGATCGAAAGGACGGCCGGATCGCTGACACCTTGCAAAAATTACCTGGGCCTGCTGGAAAGCGAGGACGGCGTTCACTTTACGCACGTCAAGGACGAGCCCATCGTGTCGCCGGATATGCTGGGATTTCCGTACGGGAGCGTGCAGGATCCGCGTATTGTCAAAATAGAGGATACCTTTTATTTGAACTATGCGCTGCGTCCGTGTGCGATGAGCTATTACCCGACGGGCCGGGGCGTACCCGAGCGTTCCATCCCGAAATACCCGGACGGTTGGGGCGAGCAGGAAGGGCACTGGCTGACGCGTTCTTCGATTCTGGCCTCCAAAAATCTCGTGGATTGGGAGTTTTTGGCCGATACGACGCCGCTGGATATTAATGATCGGGACAATATTTTATTCCCGGAAAAAATCAACGGCCGCTACGTGCTGCTCCGCCGCCCCGAGGAATATGTCGGCGAAAAATACGGCACGGAAAAAGCCGGGATGTGGATCACCTATTCCCACGACCTGATTCATTGGGATGAACCGAAGCTGCTGGCCAAAGGGGAAAATCCCGCTTGGGAGTCTCGGAAAATCGGCGGATCGACGCCGCCGGTGAAAACGGACCGCGGCTGGCTGGTCCTTTACCACGGGGTGGATGACGAAGTCGTGTACCGGGTCGGAGCTATGCTGCTGGATTTGGAGAACCCGGAAAAAATCATCGCCCGGACGCGGAATTTTATCATGGAGCCGGAAACTTATTACGAGAAGTTCGGGTATCAGATTCCCAACGTCATCTTCCCGACGGGCAATGTGGTGAAGGACGGACTGCTGTACATTTACTACGGGGTAACCGACACGGCGATCGCGCTGGCCACAGTCCCGCTGGACGAGCTGGTCGATTATATTTTGAACGAGCCGGAAAATTAAATAACAGTAAACATGGAACTGACCGCCGCAGCGCGGTTACTTTCCAAAGTGGTTTGTAACCGCTTACCGTATGCTTGAAATAACGCGAGAGGGGGTGGGGGGAGTTAACGGGAAAACCTCCCGTTAACTTGGTGATTATGCGGCTACAGAAGCAAATTAGCTGGAAAACCTCCTGCTAATTCATCTGAAATTGGGTTATCGACGGTTAGGGCCGCGAAATAGATGGAGTTTTTCCAGCTAAATCAAGACCAAGGTACAATAGCAGAAAATTAACGGGAGGGTTTCCCGTTAATTAAATGGCCAAGCGTCCAGCCCGCCAATGTTCTAGTTCACCCATGTTATATTATGTTATATTTCATTACGTATAATTATAACTTATCTTAATTAATTTGGATATTATCGTAAATTTATGGGATATAGACAAATAAGGAACAGATTTATAATCACTTATATAACGAATTAAGGCAAGAAAAACATCATGATTTGTTAGATTTTATTTATCGATTCCAATATCACGAAAAGAGGGTTGGTTATGAACAAAACAAACAAAAGCAAGAAAATGCTGCTTCTAGGTCTGGTCGCGCTGCTTACACTTTTTACCGCAGCTTGTGGCAAGAACGATGCACAGGGCAGCGGCGGAAGCGGCGGAAGCGGTGCCGGAACGGAGTCCGAGAAGATTACGCTGAACATGATGCATCCCTGGACTTCGCCAAACGTTGACAATGAAGTATACAAAGCCCGGATCGCGGAATTCGAAAAGCAGCATCCCAATATCGTGATTAAGCAGGACGGCGTCCCCGCCGCCCAGTACAAAACCAAGCTTCGCACCCTGGCCGCCGGAAACAACCTGTCCGATATCAATGTCGTATGGCCGGGAGCCGACCTTGACCCGCTGGTGGCCGGGAATTTGCTGCAGCCGATTAACGATCTGATGGAAAATTGGACCTCCATTCTTCCGGAGAGCGCGCTAACCGGTTTCAACGTGGACGGCCAACAATATGCGGTTCCGACCAAACAGACTTTTGTCGACATTATTTACTACAATAAAGAAATGTTTGCCCAAGTTGGCTACGATCAATTCCCGGACACTTACGATAAATTTATCGATGCGGTCAAAAAGCTGAAAGCGGCGGGCATCACGCCGATTTCTCTGGGCAATAAGGAGCAATGGCCGCTGCAATCGTCCTATATTTCGATTATTGGCGACCGCTTTACGGGCAGTGATTTCCTGCCGGCCGTCCTGGCGGGGAAAGCGAAATTTACCGATCCGGAATTTGTTAAAGCGCTGGCTGTTGTCGATGAACTGACGAAATTGGACGCCTTCAACACCGACGCGAACAATATGGATTCGGTTCAGGCGCAGGACTATTTTATTCAGGGAAAAGCGGCCATGCACATCTCCTCCTCCACGGTTGACGGCAGAGTGCGGATTACCAACAGCGAAGGGGAGAAATTCGGGATCGCCCTGTTCCCGAGCGTGAACGGCGGCAAAGGCGATCCGGCCAAGAGCGCCGGTGTGGTGCAGTACGGCATTTCGATCAAGAGCGGATTGGATGAGAAGAAACGCCAGGCGGCCGAGGAGTTTTTGAAGTTCTTCGTGAACGAAGACCTCTACAAAGAATTGATCCGAAATGGCATCGTGGTGCCGGCGAAGGTGGAAATTCCCGAGGATGCCAGCAAATATTTGAAAGAGATGCTGGAATTGACGGGCAACGGCACGGCACCGGTATTTGACAGCGTCGTTCCGACCCAGGTGGTGGATGTGCTCCAAAACGGATTGCAAGCGCTGACGGTAGGCCGGGGAACGCCGGAAGAGTTGGCGAAGGAAGTCCAGGAAGCGATGGATAACCTGAACTGACCTAGGCGGAGCAAACAATCATCCGAAGCAGAATCCGCAGCCGATGAAGAAAACCCGATAAACCGGGTTTTCTTCATTCCTCGGGTTTGAAAACGGGAGGGATAAAGGAGGAAACCGAATGCAGACCTTAAAGGGGACCAAATTTGCGATTTTTCTTGGCTTGTTCCCGGCGCTGGTGATTTATCTGGGGATTGCCATCGTTCCGATCGGGTTGTCGCTGTACTACTCGGTGATGAACTGGAACGGGATCGGCACGATGACCTTTGCCGGTTTCGATAATTATTTGAAAATTTTAACTGACGACACCTTCTGGCTGTCGGTGAAGAACAACGTCATCATCATGGTCACCGGCCTGATCGGCCAACTCCCGCTGGGCCTGCTCCTGGCGCTACTGCTCAACCGCGGGCTGAAGGGCTCGGGGATCTTCCGGACGATCGGATTTATGCCCGTCGTCATTTCCTCGGTCATGGTTTCCCTGATCTGGGGCATGGTGTACAACACGGAATACGGCATGTTGAACAATTTGCTCAGTATGGTCGGGCTGGACGGCTGGCGACGGAATTGGCTGGGCGATTCGACATGGTCGATGCTGTCGATCAGCATCGCGTACATCTGGCAGAATTGCGGGTTGTACATGGTTATTTTCCTGGCCGCGCTGCAAAATATTCCGGAGGAAGTGAACGAGGCGGCCGAGCTCGACGGGGCTACCGGGTGGAGACGGACGCTCCGCATTACGATTCCGATGATCCGGGGAACGATTATGGTGGGCGTCGTGTACAGTATCAGCAACTCCTTCCGGGTGTTCGACCTGATTCAGATTTTGACGGGCGGAGGCCCGGCGCATCAGACGGAAGTCATGACGATTTACATGTACAACAGCGCGTTTATCAATATGCGTTACGGCTACGGAAGCGCGGTGTCCATTTTGGTTCTGCTCTTTAGTTTAATCGTCATTTCCGTGATCAACCGGCTCGGCCGGGAGAAAGAGGCTTAGGGAAGGAGGGACGCGGGATGAAAAGAAAGTCGGGCTTGTTCCGGTTATTCGCATACACATTTTTGTGCCTGTTCGCTATTATTAATGTAATTCCTCTCTTCTGGATGGTGGTCAACTCCTTCAAGACCGAGCAGGAATACGCCGCGGGGCCGTTTTCGTTTCCGAAAACCCTGCAGTTCGCCAATTACGCAAAGGCCTGGGAAGTGGCGAATATGAACGTTTACTTTTTAAACAGTATCATTATTACTTTCGCCTCCCTGATCATAACCGTGCTTCTCGGGGCGCTGGCCGCTTATTTTCTGTCCCGGTTTAAATTTAAGCTGCGCGGGCTGACTTACGGGGCATTCTTGCTGGGAATGCTGGTGCCGATTCATGCCACCCTGATCCCGATCTTCCTGATCATGCAGAAGCTCCGTCTGCTCGATACCTATTGGTCGCTGGTTTTGCCTTATACGGCGTTTCACTTATCGTTGACCGTGTTTATCCTGGAAGGGTTCATGCGCAGCTTTCCCAGGGACCTCGAAGAATCGGGAGTTATGGACGGAGCGGGCGTGTACCGTATTTTCTGGTCGATCATATTGCCGATCACGAGACCGGCGCTGGCTACGGTTATTATTTTGAATTTTATATATAATTGGAACGAGTATTTGTTCGCGCTCGTCCTGATCACTTCAACGGAACTTAAGACGCTGCCGCTTGGGCTGGCCAACTTCGTCGGCATTGAAACCGCCAGCCTGACCCTGCAGATGGCGGCGCTCACGATCGCGTTGATTCCGATCCTGATTTTCTATCTGCTGCTGCAGAAACAACTGGTCAACGGGATGACGGCGGGAGCGGTCAAGGGCTGATCCGGGGAGGCATACGAAAGGGAAGAGTCACCATGAAGAGACATTACCGAAAATATCTGGGGAACTTCGGACTGAAGCGGAAAGCGCTGGTGATCTTCCTGCTGTTTGTGATCCTGCCGACATTTGGCGTCGGCGTTGTGGTGCAGTACAAGTTTAATCAAATTTTGAGGGATCAGTTTGTGAACTCCACGAAGCGAAATTTGGACAATGTGGCCAATCAGCTCGAAGAGCAAACGAGAAGGGTCGAGGACATCGCCAACTATCTGATCCTGAGTCCGGACATGCGGTCGTTTCTGAGAAGCTCCCCACCGCTCACCAGCGATCAGCGGGACAAGCTCAAGAAGAATATTGAAGAATTTCTTACCTTCCAGCTCATGTCGCGAAGCTATATCCGTTCGATCGAAATCGCCGGTTACAACGGAAGTTTTATCGAGATGGGCGAGCCGTTCCACGGTGACGAGTCCCGATGGGAACGACAAGCTGAGGCCCGTAAAGGCGGAATTAGTTGGACGGAAGGATACAGCTTGAATAGTGATTGGAATGGAGGGGTCCGAATTCTCTCCATGTTCCGGATTTTGAATTCCTACAGTGAAATCACGAAACCGACGGGCCGGCTGACCATCCGGATGGATGAGGCGAGCATCGTGGATTTACTGGAAAAAGGAATTTTCGAGGACGGGGCGGGGACGGTCTTTATCATCGGTCCCGAAGGGCGGGTGATCCTGCGGTCGAAGGATGAACTGGGCGATCGTTTTGTTCCCGATGAAGCGATGTTGGGCAAGCTTGACTCGGGGCAGGAAGGATTTTTTTTCTATCAGGTAAACGGAAAAGCCTATATGACTTTGTTCTCCTCCATGGATAACACCGGCTGGAATATCGTGGCCATGATCCCCGAGACGACGGTGTCGGAAGAGTTTAAGGGCGTCAAACTGCTGATGCTGCTTATTCTGGGTGCCATCCTGCTGCTTGGTCTTACCGCGCTGATCGGGTTCCACTATACGATTATCATGCCGATTCTGCGGCTAAAGAAAGAAACGTACCGGGTGACGCACGGCGATTTCACGGTACGCGTCCCGATCGAATCCAGGGATGAAATCGCGGAATTGAACCATAAATTCAACGAGATGGTCGCGACGATTCAGCGGTTGATCGAGCATAAGTACAAGCTGGAGCTGCGGGAGCGCGAATCCGAGCTCAAGCTGCTGCAAAATCAGATGGACCCCCATTTTCTGTACAACACGCTGGATATGATAAGATGGACAGCCAGGCTGGAAAAGGCGGAGAAGTCCAGCCAGCTGATCGAAATGCTGTCGAAGTTTTTCCGTTCCAGCGTCAATAACGGCAGTTATAAGACAACCCTGCGCCGGGAGATGGAGTTTGTACAGTCCTATCTGTACCTTCAGCAGCGGCGTTTGGGGGATAAGCTGAAATATGCACTGTATACGGAAGCGGGCCTGGAGGATACCTTGATGCTGAAAGCTACCATTCAACCGCTGGTAGAGAATTTTTTGAAGCATGGCTTTGACCGGACCAAGGCGGTCAACGAAATCAGGGTGCACTGTTATGCGGCCCACGGCGAGATCTGGATCGATGTCATCGATAACGGGAAAGGGATGGATCAAGGCTCCAGGAAAAAAGGAGACAAGCAGGGGGCGATGTCCAACATTCACGAGAGGTTGTCGATTTTTTTCGGATCGGAATACGGTTTGGAGGTCATCAGCACTTCCGCCCAGGGGACGTGGATACGCTTGAGGGTTCCCGCGGGAGAAAGTCAAGATCATGGTGGTGAGCGTCATGAACAATAAACTGGAGAGAAAAAGCGGCTTGGTGAACATGCTGATCGTGGATGACGAGCCTGTCATTTGCGAAGGCTTGCGCTGTACGATCGACTGGGAGAAGCTTGGCGTCCGGGTGGTCGGCGAAGCTTATGACGGAACGGAAGCGCTGCGGCTCGTTCAGGAACACGGGGTAGATCTCGTACTGTCCGATATCCGCATGGAGGGGATGGACGGGCTGCAATTGACAAAGTGTCTGAAGGAGCGGTTTCCGGAAGTCCGCGTGGTCATGATCAGCGGGTATGAGGATTTTGAGTACGCCCGGCAAGCGATTCGGTTGGGGGTCAGCGATTATCTGCTCAAACCGGTGGAGATCGACGAATTGACCGATGTGGTAAAAAAAGTCGTCCTGTCGCTCGGGTCCGCAGCGAAAGAAGGGAGCGTTCGCGAAATCGAACTGTGGCTGTCGAATATGGCCCGCCATGGCACCGCTTACGGCAAGCAAGCCCCCTCCTCTTTGCGCGGCGCGCAGTTCCGGATCTTGGCGACGCAGCTCGACCGTTTTTACGAGCGGTTTGGCGAGCACCCGCCTGAAGGGTACGAAGAGATCCAGGAGGCCTGGATCGATCAACTGCATGCCGCAATCACGCGTCCGTTTCTCCGCGCGGTTTCCGTTTTTGACCATGAGAACTTGCTCATTACACTGGTCGTATCCGATGTGCACATGGATCGGGCCACGTGGGACCCGTGGCTCGAGGCCTTGCGCCCGAAGCTCCGGGAAGCCCAGCTATACTGCGGCATGTCGGAGCCGTATGACGACCTTGAGGAAACGGCCAGCCGCTGCGGCGAAGCCGGCGGACTGCTCCCTTTCCATGTGCTGGAGAACAAGACTATTCTGCTGCCGGAAGATCGGAAAGCTGCCGCGCGCGACCGGTCGATTCCCGCCTTCGACGCGGCCGACGCGGCGCAGCGTCTGATGACGGCGATGCTGAGGCAGGATGCGGCGGGGATCGACGCCCGGGTTGCCGAGCTATTTTGTTTTTTCCGCCAAGAAGGTTTTTTGCCCGAAGAAATCTGGCGCTTGTACGAAGAAATGTCCGCTTTGCTCCGGCAGCGGCTGCGCAAAAGCGGAATGACCGAGCTGGAATACGGGCACCGCGGAGCATTGGATTTGAATATTTTTAACACCTACGGTTCCCTGGCAGACGCCGTCCGGGAAGAAATGCGCCAACTGATGGAGCAAATCGAGCGGCATGGCATCGATAAATCCTATTGGATCATCGAGAAGGCGAAGAGATATATGAACGAGCAGAACGGTACGGATTTGAAAGCTTCCGAGGTGGCGGCTTGGTTGAAAATTACACCGAGCTATTTCAGTTATATTTTCAAACAAGGAACGGGAAAAAGCTTTACGGAATACATGAACGAAATGCGGATGGAACAGGCCAAAACTTTGCTGGCTACCACGCACGACAAGGTTTTTGAAATCGCGGACAAGGTAGGTTACAAGGAATACAAGTATTTCGTCTCCGTGTTCAAATCGTATACGGGGATGACGCCGAAGGAATATCGCGGGCTCAGCGCGTCCAAAGATGCGGCAGCCGAGATCGACTGAGGACCTGCACTACTTGTTGTGAAGCGAGGGAGACGTGGAATGGAAAAGTACAAATCGCCCCGCGTGGCGGAAGAGGAACGCATCGACGATCTGCTCGGCAGAATGACGCTGGCCGAAAAAGTGGGACAATTAAACCAGCGGATGTACGGCTGGAACGCTTACCGCAAGATGGGAGACGGATACGAGCTTACGGAAGAGTTCAAAAAGGAAGTGGCCTGGGGCGGAGGAATGGGGGCCCTTTACGGATTGTTCCGGAGCGATCCCTGGTCCGGCGTGGACTACCGCAACGGCATTCCGGCCGCGGACAGCGCCAAGGTGGCCAATATGGTGCAGCGGTACGTTATCGAGCATTCTCGGCTCGGGATTCCCGTTCTGCTCGCCGAAGAGTGCCCCCATGGGCATCAGGCCCTGGACGGAACGATGCTGCCGGTCAATTTGGGCGTCGGCTCGACTTGGAACCCGGCGTTGATGAAGCGGGCCTACGGCATGGTCGCCTCCGAAATCCGCAGTCGCGGCGCCCATGTGGGCCTGGTCTCGGCGCTGGATATTCTTCACGATCCGCGCTGGGGACGTTCCGAAGAATGCTTCGGCGAGGATCCGTATTTGGCCGCCAGGTTTACCGAGGCGGCCGTTTGGGGCATGCAGGGCGGAGGCCCGGGCGATCTGGCCGGGAGCGATAAATTGGCGGTGGTCCTCAAGCATTTATGCGCGCAAGGCACCGCCCTGGGGGGACGTAACGCCGGCCCGGCTCCGATCGGCGAGCGCGAGCTGCGCGAAATCCATCTGCCCGGCGCCAAAGCGGGGAAAGATGCGGGTGCGGCCGGTTTCATGGCCGCCTATAACGAGATCGACGGCATTCCCTGCCATGCGAACGAGCGTCTCCTGACCGGGATTTTGCGGGAGGAATGGGATTTTGACGGCATCGTTATGGCGGACGGATGTGCGGTTGACCGGCTGCTGGCGCTGACGGGAAGCCATGAGTCCGCCGCTGCGCTTGCACTGTCATCAGGGGTCGATCTAAGCTTGTGGGATACGGCGTTTTCAACGCTGGAAGAGGCGGTGAAGCAGGGCCTTATTTCGGAGGCGTTGATCGACCGGGCGGTGCGGCGGGTGCTGCGGCTGAAATTCAGACTGGGTTTGTTCGATCGCCCCTATGTCAGTGAAATGCGGGCGATCTCGGTCGTCGGCAAACCGGAGCTCCGCGAAGTGAATCTGCAGGTGGCCCGCGAATCGGCCGTGCTGCTTAAAAACGAGGGAGGACTGCTGCCTCTTGGGCCGAAGTCCGCGAGAATCGCGGTGATCGGCCCCAATGCCGACAGCTTGTACAACCAGTTGGGCGACTATACGAGCGTTCAACGCGAGGGAATCGGCACGACGGTTCTTGAAGGAATCCGGATGATGGCGCCGGAAGGTACGGAGATCGTCTACGCCCGGGGCTGCGGTATCCGCGACGGGTCCGAAGACGGCTTGACGGAGGCCGTGGAGGCCGCGAAGGGCGCGGATGTATGCGTATTGGTGCTGGGCGGCAGCAGTGCGCGCAGGTTTGACGGCATTTTTGACAGCAACGGAGAAGCTGTGGTCGGCGAAGGAGGAAATCCCGCGGAGATGGATTGCGGGGAAGGCGTCGATCTGGCGGATCTTTCGCTCGGCGGGCTTCAAGCCCGATTGGTCAGGGAAGTGGCGGCAACGGGAACTCCGGCGGTTGCCGTACTGATTCAAGGCCGGCCGCATGTGATCGCCGATTGGGAGAACAGCTGCGGGGCGGTCCTCTGCGCCTGGTATCCCGGAACAGAAGGGGGCCGGGCGATCGGAGAGCTTTTGTTCGGCGGGGCGAACCCCAGCGGCAAGCTGCCGGTCTCCCTTCCCCGTTCTTCCGGACAACTCCCGGTTTACTATAATCAGAAAGATCCCGGCCGGCCAAGGGTCTATGTGGATATGCCCTCGGCGGCGCTGTATCCGTTCGGTTACGGGTTGAGTTACACGGAATTCGAGTATGGAGAGCCGCGCCTGTCGCAGCCCGACATTTCCGTAGCCGCTCTGGAGGAGGGCAGCAGAGTAGCCGTAACGGTAAGGCTGCAAAACAAGGGGAGCCGGATCGGAGCGGAAACCGTTCAGCTGTATATCCGGGCCCGCGAATCGGGAATTACCCGCCGCCTCGCCGAGCTTAAAGCGTTCCGGAAGTTGGAGCTTGCTCCGGGCGAACAGCGCGATATCACGTTCAGCTTGGGTAAGGAAGAGCTGGCCGTCTGGAAGCCGGATATGACATTCGGCGTGGTCCCCTGCCGGGTCACCATTATGGTGGGCGGGAACTCCAGGGATACGAGGGGCGTGGAATTGTGGGTTACGGGTTAGCCGCTTTTCCTGCATTTTAGCATCTTTTTGGCCCAAATCGGCATTTGTCCGGCTAGGGGGCTGGTGCAAAGCAATCAGATACGAAAGTTGAAAGTGAAAATAAAGCGCTTGCAAAACCTGCGGGGAATGGGGACAATGAAGTTGAGCAGCACTCATTTTGATCTTCTACAAGGAGGACAGGCTTCATGGACATCAGGGCATTGGTTACCGGGGCGGATCACGGCGTCGGGTTGGCCTTGGCCGAAACGCTGTTGGAGCAAGGCGGCCGCGTGTTTGCCGGCAGGTACAATCCCCGCGAAACGGCGTTGGACGAGCTTAGTCGGAGGTATCCGGACCGTCTGACGACGGTTTCGCTCGACATCGGCAGCGATGACAGTGTGCGGGAAGCGGCGGAAACAGTAGAAAAGCTGACGGGGCGGCTTGATCTTTTGATCAATAACGCGGGAATTTTGGGGGACACGGAAGCGACCATCCGGGAAGGGAAGATGGATTTCGAAGAGATGCTGAAAGTCTACAATGTCAACACGCTCGGGGCCTTGCGGGTGACCAAGGCGTTTCTTTCGCTTCTGTTGAAGGGTGAAGCCAGAATGATCGCCAATATTTCCTCGGAAGCCGGCAGCATCGGGCAAAACAAGCGGAGCGGCTGGTTTGCTTACTGCATGTCCAAAGCGGCGCTCAATATGCAATCTAGCCTGGTATTCAACGGGATCAAGGAAGCGGGAGGACGCGTGCTGGTGATCCATCCCGGGTGGGTCCGGACTTACATGCGGGGAGAACTTGATGCGGCTGCGGACCTGACGCCGGCGGAATCGGCGGAGAACATCATCTCCCTGATCAGGGAACGCATGCGTCGGAGTGCCGAAGGAGCAAGGAACGGAGAACAGCCTGAATACATTGATGCGTATGGAGCGCCATTGCCTTGGTAGGCCGGGTATCACAGTTCGTATCACGAGAAGGAAAGGGGAACGACCGGGATGACAAACGGAAAGCCGAAGGTACTGTTGATTGGAGATTATGCCGAAGCGCCGTATCATCCGCTCGGCGCGGTGGAGGGGCGGCTGCGAGAGCATTTGGAGGAACGTTGGGAGTTTGCCGCGACGGAAGATTACGGGCAATTGACCGGCGATCAAATCGCCGGGACCCGACTTTGCATCTCGTATGCGGATCGTTGGGACCGTCCGGCGACGTCGGAGCAGACGGCGGGGCTGGTTTCTTTTGTCGCCGGAGGGGGCGGGTTGCTGGTGCTGCACAGCGGTATTTCCCTGCAAGCGCGACCCGAGGCGGCCCAAATGATAGGGGCGCGTTTTACCGGACATCCCCCATACCGGGAGCTTGAGTTTAAAGTCGCCAGTCCGTCCCATCCCGTAATGGAAGGCATAATTCCGTTCACGATGGAGGAGGAGCCATACCGGTTCGAATTCGACCCGTTCAGCGATCATGAAATCCTGCTGACTTACCGGGATGATGAAGGCGGCGACTGGCCGGCGGCTTGGGCCCGTAGGTTCGGACTCGGGCGGATCGTTTTTTTGATGCCGGGACATCACCTGGCGTCCTTCCAGCATTCCGGCTACGGCAAACTGATCCGAAACGCGGCCGACTGGGCGGGCCACCGCATTTAAAGCGGAAAAGCGCCGTCCCACTTGTCGGGGTTCAGAAGGCGGTATGCAACTATAACGGCAGCACTCCGGGAGCATCAGCATCAGGGGCTGCTTTGGTTATGAAAGCGATCCAATTACCGGGAATTCCGCCGCTAATCGGGAGCCTCTGCTGCAGGCAAGGGGCAAGTTGCCGGAGAAGCTGCCGTTAATTCGTCCGAATTTGCGGCTATATAGGCTGAACTATTGTTTGGTTCGAATTAAAGGGAATTCTTCCCGTTAATTTGGTGCGTATGCGGCGGGAGAGGTAATTTAGCTGGAAAACCTCCTGTTAATTCGCCTGAAATTCTGAATATCGGCCATTGGGTCGCGAAATAGCTGGAGCTTAACCAGCTAAATCCGATCCAAGAGCCAAGAGCGGTGCATTAACGGGAGATTTTCCCGTTAATGTGTAGATCTCCGACGTTGGCGCTTTATATCTACAATTGTGGATATTGGCAACGTAGCGGCGGTTCGGCCGTGAGATAGCTGGAGCTTTTTCAGGTAAATCTCATTCATGGCCAAGAGCGGAAAATTACCGGCAGGTTTTCCCGTTATTAAAATTGATTTTTTAAGTCTTGCTATTTGAGCAAAGTCGGAATAAAATAAGAACAACAGAAGTTGTACGTACAACAATATAATATATCAAGTTATCCAAATTATTGTATGTACAAGGGATGAAACATTTTACTTTATATAGGAGGCGTTTAGACATGAAATTGAAACCGTATTCATTTTGGTTCGTTACCGGAAGTCAGCACTTGTACGGTCCGGAAACGCTCGAGCAGGTCGCCGAGCATTCCCGGATTATCGCCGAGCAATTCGATCAGGACCCGGTGTTCTCTTCCCCTGTCGTATTCAAGCCGATCGTAAAAACTCCGGATGAAATTTACAATCTCTTGCAGCAGGCCAACAGCGACCCTTCTTGCGCCGGTGTAATCACATGGATGCATACCTTCTCCCCGGCCAAAATGTGGATCGCCGGTCTGGCGCAGCTGCAAAAACCATTGCTTCATCTGCATACCCAGTTTAACCGCGATATTCCTTGGGAATCGATTGATATGGATTTCATGAACCTGAATCAATCCGCCCATGGCGACCGGGAATACGGCCATATCGGCGCCCGTCTAGGCATCGCGCGCAAAATCGTCGTCGGCCATTGGGAGGACGGCGAGGTTCGCGGCGATATCGCGGCCTGGATGCGGACGGCGGTTTCGCATGCCGAAAGCCGCAGCCTGAAAGTGGCGCGGTTCGGCGACAACATGCGCGAAGTGGCCGTAACGGACGGCGACAAAGTATCCGCGCAAATCCAATTCGGCTGGTCCGTGAACGGCTACGGGATCGGCGATCTGGTCCAAGTGATGAACGAAGTCAGCGACGCCGAAGTGAAGGCGCTGCTGGAGGAATACGCGGACAAGTACACGATCACCAAAGAAGGTCTGAGCGACGGGCCGGTCCGCGAATCCATCGCATACCAGGCGCGGACGGAAATCGCCATGAAGCGGTTTCTTGAAGAAGGCGGGTTCGGCGCGTTCACGACGACCTTTGAAGACCTGCACGGGATGAAGCAGCTTCCGGGACTGGCGGTGCAGCGCTTAATGGAAGCGGGCTACGGCTTCGGCGGAGAAGGGGACTGGAAGACGGCAGCCCTCACCCGCGTGCTCAAGGTGCTTGCGAATAACAAGAGCACTTCGTTTATGGAGGATTACACCTACCACTTCGAGCCGGGTAATCATATGATTCTCGGCGCGCACATGCTGGAGGTATGTCCGACCATCGCGGCGACGAAGCCGACGATCGAGGTGCATCCGCTGGGCATCGGCGGCAAGGAAGACCCGGCCCGGATCGTCTTCGACGGACAGGATGGACCGGCGGTCAACGCCTCGCTGGTGGACCTGGGCCATCGCTTCCGGCTCCTTGTCAACGTCGTCGACGGCGTGAAGGTGGAGAAGCCGATGCCGAAGCTTCCGGTGGCCCGCGTACTGTGGAAGCCGCAGCCGTCGCTGCGGGAATCCGCCGAGGCCTGGATTTTGGCCGGCGGTGCGCATCATACGGTGCTGTCTTTCGCCATGACGGCCGATCAACTGTGCGACTGGGCGGACCTGGCCGGCATCGAAGCGGTCATTATCGACAAGGACACCGATATCCGCCGCTTCAAGAACGAGCTCCGCTGGAGCGACGCGGCTTACCGCTTAAGATAACCGCCTGACCGCTCCCCTCCGGATTTGCCCCCGCCTGTGATACAATAGCGGTTAGAGTGCAAAAGGCGCGCCGCGCATCAACCAGTACGGCGGCCGGAGTAAATGAAGGATGGATCAAAATATGGAGAATCGCAAAATTCCAAAGTACATGCAGCTGAAGCGCGAGCTGCTGTCCTGGCTGCAATCGGGTAGACTGCAGCCGGGCGCGCAGTTCCCTTCCGAGAACGAAATCGCGGAGCAGTTCGGCCTCAGCCGGCAAACGGTGCGCCAGACGTTCGGCGAACTGGAAAATGACGGGTGGCTGGAACGGATCCAGGGAAAAGGCACATTCGCCCGGAACCCGCAGCGTAGGGACAGCGAACAGGTCAAGACGATCGGCATTATAACGACGTATATTTCCGACTATATTTTCCCCCATCTCGTCAGGGGGGCGGAGGCGGAGCTGCGCAGCAGGGGATATCGGCTCCTTCTCAGCAGCACGGACAACGCCAAGGAGAAGGAAATGGAGAGCCTGCAGCTGATGACCAGCCAACCGCTCAGCGGACTGATCATCGAGCCGACCCGAAGCGCGGAAGGCAATCCGAATCTGCGGTTCTTCCTGGATTTGCAGGCCAAAGGCATCCCTTATTTGATGATCAACGAGAAATACCGGGAACTGGAGTGTCCCTGCCTGAAAGTCAACGACGAAAGCGGCGGCTATAAAGCGGCGTCGTATTTGATCGAACGGGGACATGAGGGGATTGCGGGTTTCTTCAAAAGAGACGACCTGCAAGGAGTCGGCCGGTTAAAGGGATTTTTGGCCGCCCATAAGGACTACGGCATTCCTGTAGTTTCCAACCGGGTGATTACCTATACGACTGAGCAGAAAAAAGACCTCCCCTTTCAGGAAGCCCTGAAACTGCTCGGCAGTCCGCGGGGGGAGCGGCCAACCGCATTTGTGTGCTACAACGACGAGCTGGCGGTCATGCTGATGGAGGCCGCGGCCCAGTGCGGGCTTCGCGTTCCGGAAGATTTGTCGCTGATCGGCTTCGACGATTCCAGCCTGGCGGTTGCCTCGGGGACGAAGCTGACTACGCTCACCCATCCGAAGACCGAAATGGGCGAGACGGCCGCCAGACAGCTGGTGGGAATGATCGAGGACGGAGCCGAATATGAAGACATTCTGTATGAACCCGAGCTGATTGAACGGGATTCGGTTATTACCAGAAAATAAACGTTAAAAGAAAAACGGGTGATCCCTTCTCTTCCGTATCAAAGGAAGGGAAGGGGGAGCTTGCCGGGTGACTTGTACGTACAATAATATTTTTGAATAAGGAAAGAGCAACGATCAAAAAAGGGAAAGGAAGTGGCTGAACATGCTGGAAGCGCTGAAGCAGCAGGTGCTGGAAGCCAACCTGGAGCTGCCCAAATACGGGCTGGTTACCTTTACGTGGGGAAATGTCAGCGGCATTGACCGGGAAACCGGGTTGTTTGTCATCAAGCCAAGCGGGGTTCCTTATGAGGAGCTGAAAGCCGAGCACATGGTCGTCGTCGACCTGGAGGGCCGGGTCGTGGAAGGAGATTTGCGTCCTTCCTCCGATACGCCGACGCATATGGTGTTGTACCGCGCGTTCCCCGGCATCGGGGGCGTAGTTCACACCCATTCGCCGTGGGGTACGAGCTGGGCGCAGGCCGGGCGGGCGCTGCCGGCTTACGGAACGACGCATGCGGACTATTTTTATGGAGAGATTCCCGTGACGCGCCCGATGACGAAAGAAGAAATCGAAGGCGCCTATGAACTGGAAACCGGCAATGTCATTGTCGAGCGGTTCCAAGACCTCGATCCGAATCAGGTGCCCGGGGTGTTGGTCCACTCGCATGCCCCGTTCGTATGGGGGAAAGACGCCCATAACGCGGTGCATAATGCCGTTGTGCTGGAGGAGGTGGCCAAAATCGCCGCCCGGATGCTGCAAATCAATCCGGACACGCCGCCGATGGATCAAACGCTGCTCGACCGCCATTTTTTGCGTAAACATGGGGCCAACGCTTATTACGGCCAGAAATAACGGATAGCCATGAACTTATAAAATTAATTGAACGGTTCAGGAGGGTTAGCGATGAGCAAAAAATATACGATCGGCGTCGACTACGGGACTCAATCGGGACGCGCCGTGCTGGTGGATCTGTCCAACGGACGGGAGGTTGCCGACCATGTCACGCCTTATCCCCACCATGTCATCGACGAATTTCTGCCGGGCTCGGGCATCAAGCTCGAACACGACTGGGCGCTGCAGCATCCCGATGATTACCTGGAGGTTATGCGGAAATCGGTTCCGGCGGTCCTTGCCGAATCCGGAATCGATCCGTCCGACGTGATCGGCGTCGGCATCGACTTTACGGCCTGCACGATGCTGCCGATCGATGAGAAGGGCGAGCCGCTGTGCTTTGACCCGGAATACGCCGAACGGCCGCACAGCTGGGTCAAACTGTGGAAGCACCATGCGGCTCAACCGGAAGCCGACAAAATCAATGAAATCGCCGCCGCCCGGGGCGAGGACTTCCTGCCGCGCTACGGCGGGAAGATTTCCTCCGAGTGGATGATCGCAAAGGTGTGGCAAATCCTGGACGAGGCACCGGACATTTACGAGCGGGCCGACATGTTCCTGGAAGCGACGGACTGGGTCATTTCGCAAATGACCGGCAAAATCGTCCGCAACAGCTGCACCGCGGGCTACAAGGCGATTTGGCATAAGCAGAAAGGGTACCCGGACAAGGCGTATTTCAAAGCGCTCGACCCGCGGCTGGAAGATTTGACGGACACGAAGCTGCGGGGCGAAGTGATCCCGCTCGGCACCAGCGCGGGCGGACTTACGCCGGAGATGGCGGCCATCATAGGCCTTCAACCGGGCATCGCCGTAGCGGTGGGCAACGTGGACGCCCATGCCGCCGTTCCCGCGGTCGGCGTCGTCACGCCGGGCAAATTGGTTATGGCGATGGGTACCTCGATCTGCCACATGCTGCTGGGCACGGAGGAGAAGCAGGTCGAAGGGATGTGCGGCGTCGTGGAAGACGGCATCATCCCGGGGCTGTACGGCTACGAGGCCGGGCAGTCGGCGGTCGGGGATATTTTTGAGTGGTACGTGGAAGAAGCTCTGCCGGCCTACGTCAGGGAAGCGGCAGCCCAAGAGGGGATCGGTGTTCATCCATGGCTGGAACGGGAAGCGGCAAAATACAAGCCGGGCCAGACCGGACTGCTCGCCCTCGATTGGTGGAACGGAAACCGGTCGGTACTGGTCGATACGGATTTAACCGGCTTGATCCTCGGCATGACGCTGTTGACCAAGCCGCAGGAAATTTACCGCGCCTTGCTGGAAGCCACCGCGTTCGGCACGCGCAAGATCGTCGACGCGTTCCACTCGAACGGCGTGGCGGTGGATGCGCTGTACGCCTGCGGCGGGCTGCCGCAAAAGAACCGGCTGCTGATGCAGATTTATGCGGACGTTACGAACCGCGAAATTTTTGTCGCCGATTCCAAGCAGACGCCGGCGCTCGGCGCCGCGATGTTTGCGGCGGTGGCTGCGGGCGCGGAAGCCGGCGGCTACGATACGATCATTGACGCTGCGTCGCAAATGGCCCGGGTCAAGGAAGAAACGTTCAAGCCGATCCCGGCGAACGTGGAAGTCTATGAGCGCTTGTATCAGGAATACAGCAAGCTGCACGATTACTTCGGCCGCGGGGAGAACGATGTGATGAAGCGGCTGAAGGCCATCAAGAAGTCCGCGGAATAACCGAACCCTGGACCGCGTTATAAGAGTACTTCGTTATAGTAAGAACGTAAACGGAGTGGGGAGGAATCGGAATGTCCATGTCCATGGTCAAAGAAACGTCGTTTTTTGAACGGATCGTCCTCGAAGCGGGAGCGCTGTCGCAGGTGGCGCCGTATTTGCGGGAGCGCGGCAGCCGCCGGCTCCTGCTGGCGGCGGACCGTAACACCTATGAAGCCGCGGGCCGGGAACTCGAACGGATGCTCGCCGAGGCGGAGCTGGAACCGGCGCTTTGCTTGCTTGCGCCGAATGAAACGGGCGATGTGGTGGCCGACGAGGAATCGCTGATCCAACTGCTGCTGGCGATTGAACCGGGAATGACGGAGGCGCTGGTGGCGGTCGGCTCGGGGACGATTCACGATATCGTCCGTTTCGTCGCGCACAAGAGCGGGATCCCGTTCGTCTCCGTACCGACGGCCCCCTCGGTGGACGGGTTTACGTCGGCCGGCGCCCCGCTGATCATCCGCGGGACCAAAAAGACCGTGCCGGCCGTGCCGCCGGTTGCGATCTTCGCCGATCTGCGCATCCTGATGCAGGCGCCCCAGCCGCTGGTGGCCGCCGGATTCGGCGATATGCTCGGCAAAACCACGTCCCTGTTCGACTGGAAGTTCTCCAGCCTGACGGCGGGGGAACCGTACAACGAACAGGCCGCGCTGATCACCGAGCGGGCGCTGGCTTCCTGCGTGGAACATGCCCGCGAGATCGGCGAGCGCACGGAACGCGGCATCACCGTGCTGATGACGGCGCTGATCGAGTCCGGCATCGCCATGCTGCTGTTTGGGCAGTCGCACCCCGCTTCCGGCGCGGAGCACCATCTCTCCCATTACTGGGAGATGGAGTATTTGCGCCGGGGCCGCCGGGCGCTGCTGCACGGCGCCAAGGTCGGCGCGGCCTGCGCCGAGATTTCGCGCCTCTACCATGACGCCGCCGAGCGCGGCGTCTATCCGGGCGGCGAGCCGGAGGCGCTCCGCCAGCACGGCGGGCAGGTGCGCGAGTGGCTGGCTGCCGTGCTCGACGAGGCGGCCATCCGCGAGCTGCTCCGGCTCGCGGGCGGGCCGTCCAGCCGGCAGGAGCTCGGCATTGACGACGAGCTGCTGGCGGCCAGCCTCCGCGAGGCGCATCTCATCCGCGACCGCCATACGCTGCTGCGGGCGCTGAACGAGGCGGGCACGCTGTAAAAGGCCCGCCAACCCAAAAACGAGCTGACGAGGGGTACCCGTCGTCAGCTCGTTTTTGGTTAGTGGCTTTAGTCAGTTAGCACGCGAAGCGTGCGAAACAAAAAATCACCTGCTATGCGGGTGATGTAGTGATGCTTATAGCAAAAAAAACACCTGATGGGTTCGTTATCATAGGGGTGTTCAAGCTACTATGTATAACGAAACGAAAAGGTAAGCTTAATGGCTAATCGAAGTGATATGTCACATACAAAGAGGCGCCTAGCGTGCTTCCAAACTTCTAACTCCAAAAAGATGCAAATCTGCAGGTATTTAGTCTTATCCGCGAGGGGATGCGAAAAAAGATGCAAATCTGCAGGAATTACTAGCGATTTTAGAGAAACGAGCCGGTTTCGTCAAAAATTCCTGCAGATTTGCAGAAATTTTGAAATTTTTGGCCACGAACAAGAAAAAAACATGCACATATGCAGGAATTCTATATTATCAAGGTTGCTGAAGGGGTACTAGCAATAAACGTACCCCTTCTGGGGTAGGCAAAAGCGGCAACAGCATAGTCGCTTGAACGAAGTGAAAGCTAGCGCCTTTAGACGCGAGCCGGAGTAATAAAGGCTTATAGCCTAAGAGCAATGATTCGGGGTAGGTCTGTTCCTACTTTCGCACCTGCACCTGTTCCCGCTCCTTCGCCAGCCTCTGCTCCTTCTTCTGCTCCTGCCCCTGCTCCTGTCCCCCCGGGTTCAAACCCAAAAGCTTAAGCAATGCGCGCAAAGCCGGTGTCATGTACGCATCCTTGCGGTAGATCAGCTCGGTTTTCATGTGACGGATCGCCTCGGGTACTTCATGAATTCGCAGGGAGCCTGCGGTTCCCGGTATTTCGGCGACGACCCGGGGAACGAGGGAAATGCCGAGTCCGGAGGAGACGCCGCCCAAAATCGCTTCCAAGGTGCCGAATTCCATCGTTTTGAGCTGCCGGACTCCCTGGGAGTGCAGCCAACTCTCCAGAATCTCGCGGTACGAGCAGCCTTTACTGTACACGAGATTCGGCTTGGTCAGGGCGTCCTCCGGTTCGGTGATCCAGGGGGCGGAAATGAGGACGACCTCTTCGTCGAAAACGGAGAGCGTCGTAAGCTCGGGATGGCGGCACGGCGTACTGATAAATGCGACATTCAGCTCATATTGCAGCACCTTCTCCATCAGTCGTTCGGACAAATCGGTGGTAAGCGTCAGTTCCACTTTGGGATGAAGCTCATAATACCGGCTCAGCAGCTTGGGCAGCCGGACGGCCGCCGTGGTTTGCGGGGCCCCGATCAATAAAGGCCCGCTTGGCTCGCTGGACGGCGAAAGCGCGAGGGCGGCTTCCTCCAGCAGGCCGATAATTTTGTCGGCATACACCAGCAGGGTTTGGCCGCTGGAGGACAGGGTCATCCCCCGGTTATGCCGGTGGAACAACGCCGTGCCGATTTCGCTCTCCAACTGGCGAATGCGGGCGGTGACGTTGGACTGGACATAGCCGAGCCGCAGCGCGGCTTTAGTAATCGAGCCTTCATAGGCCACCGCTTGAAAAATACGCAGGTCCGCACTTTCCACAATTCATCTTCCTTTCATCATTCCGGTATAAAATTGACTTGGTATCTATTTTAGTGATATCAAATATCTTTAACGTTCATTATACATAAACGCAAGACTCCTCTACAATACAATCATGATCGACGACAGCAAGATCGCAAGGAGGTTTGCATGATGAGTATAGGCAGGTCCAAATTTACCGTTTTGATCCTTTTGACCACCTTTTTAATGGGGGTGGCGTTTCCGGTCGGAAAAATGGGGCTATCCTACGCATCGCCTTTTTTTCTGATGGGACTCCGCTTTGTTCTGGCCGGAGGCTTGCTGGCCTTTTTCGTGAGGAAGCGCAAGCAGCCGAAGGGCGGCAAACAGTGGCTTCAAGCCGCCGTGTTGGGATTGTTTCAATCCGCAGGCGTCATGGGGTTCGTCTTTTTCAGCATGCGCTGGATCAATTCGGGGGAATCGGCCATTATTACAAGCACAAGTCCGCTTATGGTGATCGTGCTGGGAGCTGTTCTTTACGGGAAAGTCTACCGTTGGCGTCAGTGGATGGGCGTTGTTATCGGCTTTGCCGGCGTCGTCTTGACCTTTGGGCTCCATGTCCGGATCGAACCGGGAACGCTGATCTGTTTTGCCGGCGCCGTTTGTTTTACGGTCGCGACGCTCCTGATTAACCGGTATGGCCCGGAGTTCGACATGACGGTGCTGGCGGCGTATCAGATGCTGGCTGGCGGTATCGCTCTGCTTATCCTGAGCTCGCTCGCGGAAGAACCCCGGTTTGCTGTGAACGCGGCTTCGCTGCTCGTGCTGTTTTGGCTCGCGGTGATGTGCTCGATCGTCCAGTTCTCGCTCTGGTTTTATTTGCTCAAGCACGGGGACCCGGCCCGCACCAGCGCTTTTCTGTTTCTCGTGCCGCTCTTTGCGGTGCTTTGCAGCTTCATCCTGCTTGACGAACGGATCGCTTGGTATGTTTATGCGGGAGGGGCACTGATCTGCGCGGGCGTATTTATGGTCAATTGGGATGGCGGACGTAAAGGCAGTCTTGTCCATATCAACGAAGGGATGGGGATCACAGATGGAATGGGAAAATAAGGTAGCTTTGGTCACCGGCGGAGGCACCGGCATCGGGAGAGCGACCAGTCTGCGGCTTGCTAGCCGGGGAGCGACCGTCGCCGTCAATTATTCGCGGTCGGCCGCGGAGGCCGCGGAAACCGTCCGCGCCATCACGGAGACTGGCGGAAGAGCGATGGCCTTCCAGGCGGACGTATCGCGGAATGGGGACGTCAGCCGGATGGTTGAAGGAGTCGTGCGGGAATTCGGGACAGTGGATCTTTTGGTCAACAATGCGAGTATCACCCGGCATATCGCCATGGATGATCTGGAGGCCGTTACGGAGAAGGTCTGGGAGGAGCTTCTTGGAGTCAACGTTGTCGGCATGTTTTATTGCGCCCGGGCCGTGGCTCCTTACATGAAGGCCTCCGGCGCAGGGGCGATCGTCAATGTGGGCAGCATCGCGGGGCTTACCGGCAAGGGTTCCTCTCTTCCTTACGCCGTTTCCAAATCGGCCGTCCACGGTCTGACAAAGTCGTTGGCTCATGCCCTCGCCCCCGAAATCCGGGTGAACGGTGTCGCCGCCGGCGCGGTCACGACCCGTTGGTGGGAGGGCCAGGAAGCCCGGATGCATTCGTTAATCACTCAACTGCCTCTGGGGCGGATTTCACCGCCTGAAGAAATCGCCGACATGATCTGCGCCCTGCTGGAGCAGCCCTCGATCACGGGACAGATCATTACGGTTGACAATGGCCAGACAATGTAAGCGTCGGCCGCCGCATTACCGGCGCTTTTGGAAGCTAGGGCGGTGGCGATGGGCTTCGTCTGGGCCTGCTGCTCACCCAACTTAACTCCTGCTCCCAAGGACGTAATAGACGCTATTTCGCGCAAAGTTGCACTTTTGGAATTCTAACGGAAGCCATAGCGCCTTATTGTGCATATTAGCGTCCGAATGGCCTCGTTTTGCTGAAATTGCCGCTAATACGTCCGTTAGAATCTCAATTCGCCCTATAAGTACGAAATAGCTGCTAAAGCTTCCGTTGCCGTAGCTTCCGTTACTGTGGATTCTCCCAAAAGGGATCGTCGGTGCTTCGACGTTAAAAAGAGCCCAAACTCGCGAGTTTGGGCTCTTTGTTGCGGGGGGGGGGGGGGCTAGCGCGCCTGCCTCCGGCTTATGTCAATCGCCGTGCACATCGTACAGCACCCGCGCCAGCAGGTCCTGGCTGTAATTGCCGAAGTTTCTGCCGTAGATGGTCAGTCCGCGCTTGTTGAACGATTTCTCCGTTACGGCGATGCGGAACGTAATCTCGCTCTTGTAGTCGAGCTGAATTTGGTCCAAGGTGACATCGGAAATGCGGCAGCCGTCGATAAAGCTTCCTTCATGATTAATGCGGATCAGCTTGAGCATGCCGTATTGGTTCAGATGCGGAGGCCACCAGTCCGGATTGAACGTGCCGCGGGCATCGCCGAAGTCTCCCGGGCTGGTCCAATAGCCGATTTCAATTCCGTTGACATAAAAATAAATGTCCGACGGGTAATTGTCGCAATATCCGGGTGCCTCCGAGCCCAGTTCCATAGAGAACTGAATCTCGCGGAAGGTCTGGTTCGGCTTGAGATAGTTCGGGATCCGGTATTCCAGGTACCCCTCGGTCAACCAGATGATTTCCGAATCGATCCGTTGCGGGTCGGCGAAATACCGGGGGTCGTCAAAATCGCCGATAATGCTGTCCTTGGTCGCCAGCCCGCAGGTCGGCAAGGCCTGATAATTGCTGTAATGGCCTACCTGGATTTCCACTTCGTACAGATTTTCGACCTCTTTGCTTTTCAGATCGACCATCAGCTTGTCTTTATTAAGGTAGCAAATTTTCTGGATGCCGTGTTTCCCGACCGTCGTGTTAATTTCAATCAAACCGCTTTCTTCCAGCTTCTTAATATGCATCGTAATCGCCCCGTTGCTGAGATTCAGCCGCGTCGCGAGATCATTCAGGTTCAAGGCTTGATTTTTGGCCAGCAACTCCAGGATCTGAATTCGAATCTCCGAGCTCAATGCTTTAAAAATATCGATCCCGCTCATCAAATCCTTGATGTAAATCATAAGATAACCCTCTTCCGCTTATAGTAGACACCATTTACTTTAAATAATTATAAATCATCCCATCTTTATAATAAAGAAATATATCCCATAACCCTAGAAAAAGAAGAGAAAAGGCAAATGCCCAACAAAAAACATGCATAGTATTTATATTAGTATGAAACAAATGATATAAAAATGCCTAATATACAATTCGAATTATGCTGAAATATAGCGAAAAAACGTTTAATTTTATAAAAACATAAAAAGTTTTAGGTTTATATATTTACAGTGCCTTTGTTATGTGTTATTTTATACCTGTAAGCGTATTCATTCAAGTTTAATCGAAAAATTTTAAGATAATTTAAAACGGAAGGTGATAAAAGGTGGCGCCAATGTCAACAGGATCAAAAGCCAAAATGATAGTGGACAAATCGTTCCGGATTTCCGAGATCGATCCGCGGATTTACGGTTCCTTCATCGAACATTTGGGAAGGGCCGTGTACGGAGGAATTTATGAAGCTTCCCATCCGGACGCCGATGCCGCTGGTTTTCGCAATGATGTCAAACAACTGATCCGGGAACTGAATGTGCCGATTATCCGATATCCCGGGGGAAACTTCGTATCGGGCTATAACTGGGAAGACGGGGTCGGACCGGTGGAGAACCGGCCTAAACGGCTGGAGCTCGCATGGCGAACCGTTGAGCCGAACCATGTCGGCACCAATGAATTCGTGAAATGGGCCCGTGAAGTCGGTTCCGAAGTGATGATGGCCGTGAATTTGGGCACGCGCGGTGTAGATGCGGCAAGAAACCTGCTGGAGTACTGCAATCATCCGGGAGGAAGCTACTGGAGCGATTTGCGCCGGAGCCACGGTTATGAACAGCCGCATCGGATCAAGACCTGGTGTCTCGGCAACGAAATGGACGGACCTTGGCAAATCGGACAGAAGACGCCGCAAGAGTACGGAAGATTGGCGTACGAAACCGCCAAGGCGATGCGGCTGGTCGATCCGTCCATAGAGCTTGTTTCCTGCGGCAGTTCCAGCACAGGTATGCCGACCTTCCCGGAATGGGAAGCTGTCACGCTGGATCATACCTATGAGGTTGCCGATTTCGTCTCCTTGCACCAATACTACGGCAACCGGGACAACGATTCGGCCAATTTCCTGGCCAGGTCGATGGACATGGAACATTTTATCAAGACAGTGGCGTCAACCTGCGATTATGTCAAAGCGAAGAAGCGGAGCAAGAAGACGATGTATCTCAGCTTCGACGAATGGAATGTTTGGTATCACTCCAATGATGCCGACGCCAAAATCGAACCTTGGACCATTGGCCCTCCGCAGCTTGAGGATATATACAACTTTGAAGATGCGTTGCTGGTCGGCAGTATGCTGATAACGATGCTCCGCCATGCCGACCGGGTGAAGATGGCCTGCCTGGCCCAACTGGTTAATGTCATCGCGCCGATCATGACGGAGAACGGTGGCCGCGCCTGGAAACAGACGATCTTCTTTCCGTATTTGCACGCTTCTCTGTATGGACGCGGCGTTTCCCTGCAGCCGATTGTGGACTCTCCGCGTTATGACGCACAGGATTACACCGATGTTCCTTATCTCGATACCGCCGTTGTATACAACGAGGCGGAGGAAGAGGTTACGATTTTTGCGGTCAACCGGAATCTGCATGAAGCGCTGGATCTGGAATGCGATGTCCGCAGCTTCGCAGGCTACCGGCTCGTCGAGCATATCGTGCTTGAGCATGAAGATTTGAAAGCGGTGAACACCGCGGCTGAGGAGAAGGTCAAACCTCATTCCGGGGGAGGAGCTTCATTGCGTGACGGCTATGTCACCGGCAGACTTGCTAAAGCTTCCTGGAATGTGTTGCGTTTGAAAAAGGCTTAGGCCAACTAAAGAAGCGGAGGGGTCAAATATGAAGAGAAAGTGGTTTATCACACTGCTGGCGCTGATGATGACAACGGCTTTATGGGGATGCGGCGGCAAATCGTCTTCCTCAGCCGGAGCGGGCGGGGAAACGACCGTGCTCGAAGGGGGAGCAGGGGAAAAGGCTACGGAATTATCTTATTGGACATTTGTCGAACTTCACGGCCAGCACTTCGAGAAAATGCTTCAGAAGTGGAATCAAGCGAATCCGGACCGCCAAATCAAGCTGAATGTCACCGTTATGCCTTATGACGATATGCACAATAAACTTTCGATTGCCGTCCAAACCGGCGTGGGTGCCCCGGACATTTCCGATATCGAACTGGGGAAATTCCCGGATTTCCTGAAGGATACGCCGCAGTTGGTGCCGCTGAACGATGTTATCGATCCTTACAGAGATACCATCGTCAAATCGAGAATCGACATTTACAGCAAAGATGGCCAAAATTACGGCATTCCTACTCACGTAGGCGCTTCGGTAGCTTTCTACAACACGGAGATTCTGGAGGAAGCGGGCGTCGATTACAAGAACATCGTCACATGGGAAGATTTCAAGCAGGCGGGCATCAAAGTTTACGAGAAGACCGGCAAATACATGGGCACAGCTGATACGAGCGCAACCTGGCAGTTATCCCAACTGCTTGCCCAGCAGGGCACCGACTTCACGGATGACCAGGGCAATCCGCAAATCAATTCGGAAGCGATGGTCAAAGCCCTTACGATCCTCAAGGATCTGAAGGACAACAATGTCATCGCCACGATCGCCGGAGGCCAGCCGGATACGGAAGAAGCTTATGGCGAATTCAATGCCGGCAATTACGCAACCGCATTCATGCCTTTATGGCAGATGTCGAGATACACCAACTACATGCCCGAACTGAGCGGCAAAATTGCCCTTGCTCCGATTCCGGTCATTGAGAAAGGCATGCCGAGATCCGTCGGCGGCGGCGGTACGGGGACCGTCGTAACCAAAACGGCCAAGGACATTCAACTGGCCAAGGACTTCCTTGCTTTCGCCAAGCTGTCCGAGGATGCCAACATTGAAATTTGGAACACGCTCGGCTTTGATCCGGTCAATATGGATATTTGGAACAAAAAAGAAGTTACACATAACCCGGAGAATGCGTTTGTGAAGTACTTCCAAAACAACCCGTTTGACGTCCTGAATGAAATCAAGGATGAAATTCGGATGATCAAGTCCACCTCGGCTTCGCCGACGATTAACAACGTGCTCTGCACCGTGACATTAAATGAGATTTTTGAGGACGGCAAGGACATTAAGCAGGCGTTGGACGATGCGCAAGCCCAAATTTTGCAGGAATTGAAATAAGCGGTACGAATCCAAACCAGGGAGCTGCTCCGTTACGGGAGCGGCTCTCTTCCCAAAGGAGTAAGGGACTATGATAAAAAGATTTCTATATTCGCAAAAGGTCGCTCCTTACGTTTTTGTGCTGCCCTTTATCTTGGTTTTTGTTATTTTTTGGGCTTATCCGTTGGCCAGCTCCTTTACCATGAGCTTTCAGAAGCTGACTCTCGGGCAGGAAGCGCAGTGGGTAGGCATGGATAACTACACCAAGCTGATGGGGGACGGCATCTTCCTTAAAGCGCTCATCAACAGCGCGGTTTATATGGTGCTCACCTTGGTCATTCTGATCCCTTTTCCGATGCTGTTTGCCGTATTAATCAACAGTAAATTCATGTGGGGACGGGAATTTTTCAAGTCGTCCTTCTTTTTCCCGGCGCTGACCTCGGTTGTCGTCGCGGGGACGATTTTCCGCCTCATGTTCGGGGAGATGGAAGGCTCGCTGTTCAACAGTATACTGGGCTACTTCGGCGTAGACCCGGTCAAGTTTTTGAAGGGCCAAGTCACAGGCTATATCGCTCTCGTTGCGCTGGCGACTTGGAGGTGGACGGGGGTTAATATGCTGTACTTTTTATCGGGATTAAAGAGCATTCCCGACGAGTATTACGAAGCCGCCTCGATCGACGGCGCGACCCGCTTCCAGAAGTTTACGCAAATCACGATGCCGCTGCTCAAGCCGACGACCATCTATGTGCTCACTATCAGCATTTATGCCGGCCTGGCGATGTTCATCGAGAGCATGATGCTTTGGAACGGCAACAACTCGCCGAAAAATATCGGTCTGACCATCGTCGGTTATTTGTACCGCCAAGGGATCGAAAAGAACAACCTGGGCTATGCGGCCGCGGTCGGGATCGTTCTGCTCGCCATCACGATGATTATCAATCTGACGCAGTTGACATTCTCCGGAATGTTTAAGAAGGAGGACTGATCCCATGAAAAAGGATAACGCCATTAAAGTGTCCCTCTTTCTGTTCTTTGCCGTCCTCTGCCTTCTGATTCTCATCCCGTTTTATGCGGTAACGATCGCTTCGTTCAAGCCCGGTGAGGACCTGGTCCGGTACGGTCTGAATTTGCGCTTTGATTTGAAAGTCATGAGCTTCGACAATTTCGTCTACCTGTTTACGGGCGAACACGCTTATTTCAGCTGGTTTTTTAACTCCTTGCTGTTAACGGTTGTTCAGGTCGCTTTAACTTTGATTGTGAGCGCCACGGTTGCCTATGGATTTTCGGCCTACGAATTTAAAGGAAAGAACTTCCTTTTTATATGCGTGCTTCTGATCATGATGGTTCCGTTTGAAATTCTGCTGCTTCCGCTTTATACGCTGACCCATAATATCGGGCTGATGAACAGCTATTCGGCGATTATTTTGCCGGGGATCGCGAGCGCGGCGACCATTTTCTTTTTCAGACAGTATTTGAGCGGGATTCCCAAGGAGATCATCGCGGCGGGCCGGGTGGACGGGGCCTCGGAATACGGCATCTACATGCGTTTGATTTTGCCCGTCATGAAACCTTCGTTCGCGGCCATGGCGATCCTGAACGGAATGAACAGCTGGAACAATTTCCTCTGGCCGTTCATGGTCCTGAGCGACGCCAACAAGTACACGCTTCCGATCGGGCTGAAGACGCTGCTGACCCCTTACGGGAACAACTATGATCTGCTGATCGTCGGCTCCTTCTTTTCGATTCTGCCGATATTTATCCTGTTTGTGGCCTTCCAGAAATATTTCATCGACGGTATGACCGCAGGTGCCGTAAAAGGCTAGAGCCTTTTGCGTTCAACCTTATAGATAGAACATAGATAAAAGGAGAGAAAAAGGGATGAACACAAAACGAGAATACGTCAATCCGGTGGTGGAACAGCGTGCGGATCCGTGGGTTTACAAGCATAGCGACGGTTACTATTATTTTACCGCCTCGGTTCCCGAATACGACCGGATCGAGCTCCGGCGTTCTGCCACTATCCAGGGCTTAAGCGAGGCGAAGCCTGTGGTGGCGTGGCGGAAATACGAAACAGGCCCGCTCAGCGCCAATATTTGGGCCCCGGAAATCCATTATATTCAGGGAAAATGGTACATTTATTTCGCGGCGGCCCGGACGACCGAAACGCAGGACGGCCTGTTTGATCACCGCATGTACGTGCTGAAGAACGAGTCGGCCAATCCTTTGGAAGGGACCTGGGTGGAGAAGGGACAGGTTCGAACCCGTTGGGAGAGTTTTGCGCTGGACGCCACCACCTTTGAACATCGTGGGGAGCAGTATTATGTCTGGGCGCAGAAAGATCCGGAGATCGAAGGGAATTCCAACCTGTACATTTCCCTGATGGAGAATCCATGGACGCTTAAAGGAGAACAGGTCATGATTTCAACACCGGAATACGAGTGGGAAATCATCGGGTTCCGAGTCAATGAAGGCGCCGCGGTTCTGAAGCGGAACGGGCGGATTTATATCAGTTATTCGGCCAGTGCGACCGATCATCATTACTGCATGGGACTATTGTGGGCCGACGAATCGGCCGATTTGCTGGATCCGCGTTCCTGGAACAAATCGCCGGAGCCGGTCTTCCGGACATGCGAAGAAACGGGACAGTACGGGCCGGGGCATAACAGTTTTACCGTATCGGAGGACGGCGAGGACGTTATGATTTATCACGCCCGGAATTACAAGGAGATTACGGGAGATCCGCTTTATGACCCGAACCGGCACACTAGAGCGCAAGTGTTCGGTTGGACGGAAGACGGAATGCCGGATTTCGGAATTCCGGTGAGGGACGGAGTCCGAAACAAATAAAGAAAGCGCGACAGCGGGGATCGCCTGCGGCATTTGGCCGAGGCGGTCTTTTTTTAGATTATCAGAAAGTATATACTCGTTGGATTTGCTACCTGGTACGTCTGACCAAGAGCAAAGTTCAATCGTCCAAACATCAAAATTGTACAATAAATGCACAGAATAATGTTTGTAAGAACTGGAAATATCATTATAATTATTTATGTAAACGCTTTATCCCCTTCTCTGAGGAGAAAGGTTTTTTTGCGTTTAATCAAGTGTCCCATGTTGGGTAGGGAACGCTGGACAGAATACGGTAATACTTCCGGCAGGGGGAACAAAACATGATTAAAGTGCTGATTGTGGACGATGAACCTAAGCTTCGTGAAGGTTTGCGGACATTTATAGACTGGAACGCCTACGGCTATACCGTCGTGGACACGGCTGCCAACGGCAATGAAGCGTTGGGGAAGTATAAATTGCACTCGCCCGATCTGGTCATTGCCGATATCCGGATGCCGGGGATGGATGGACTGCAGTTGATTGGGCTGCTGCGGCAGCTTAATCCGATGCTTCATATTTTAATTCTGAGTGGCTACGCCGATTTTGATTACGCCAAGAAAGCCATTACGCAGCGCGCGGACGGATACTTGCTGAAGCCAGTGGACGAGGACGAATTAATCGAATATATCGAGAAAATCAAGCTGCAAATCCAGCAGGAACGGCTAGCCGAGCAGTGGAACCACGTGACCAGAGAATGGAGCCGGGATGCTTTCATTCAAGGGCTTCTGGCCAGCCCCGAGAAGGAAGAAACCGAGCTGCAGCAGAGAGCGGATGAGCTTGATCTGCGCTGGAAGAGCTACCAGGTTCTGCTGATCACCCTGCACATGGACGAAGAAGCCGATCCCGAAATCGCCAGCCATGTGCGGCAAAATATGGTGTCAAGGTTTGAAATGACCGGGCGGGGCTGCGTATTCAGCTTCCATACGCATATCGGCATACTATTAAAAGCCCCGATTCTTGGGGTTGAAACGGACAGCATCTACCAGGGAATTTGCGAGGCCGTATCCGGGGCGGGCGTGGAATTCACCGCTGCGGTGGGACCGAGGGTTGGCGGATTGACCGAAGTGGTTCATTCCTTTCAGGCGGCGCGGGAATTGAGTAAGCATCACTTTTTCCTTGGCAACGACAGGCTGCTTACCTGCGATATGTTGGAGAAGCTTCAGAAGGAAGTGCCGCCGGCGGATTTCGGATCGGCAGAGTTTTATGAACAGCTTTATTACGCGGTCGAAGTAGGCAACCGGGAGATCGTGAAATCGCTGGTCCGCCGCAAAGGGCAGTCTCTTGTAGCCGAAGGGCAGAGCGAAGGAGACATCAAGCGGGGATTTGCGGAACTGTTGACGGCGATCCTTGGTAAAGGGTTGAAGCAGTCGCCGGAGCTGCAAAGCCGCAGCAAGGAGTTTTCGGACCGCCTCTCCGAAATTTACAAGGTCCGTACGCTGGAAGCGCTTTACGTCAAAACAGAAGTTTTTCTGGAGCAGATGATGAGCCAGTTAAGCGAAGGCAGTAAGCACCGGGAAGTCAAAATTATGCTGGATTTGATTCACCGCAATTTCAGCGACAATTTGAAGCTGGAAACCTTGTCGGGCATTTTTAATTATAACAGCGCCTATCTCGGCAAACTGTTCAAGAACGAGACCGGCGAGTATTTCAACACTTACCTGGACAAAGTCCGGATCGAAAAGGCCAAATCCCTGCTGGAAGAGGGACTGAAAGTTTACCAGGTTGCCGAGAAAGTCGGATATACCAATGTCGACTATTTCCATAGCAAATTCAGGAAGTATGTGGGGACCTCTCCGTCCGCTTACCGGAAAACGGCAAACCATGCATAAAAACCGGCTGATCAGCCGGTTTTCTTTGGTTAAAAAGGCGGGGCCCGATATAAACTAAGCGAAAGCTTGTAGCTTCTCCAGAATCATTTCACACTCTTGCCTATTGCTAATTCTTTTAGTTCAACTTATATAGGTTTCGGCTCCGGTAAGGAGTTTCTTGCGAAACTCCGAAGGCGAGCAGTTCATCGTTTTCCGGAAAACCCGGATAAAGTAGCTGATATTGTCATAGCCGACCTCAAGGGCGACAGCGGAAATTTTGCGTTCCGGATCCCGGAGCAACTCGGCGGCCTGGCGAATCCGGTAGGAGTTGATATAATCCATCGGCGTTTGCCGGGTCATGGATTTAAAGAACCGGCAGAACTGCCCCTCGCTCATTGGGATTAAAGAAGCCAACTCGCTCAAGCGAATCGGGTTCTCGTAATTGTGCTGGATATAATGGATAACGGTTTTCAAACGTTCCAGCTTGGAGGATTCGCTCCGGTTGCTCGCGGTACGGTTGCAGGTTTTGCCCTGCCCGACCGTCTCGGCCAGCATCAGATAGAGGTGGCCCTTCACGGCGCCGGCGAATCCGGGCAATTCGTCGCTGCAGCTCTTCATAATAGAGACGATGTGATCGAGCAGACCGGATTCGCAAGGATTCCCCCGCTTGATGTGTCGCGGGAAGGTCGCTTTCCTTTCCTGCAAGGGCAGGATCAGGTTTTCCTGAACGGCGTCGTAATGGGCGCTGGCGAGCAGATTCGTATCGAACACGAGGGAAAAGAAGGCGCATCCCGCTTCACCCAACGCATGGGCGGCATGGATGTCGCTTCCGTCCACAAAGACGGCTTCCCCGGCCCGGACCGGAAAGTAATCGGTATCGATCTGAAAGAGGGTTTCCCCCTCCACACAGTAAAAGATTTCGGCTTCCTCGTGCCAATGGCAGTCGATGACATGCTCCCCGGGACCGTAGCGGAACCAATAGGTTCCGAATGGCAGGTGCTCGTCGCCGTGGGCCCGGCTTTCCTTTAAAGAGCGCCGTAGAGCTTGATCCATGATGTTCACCTCAAAATTGTGTCATATTATCATCGAATTATGTTAGAATGATTTCTTTTTAATCAGTATAATGCAAGTGTAAGAGAATTTATAGTGGGAATAAGAACAATATTGTAAATCGAAAGGCGGTTTATCTCCAATGAAATTTACCGATGGAAACTGGCTGATTCGCGAAGGATTCAAACTTTCCACCGCAGTTCAGGCCTACGATTTTATGGTTCAAGATCAAACGCTGACAGCCTCCGCTTCGACTACACCGCTTCGCGGCCGCGGGGATATGATTAATACAACGTTGCTTACCGTGCAATTCCATTCGCCGCTGCCTGGCGTGATCGGCGTCAAGCTGATCCATTTTGCGGGGACCGTCGATCACGGCCCGAACTTTGAACTTGCGAAAAGCGGCGATCATGCCGTTATTACGGAAACCGAAGATTATGCCGAATTGAAGAGCGGCGACCTCAGCGTCCGTATCTCCAAAGGGGCGCAGTGGTCGGTGGACTTCTACCGCGGATCGCAGCGCCTGACCGGCAGCGCGTTCAAATCGATGGCGCATGTGACCGATCCAAACGGCGAAATCTTCATGCGTGAAGAACTGGATTTGAGTGTGGGCGAACTGGTTTACGGTCTGGGTGAACGCTTTACGGCCTTCGTCAAGAACGGTCAAATCGTGGATATCTGGAACAAGGACGGCGGCACCAGCTCCGAGCAGGCTTACAAGAACATTCCGTTCTATGTAACCAACAAAGGTTATGGCGTATTCGTCAATGATCCGGGCGGCGTCTCCTTCGAAGTTGCCTCGGAAAAAGTCAAGAAAGTTCAATTCAGCGTTCCCGGCGAATCGATCGAGTATTTTGTCATCGACGGACCGCAGCCGAAGGATGTGCTGGACAAGTACACGCAATTGACGGGCAAACCGGCCCTGCCGCCGGCCTGGTCGTTCGGCCTCTGGCTGACTACGTCCTTTACGACCGATTACGACGAGGCGACCGTGAACTCGTTTGTCGACGGTATGGCGGAAAGAGATTTGCCGCTGCATGTCTTCCATTTCGACTGCTTCTGGATGCGAGAATTCCACTGGACGGATTTCAAATGGGATGAGCGGGTGTTCCCGGATCCGGCGGGGATGCTGAAGCGGCTTAAAGAGAAAGGCCTCAAAATTTGCGTCTGGATCAACCCTTACATCGGCCAACGCTCCCGCCTGTTTGAGGAAGGCAAGAAGAACGGTTATCTCGTGAAAAAACCGAACGGCGACGTATGGCAGTGGAACTTGTGGCAGCCGGGAATGGCCTTGGTGGACTTCACCAATCCGGAGGCTTGCGAATGGTTTGCGGGTTATCTGCGCGAGCTTGTGGATATGGGCGTCGACAGCTTCAAAACGGACTTCGGCGAGCGGATCCCGACCGATGTCGTGTACCATGACGGCTCCGATCCGGTTAGAATGCACAACTACTATACGTATCTTTACAATAAAGTTGTCTTTGAAGTGCTGGAAGAAAAGCTGGGCAAGAATGAAGCCGCTCTGTTTGCCCGTTCGGCGACGGTAGGCGGACAGAAGTTCCCGGTTCACTGGGGCGGCGACTGCTACGCCGATTACGAGTCCATGGCGGAAAGCCTTCGCGGCGGCCTGTCGCTCGGCCTGGCGGGCTTCGGCTTCTGGAGCCACGATATCGGCGGGTTCGAGAACACGGCGCCGGTCCATGTATTCAAGCGCTGGCTCGCTTTCGGCCTGCTGTCCAGCCACAGCCGCTTGCACGGCAGCAGCTCCTACCGCGTGCCTTGGGCTTATGATGATGAGGCGGTGGACGTAACCCGCTTCTACACGAAGTTGAAATGCAGCTTGATGCCATATCTGTACGATACGGCCGTATATGCTACGGAGAAAGGCGTACCGAGCATGCGCGCCATGTTCCTGGAGTTCCCGGACGATCCGGCCGCCGACACGCTGGACCGCCAGTACATGCTGGGAGATTCCCTGCTGGTCGCTCCGGTGTTCAGCGAAAACGGCGAGGTTTCGTACTACCTGCCTGAAGGCAAGTGGACTCACTTGCTGAACGGCAAAACGGTCGAAGGCGGCAGATGGCAAAAAGAGAAGTACAACTTCTTCGGACTTCCGCTCTATGTCCGCCCGAACAGTATTCTTCCGATCGGTGCGAACGATACGCGTCCGGATTATGACTTCGCGGACGGCGTGAAGCTCGGCTTGTATCAGCTGGACGAAGGCGTAGCCGTAACGCGTGCGGTTCGCAACGTCAAGGGTGAGACCGAACTGCTTGTGACCGCGGTTCGCGAAGGCGGCAAAATCAAGCTCACCGCGGAAGGGGCCGGCAAGGCCTTTAAGGTAGCGGTTTATGGTATGGGCGAGATCGCTTCCGTGGAAGGCGGAACCCTGAACGGCGAAGGCATCGTTGAAGCGGCTTCCTTTACGGGCAAAACCGAACTGGTCATTTCCCTGAAATAATCAGCTTGCCCTCTTGTCCGCAAGTAAATTAATATGAACCTAGCGAGCCGGACAGCCGGCTGCGCCCGAATATCCCCGCTTTGATCAAAGCAGGGGATTTTCGGTTTTTATCGGGCTGTATAGAGAATTCACCATTTGCCCGAAATGCGGGAGGCGTGGCCATGTTAAGGAAAGTAATCCAGTTTACGAACAATCTGAAGTTGAAACACAAGCTCATGATCTCTTACATTCTTGTCGTGATGATTCCCGTCTTGATCGTAGGTGGCGTCGTTGTGGGCTATTTTCGGCAAGAGGCCATGGAACGGGCCATTAATCAGGCGACGAATAACGTGGAGAAAACGAAGTCCCAATTGGGGAACATGCTTAGGGTCCCTGTGGACGTCTCCAATACACTAATGCTGGACAAAGAATTGGAGCGCGTCGTATCAACGCGATACGACGATGTTTTGGAATTGACGAAGTCTTATTTGAACTATACCGGCTTCCAGCAGTTTACGAGAACTTACCGGGAAGTGGCCTCCGTTCGTTTTTATTATGATAATCCGACTTTGATTAACAACACCCAGCTGATTCCGGTGAACGAAAGTATCAGGAAGACGGGGTGGTACCTGGAAGCAATGAAAACCAAAAGCATCCGGTGGGCGTATATTGCCGATGACGATGTCCTTCCCGTCGGCAAGTTGAGTCTGATTCGCCAACTCCCTTTCCCGGAACGGCGGACAAGCGGCGTTCTGATGGTTTCGCTCGACCAGGATGAATTGAATCGGATTCTCCGGCAGGAGCCGTTCGAGACTTTGATCGTCGACCATCAGGGAATAATCGTCGCGGCCCAAAAGCCGGAGCTTATCGGGAAAGTGCTCGATCAGATGGGTTACGGCAGAAACCTGAGTACGAAGGGGACAGGGACTCACCATTTGGACATCAAAGGCGAGCGATCCTATGTCGTTGTGGACGATGTACTCCCGGAGTCTAGCGCCAACGGTTTAAAGATCATTTCCTTTTTCAGTACGGAGTCCATTGTCAAAGATGCCAACAGAGTCAGTTTGATCGGCCTTCTCATCATTTTGCTCGTGCTTCTGTTCGCGCTGGCGTTTGTTTATATCGTCTCTTTTCTGACGAGCAACCGTCTTCTTCGCCTCAGCAGGCACTTTAACCGGTTGGCGCTGGGGGACTTGAACGTCGTTTCCCGGATTGACGGAAATGATGAGATCGGTCAGCTTTACCGCCAGTTTAACTATATGGTGGAGAGCATCCGAATGCTGATGGAACAGGTTGTGGAGAAAACGGAGCAGAATACCGCGCTCGAACTGGCGCAGCGTGAAATCAAGTTAAAGATGATGGCCAGCCAGATCAACCCCCATTTTTTGTTCAACGCGCTGGAGTCTATCCGGATGAATGCCCATATGAAAGGCGAGAAAGAGATCGCGAATGTCGTGAGGCTGTTGGGCCGGTTAATGCGGAAAAACCTTGAAGTCGGCAGGGAGAGAACCCCGCTCAAGGAAGAAGTGGAGATGGTGCGTTCCTATCTGGAGATTCAGAAGTTCCGCTATGAGTCGAGGCTGCAGTTTGAGTTGAACGTCGATCCCGAGGCGAATGAGGTCCGGCTGCCGCCGCTCATTATCCAGCCGCTTGTCGAAAACTCGGTCGTCCATGGGGTTGAGGATAAAGAAGACGGAGTCGAAGTGGTTATCGAAATCCGGCGGCTGGCGGGGCATATCATGGTCAAGGTGATGGACAACGGGCTCGGCATGACCCCGGAACGGCTCGCGGAGGTTCAAAACTCGATCTCCGGCAGCGAGGAATCGGAAGGGAACCGGATCGGTCTTCGCAATGTCCATCAAAGGCTGGTTTTGTCTTACGGTGAGGAGTACGGCTTAAAGATCTACAGTGAATACGGCAAAGGGACTGAGATTTCATTTACTATCCCATGTAATGTCTAATTTTTATATGGTTTTCTCTAAAATCTGTCGGGTATTTCCGATTCCCCCCCTACTTTATCATAGAGGTATAGCAGAGAAGGGGGGATTGGACACATGGAAACGCTGTCAGCAAAACCCGGGGCCAGAAATGAAAGCGCCATCCCAAAACCGCCCAAGCAGCGGAAGCAAGGGTTTTGGAAGAGTGTGATACAGCAGAAATATCTTTACCTGATGTCCTTACCATTCGTAATTTGGTTATTCGTATTTAATTATCTGCCGATCTGGGGCTGGACGATGGCCTTTCAGAACTATAAACCGGCGAAGTCTTTTTCCGACCAAAAGTGGGTAGGCTTCAAAAACTTTGTGGAATTGTTCCAGGATGAAAGATTTTATCTGGTTCTGAGAAATACGCTGGCCATGAGTATCATGGGCCTGGTTGTAGGATTTATCATTCCGATCGCTTTTGCGGTATTCCTGAACGAGCTTCGGGGCAAGTACTTCAAACGCACCGTGCAAACCATATCTTACCTTCCTCACTTTGTGTCCTGGGTCGTCGTGGGGGGGATTGTTACGAAGATGCTGTCCAGAGACGGCGGGGTCGTGAACGATATTTTGCTGTCGCTGAACATTATTGACACGCCCATTCAGTTTATGGCTGAAGGCAAATGGTTTTGGGGGATTGTAACCGCTTCCGATGTGTGGAAGGAAACCGGCTGGAACGCCATCATCTATTTGGCGGCGATCACCGGGATCGATAGAGAGCTTTACGAAGCAGCCCGCGTCGATGGGGCCGGCCGCTTCAGACAAATTTGGAACATCACACTTCCGGGGATCCGAACTACGATCTCTGTGCTTCTGATCATGTCGATCGGTCATCTGATCGGAATCGGGTTCGAGAAACAATTCAACCTTAGCAACCCGCTTGTAACCGATTACTCCGAAGTGCTTGACTTGTACGCTTTGAACTACGGCATCAATATAAGCCGCTTCTCCTACGGTACGGCGATCAGTATGTTTACTTCCGTAGTAAGTATCATTCTGCTGCTGTTGGCCAACGGCATCATGAAGAAAACAACGAAAGAAAGCATCATGTAGGAGGAGGGGACGAGAAATGGCGACACAAGCATCGTTTAACGCTACCAAATCCGACCGGATCTTTGATGTTTTAAACGTCATCTTTATGGCGATCATTCTGGTCATCACGTTGTACCCGTTCCTGAACGTGTTGGCGATTTCATTGAACGATTCAACGGATACGGTCCGGGGCGGCATCCATATCTGGCCGCGCGAGTTCACTTGGGAGAACTATAAAACGATTTTTAGTTACAGCAGCCTGATCCAGGGGTTTAAAATTACGATTTTCCGTACGGTTGTCGGCACGCTGCTCGGTTTGGTCAGCGCGTCGATGCTGGCATACACCCTGAGCCGGCCGGATTTCAGATCGCGAAAGTTCGTGTCCGTGTTCTTGGCGCTCACGATGTATTTCTCCGGCGGTTTGGTGCCGACTTATATGCTGATGAGACATTTGGATCTGATCGGCACATTCTGGATTTATATCCTTCCGGGGATTGTAAGTGCATTTAATGTCTTCATCATCCGGTCCTTTATTGATGGATTGCCTTATGCCTTGCAGGAATCGGCAAAGCTCGACGGAGCTAATGACTTCACGATTTACTGGAGAGTTATTCTTCCGCTCTGTAAACCGGTTTTGGCTACGATCGCGTTGTTCCTGGCGGTAGGCCAGTGGAATTCCTGGTTTGACACGTATCTGTACAACGGGAATAAGCCACATCTAACAACCTTACAGTTCGAATTGATGAAAATTCTCCAAAGTACAAACCAAGGCGCCAACATGGTGAACGCCAATGACATGGCCAACCAGATGGCACAGGTTTCGCCGGAGTCGATCAAGATGGCGATCACGATCGTCGTTACGCTTCCGATTCTGTTAGTCTATCCGTTCCTGCAGCGCTATTTCGTTTCAGGCATGACGCTCGGGGCGGTAAAAGCATAAAAAACGGGGCGACAAGGTGAAATTTATAGTTCCGCCGCTGTCTGGGTTCGGCGCGGCGGAATGTTCTTCTTACAAGGCAGAGGGCCTTTTAAAAGAACAACAATGTAAGCCCTTACTTAAATTAAGGTATATGCAGGAGTTCCTGTTATACAATACAGCTTTAACATTTATACGAGGGGGAACTGGATATGAAGTGGAAAACGCCTAAAACCTTTGCTGCGCTTTTATTGGCAAGCGCCCTGCTTGTCGGCGGCTGCGGCAACAACGGTAACGATAGCGCCGCAGGAACCAAGGGGAATGCGGGTCAGGACGATAACAGTCCTATTACATTTACTTTCTTTGGCGCTGACGCCAGCCCGAACTGGAACAACATGCAGGATGATGTCGGGAAAGCCATTACGGAGAAAACGGGCGTTACAATTGATGCCGAATATGACGTAGGCAGCGGCGGCGGGGAACAAAAGCTTTCGCTAATGGCGGCGAGCGGCGAGGTGCCGGACATCATTTTTGCGAAAGGCAACTTGGGCAAACTAATCGACGCCGGTCTTCTCATCGATCTCGCTCCATTGATCGAGGAGCATGCTCCCAACATTAAAAAGATATTTGCCGAAGACATGAACCGTTTGAAATACAGCAATGAGGACCAGGCCATCTATTCGCTCATGACCAATGGCGGCGTGGATCAGCAATCTTTTGACGCTACCGGCGGTTTTGAGATCCAGCAACGCGTCCTGAAGGAACTGGGTTACCCGAAAGTTCGTACGGTTAAAGATTTCGAAAACGTGCTCAAACAATACGTGGAGAAGCATCCTACAACCGACGGGCAGCCTACGATTCCGCTCACTTTGAACGCGGACGACTGGAGAATTATGATTACGGTAACAAATCCTGCTTTCGGTGCGACGGGCGCTCCGGATGACGGCGAATACTATGTAAATCCGGAAACATATGAAGCGAAGCTGCACTACAAGCGCCCGGAAGAAAAAGAATACTTCCGCTGGTTGAACCATATGTACAATGAGGGGCTTCTTGACAAGGACAGCTTCGTACAAAAAGACGACCAGTACAAAGCTAAAATCGCCAGCGGACGCGTTCTCGGTCTGATCGACCAGGAATGGGGTTACCAGGACGCGGAAAACGCTTTGAAAACCGCGGGCAAGGACGAGTACACGTATGCTCATTTCCCTGTAACCTTGACGGAAGAGTATGAAGATCATTCTTTCCAATCCGCAGGGGTTGACGGATACGGCATATCGATTACGACGACTTGTAAGGATCCGGTACGCGCGATTAAATTCCTGGATTGGATGTCCTCCGAAGAAGGTCAAATTCTGCGTAACTGGGGGATTGAAGGCAAGCACTACAAGGTAGAAGACGGCAAACGCGTAATCCCTGCAGAGATTCAAGAGCGTAAAGTAAATGACGCGACGAACTTCCAGAAAGAATCGGGAATCGGGATGTACCTGACCCTGGGCGCTCGTTACGGTGACGGCGTTAAGGATTCGACAGGCAATTATTTCACGACAAACTTCCCAGAGCAGATCATTGCCGGCTATACCGAAGCGGAAAAAGAAACTTTGAAAGCTTACAACGCGACAACTTGGAAAGACCTTTTCCCGGCTGAAGACGCCTTCCCTGCCAAAGAATGGGGCGCGCTCTACAACATGCCTGTCCCAACGGATGGCGACTACCAAGTTATCTTTAAAAAGACGCAAGACATTGTCCGCAAACGGATTCCGGAAGCGATTCTTGCGAAAACGGGCGACTTTGACAAAGTCTACGACGGGTTCCTTGCCGAGCTGGACAAAGCTGGCGCTCAAAAGATGGAAGCCGAATACACCGAGCTGGTAAAAGCAAGAGTCGAGTTGTTCACTGGGAAAAAAGTTAAATAAAACGCTTTCAAATATCAATTTTATAGTATATTTATGGAAAAGGCCCGTCGTTTCGTTCGGGCCTTTTCTACAAGTTTCAGGGAGTGGAGGCTTGAGAATGAAGGATGGTAACAAGCGAGCGGATCGGCTATGGAAGCTGTGGTACAAGCAGCCCGCTTCCCGCTGGGAAGAAGCGCTGCCGGTCGGAAACGGGCGAATCGGCGGGATGATTTACGGAGACGACCGCAAGGAAGTAATCGCCCTGAATGAAGACACGCTATGGTCCGGATATCCCCGGGATACGCAAAACTATGACGCGCTCCGTTATTTGGAGCGGGTCAGGGAATTGATATTTTCCGGGAAATATAAAGAGGCGGAGCAGTTGATCGATACGAAGATGCTCGCCAGACGAACGGAGTCTTATCAGCCTTTGGGCAACTTGGAGATCGGACATCCCGGGGATGTGCCCACGAAGGACTACTACCGGAACCTCGACTTGGAAACGGGAATCGCCAGCGTTTCATATACTCGTGAGAACTGGAAGTTCTTGCGGGAAATTTTCGTAAGCGCGGCGGATCAGGTGATGGTTGTTCATTATACCGCTGCCCGAGGGGCTGATCTGGAATTGGCGATTTCGCTGAATTCGCCGCTTCCGTATCAAGGAAAGGTTACTCACGAAGGAACAGGTCTGCATATGACGGGAACCGCCCCCAGCCATGTCGCCGACAATTACCGGGGAGACCATCCCCAATCGGTTCTCTTTGAAGCGGGGCGGGGGATCACGTTTGAAACCCAAGTCCGGGTCGTTCAAGAGGGGGGGACTGCTGTCGCCGGTCAAAATGAAATTCGCATAGAAGGCGCCTCCTCGGTCACTCTTCTGCTTGCGGCGGCGACGAACTTCCAAGGCTACAATGTGATGCCGACGGAAGAAGGAGCCAAGGAAGCCGCCGACAGATGCGCGAGTGTTCTGGATGCCGCCCGTAAGCTTGGATACCGGGAGCTTCGCCGCAGGCATGTGGAGAATCATCAAGCGTTGTTTGGCCGGGTGAAGCTCGAATTGGGCCGCAACGACAACAGCCGGCTGCCTACGGATGAGCGGTTGGTTCTTTACCGTTCAGGCTGTGCAGATCCTGCGCTGGAGGCGCTTTATTTTCAATATGGAAGATATTTGCTGATGAGCAGTTCCAGACCCGGAACCCAGCCCGCTCATTTGCAGGGGATCTGGAACCCGCGGATCCAGCCGCCATGGAACAGCAATTATACGACCAATATTAATACAGAGATGAACTATTGGCCGGCCGAAGTCTGCAATCTGAGCGAGTGTCACGAGCCTTTGTTCGACCTGATTCGGGATTTGAGCGAAACGGGTTCCAGAACCGCCCGGATCCATTACGGGGCCAGGGGATGGGTCGCCCATCATAACGTCGATCTCTGGCGGATGTCCACCCCGAGCGACGGGGAGGCTAGCTGGGCGTTCTGGCCGATGGGTGGCGTTTGGTTATGCCAGCATCTCTGGGAGCATTTCGCTTATACCGGAGATGAAGCTTTCCTGCGGGAAACGGCGTATCCGTTAATGAAAGGAGCGGCGGAGTTCTGTATCGATTGGCTGGTCCCGGCTCCCGACGGACGGCTAGTCACCGCTCCGTCCACGTCTCCGGAGAACAAGTTTTTAACCGAGGACGGAGAGCGGTGCAGTGTGTCGGCGGGTTCCGCCATGGACATGACTTTGATTCGCGAGCTTTTCGAGCACTGCGTTCAGGCGGCCGGGCTGCTTGGGATTGATAGCGATTGGACCCGGCAGTTAAGCGCAACGATGGATCGGATGGCGAAACCGCAGATCGGTCCAGACGGCCGCCTGATGGAATGGAGCGGGAATTTCGCGGAGGCGGAGCCCGGGCACCGGCACGTTTCTCATTTGTACGGTCTTTATCCGGGGAGCGCCATTACCCCGAAAGAGACTCCGGAGTTGGCGGAAGCGGCCCGCTTGTCGCTGGAAAGCCGGACCAGCCAAGGGGGAGGCCACACGGGCTGGAGCTGCGCCTGGCTGATCAATTTATACGCCAGACTCGGGGACGGCGAATCGGCGTACCGGTTTGTGCATACGCTTTTGGCCCGTTCGACGTATCCGAATTTGTTTGACGATCATCCTCCATTCCAGATCGACGGGAACTTCGGGGGCGCGGCGGGCATCGCCGAAATGCTGCTGCAGAGCCATCGGGACGGGATCGACCTGCTGCCCTCCTTGCCGGAAGCCTGGCCGGAGGGCCGTGTCAGCGGGCTGAAAGCCAGAGGCGGTTATACCGTCAGCCTCGATTGGCGGGAGGGCCGGCTTACGGAAGCCCGCATCGTGGCTTCACACTCCGGCTGGTGCAGGATCGGTTATCTGGACCATGCGCTCCGCGTTTCCCATTCGGATGGTGCAGCGGCCAAGCGCGAAGGGGCAGCCGTTTGGCTGGAGAGCGGTGAAACATATTGCGTGACCCTGGGCGGGTTAAGAGCGGTTTTGAATGAATTTTGAGGCAGATCAGCGGCTGTCCGTTAAAGTCAGGGGTTTTGACTTGGCGCAGCCTTTTTTTTCAACGGAGAGGCGCGGTCGGTTATCACCGGTTTCCGTATTAATGAAGTTTGCGGAATTGCTGCGGCGTCATGCCGGTATGCTTGCGAAAGGTAGCGACGAAATGGCTGGTGTCGCGAAATCCGGTTTCCGCCGCGATGCTGGCCACCGTATGGTCCGGAAAGCCGGCCAGCCGTTCTTTGGCTTTGTGAATCCGCTTCCGCACCAGGTAGGCGTAAGGCGACAGCTCGAAAGTCATCTGAAAGAGCTTGCTCAGATGGCGGCTTGAAATGCCGAGCACTTCGGCTAGCGTATCGAGTCCGATATCCGGGTTGCCGTAATGCTCTTCCATCCAGGCAAGCAGCGGCTCAAGCTTTTCCATATTGCGTGTGACCGAGATGGCGCTGGTTTGGCCATATTTGCTGAGCAGTCCGAGAAACCGGTAAATTCCGGCCGAAGCTTCCAGACCGAACCGGTCGGTTCCGGCTTCAAGCATCTCCAGCATGGAGCCAAGTAGTGCCGTCAGGGGAGCATCGGATTCCCAACGAAAAAAGGCCGGCTCCCGAATCATATAGGAGGACAGGATCGAGGGGGCCGCATGACCGCCAAAAGTGAGATACAGCGTTCTCCATATACCGCTGCCGCCGGCCTCGTACCGATGGGGGAGTCCGGGAGGCAGCAGAATACCGCTGTATGGTTCTAGCACGACCGTCTCCGTTCCGTAAAGCAACGTCCCCTGGCCGGACTCGGTCTGAATCCAATGATAACAGGGATATCCCTCGGGACGAACGATGGGTTCCTGGTGAGGATTATAGCCGATGCTTTCGACCACCAGGGGAAGATGGGGGTTTCCTGCTGGCGAAAAGACAAACCTGCGAACGACAGGGGGGTTCATTCGAGTCACCTCAAGTGCCATATTATTATATATCGTGACAATAATATTATATGTAAAGCCATTTCAATACATTTTACAATGAGAATATAATTATATCATGAATAAAGGATGTGTTTCGCAGTGATCAATCAAAAGCTGCCGAAAATATGGTATGGCGGGGACTACAACCCTGAGCAATGGGAGCCGGAAATCTGGAAAGAGGACGAACGGATGTTCAAGCTCGCCGGCATCGATGTGGCTACGGTTAATGTTTTTTCCTGGGCGTTGAACCAACCCGACGAGAATACTTATGATTTCGCGCAATTGGACGAAACGATGGATCGTCTTTATAAAAGCGGCGTCTATATCTGTCTGGCGACCAGCACGGGAGCCCATCCCGCGTGGATGGCGAGAAAACATCCCGATGTCTTGCGCGTCGACGTGCAGGGGAGAAAACGCAAATTCGGCGGACGCCATAATTCCTGTCCGAATTCGCCGACTTACCGCAAGCATTCCACCCGTATGGCCGGTAAACTGGCGGAGAGATACAAGGACCATCCCGGCCTGCTGATCTGGCATATCTCCAATGAATACGGGGGCTACTGCTATTGCGACAACTGCGCGTTGGGTTTCCGCGAATGGCTGAAGGAGCGTTACGGCAACCTGGATGCTTTGAACAAGGCATGGAACACCCGTTTTTGGGGACATACCTTTTATGACTGGGAAGAAATCGTTCCTCCGAGCGAGCTGAGTGAGGAATGGGGAGGCAACCGCACCAATTTCCAGGGCATTTCCCTGGATTACCGCCGCTTTATGTCTAACAGTCTGTTGGAATGCTATCGTCTGGAATACGAGGAGATTAAGAAGCATACGCCGAATATTCCGATCACGACCAACCTGATGGGCTTTTATCCGGAGCTTGACTATTTCGAGTGGGCGAAGTATTTGGATATCGTCTCTTGGGACAACTATCCTTCGCTCGATACGCCGGTCAGCTTCACGGCGATGACGCATGACTTGATGCGCGGCCTGAAGAGCGGCGATCCGTTCATGCTCATGGAGCAGACGCCGAGCCAGCAAAACTGGCAGGCCTACAATTCCCTGAAGCGTCCCGGCGTCATGCGGCTGTGGAGCTACCAGGCGGTGGCGCGCGGCGCGGACACGGTGCTGTTCTTCCAACTGCGCCGCTCTATCGGGGCCTGCGAGAAATATCACGGCGCTGTCATCGAGCACGTCGGCCATGAGCACACCCGGGTATTCCGGGAGGTTGCCGAGCTTGGCCGCGAGCTGCAGCAGCTTGGCGATACGCTGTTGGATGCCCGCACGGAGGCCAAAATCGGCATCGTCTACGATTGGGAGAACCGTTGGGCGACCGAATTGTCCAGCGGACCGACCGTTGCCTTGAACTATGTGAATGAAGTTCACAAGTATTATGACGCGCTGTTCCAAATGCATGTGGAAAGCGATATGGTGTCCGTCGAAGAGGACTTCAGCAAATATGAAATCGTCATTGCTCCGGTCATGTATATGGTCAAACCGGGCTTTGCCAAGAAAGTGGAGGAGTTCGTAGCCGCCGGCGGTACGTTTGTGACCACCTTCTTCAGCGGCATCGTCAATGAGAACGATCTGGTGACGACCGGCGGATACCCGGGAGAACTGCGCTACGTTCTGGGCATCTGGGCCGAAGAAATCGATGCGCTGTTCCCGGATCAGAAGAACCAAATCGTGATGAAGCAGCCTTGGGGGAGCTTGGAAGGGCAGTTTGAATGCGGATTGCTCTGCGACCTCATTCATTCCGAAGGCGCGGAAGTGCTGGCGGAGTACGGGGCCGATTTCTATAAAGGCATGCCGGTCGTGACGGTGAACAAATTCGGGGCGGGACGCGCCTATTACGTGGCCAGCAGTCCTGAAGCGGATTTCCTCCAAGGGTTCATGAAGAACCTGTGCGAGGAGAAGGGAATTAAGCCGCTTCTATACGCGCCGGCAGGCGTGGAAGTGGCCCGCCGCGTCAAGAGCGGGACGGAATATCTGTTCCTGCTGAATCACCATGCGGAAGCTTCCGCGGTAGAAATCGGCGCCTCCGAACGAAAAGATCTGCTTGCGAATGCCATGGTATCGGGTTCCGTAACGGTTCCGGGCCGCGGCGTCGTCATATTGGAAAGCAAACTGTATAATTAGGAATACAACAAGAACCGTCGGCCCTCGGACAACCGGCGGTTCTTCTGTTCAAAAGGCCGACGAAATCCGTCGGGCCACTATTTTCGATGATGGGAGCAAGCCGTGATGGAAAATGCAATTAAGCGCCAGCTATCCCGCCAAGAGCTGGAAGCCCTGGTAGATCGGGCTTTTCAAGGCCACAGAACGCTGGCAGGCTATGAAGAATTAAAAGACGGGTGGTTCAACTCGGCATATGCGCTTACCTGTAATGATGGGTTGAAAGCGGTTTTAAAGGTAGCCCCCCGATCCGGGGAAGGAATGATGTCCTACGAGCGGGATGTGATGAAAGCCGAGGTAGAGGTGCTTCGGTTGTTGAAGGAGGACGGCAGTGTTCCAGTACCCGAAGTGTATTATGACGAAATCGGAAATAAGGACGGCGAATGGTTCCTGATGGAATTCATAGCGGGGGATCCCTATAACAAAGTAAAAGAAAGCCTTGCGAGCGAGGAACGCGCGCAGATTGAAGAGGAGCTGGGCCGTATGAACCGGCGTATCAACCGGATTCGCGGCGAACGGTTTGGGTACTATGCCCGGGAGGAGCACCAGGGAAAGGATTGGCCGACGGTATTCACGGACATGGTATCGGGATTGCTGAAGGATGCCCGGGAAAAGAGAATTAAGCTCCCTGCGGACGAGGAAGCGATTCTGAATCTCTTGGGCAAACGAGAGGCCAGTCTGGCGGAGGTAACCGTTCCGAGTTTGGTCCATTGGGATTTATGGGACGGCAATGTCTTTGTAAAAGACGGGCGGATCACCGCTTTGATCGACTGTGAGCGGGCGCTGTGGGGAGATCCGCTGATGGAATTTTATTTTCGCGCCATAGCCGGGGGAAGTCAGGCTTTTTTCCGCGGCTACGGGAAGGAGACAATTACGTCCGCCGAGCGGGAGCGGATGAAGCTGTACGATTTATATCTGGCCTTCATTTTTCATATTGAGTGTTACTACCGGCAGTTTAGCGACGTGAACCATCTCCGCTGGGCCCAAGAACATCTGGCGGACACCTGGAACTCGGTCAACGGGTGAAGATTGGTGTAAACAAAAAGCGCGGGATTCAGGGGGATTCTTCTCCCTGTTCCAGCGCTTTTTATTATGCTTAGCTGCGTTCCAAAATCGTATTGAGCGTGGTGCGGTCCAGCCCTTTGACGAGGCGGATCAGCAGCTCCTTGGCCGCCGCATAATCATCCGTGTGGATGATCGAGGACGAAGTGTGAATGTAACGGGAGCAAATCCCGATCACCGTGGACGGGACCCCGATGCCGCTAAGGTGGACTTGACCCGCATCCGTTCCTCCCGGGGAAACGAAATACTGGTACTTGATTTTGTGCGTATCTGCCGTGTCCTGAATGTATTCGACCATTCCGCGGTGGGTCAGCATCGTCGGATCGTATATACGCAGCAAGGCGCCTTGGCCCAGTTGTCCGAAAGCCCGTTTGTCTCCCGTCATATCGTTGGCGGCACTGGCGTCAAGACCGAAGAAAATATCCGGCTGAATCAGATTCGCCGACGTCCGGGCTCCGCGCAAGCCGAGCTCCTCCTGGACAGTAGCACCGCAGTACAGCGTGTTTGGAAGCTTCTCCTGGTGCAGTGCCTCCATCAATTCAATCGCCAGGCCGACGCCGTACCGATTATCCCAAGCTTTGGCCATGATCTTCTTCGGGTTGACCATCGGCGTAAACTCGCAAATCGGCACGATTTGCTGTCCGGGACGGACACCGGCCGCTTCGGCCTCCTCCCGGCTGTCCGCGCCGATATCCAGATACATCGTTTTAAGATCGACCGGCTTGCTGCGCTGGGACTCGTCCAGCAGATGCGTAGGGATCGAACCGACAACACCGATGATGCGACCCTTCGGCGTTATGATCTGCAGCCGCTGCGCCAAAACAGCCTGGCTCCACCAGCCTCCGAGCGGCTGGAAATGCACCATGCCATTGTCGGTGATGCTTGTCGTTATAAATCCGACTTCGTCCAGGTGTCCGGCCACCATAACCCGGGGCCCTTCGTCATTGCCGCGCAGGACACCGAACAGGCTCCCCAGCCGGTCCTGCACGAATTCCCCGGTATACTGGGACAAGCGGTCTTTAAACCACGCCCGCAGTTCTCGTTCAAACCCGGGGGCCGCGGGGAATTCCGTAAGCTGTTTGAACAGCTCCATCGTTTTATCGTTCATCGATCGTACACTCCTTCCATTACTAAATAGTATGTACCACCTTGCACGGATTGTCCATGTCTGCCCGGTGACGTCTCCGAAGTCATGCGAATTCCATCTTTGGAGGTAGCAAGGAGCCCCGGGGGCTCATATACTACAGCAAGTTTGATTCAGGAAAATCAGGGAGGCAGAAGCGGCCATGATGGAGCGCTATACCAAGGACTTGTTGTTAATCTTGCTATTGTTCATCTTACTGGTCATCATTCTGGGATATTTATAAGAGAATGGGGATGAAACGGCGGTTTTCCACAGGAAAACCGCCGTTTCAAGGAGTACCTCATTTCCTGGAAATAAAGTCCTTATGCGGCGCTATTTTGTCGAATTTGGCTGGGCGGTGGGGAATAGCGGATTTTTAGGGCCTTATTTTGAGTAAAAGCCGGGACAACCCTGATTTCGGGGTCCGTAACAGTCCAATAACGCCCTTTTTCGCCGCTATTATTCCCCCGGAGCCGAATCGGTCTGCAATAGCGTCCCAAAAGGCCGCTAAGGAAGCGGACAAGTCTTTAGATGGGCAGCACCATGTCAGGTTTGATGCGATGTCCGTGGTCTGAACGACAAAGGAGTGTCAGATTAACTGGAAAAACTCCCGCTAATCAGGTGCGGAGAAGCCTGCAGCACGTGAATAACGGGAATAACACCAGTTATTTTTCGGGCGGAGGGCTGATTTGTGCCGAAGGGGAGAAATTTGCTGGAGGAATTCCAGCTAATGTGGCCAACGGCGTGAATAGCATCAATTTAACTGGAGAAAATCCCGTTAATTTGACTTCGGAGCAGCCCCAGTATGGGCGTGGTGTAACAGGTATGGAATCCGCTGATTAGCTAATTATATAAATTGAACTATTGAGGTACATGTACGGCCGTCGTGTGAAATGTTCTTCCGATTTATCGCTGCCTGTCCCAGATTTCTTAATTAAAAGGCGCAGGCAGCTTGTGCTTGCTTTCTTTCTTTCGAAGCAGATTTCTTGCAGAAAGCTTGTTGCTTCTCCAAATCATTTTGTCGATGGATGTTTTTTAGCACGGGATCCCGTGAATTTGGACGGGCCCAGCCATGGATGATTTACCAATCATAACAAGAAGCTTGATGGCAAATAATGAGGATACAGCGCAAGCCCTGTCTTGAAGTGATGAATAAAGGAGGAATCACGCTTGCCATCAAAAACGAAATCAAAGTCCGGGACTCGAGTAAAATTGAACACGATGTCTCTGACGGAACAGGATTATCAACAAATTGCCAAAAAACATAAGCCCAAGACCAAGGTTTTTACCAACTGCCTTAAGGCTTTTCTGGTCGGAGGGTTGATCTGTCTGCTCGGCCAGTGCATACAGCAGCTGTTCATGACTTACGGCGGCATGACGTCCCGGGAAGCGAGCAGCCCAACTGTGGCGGTGTTGATCATTATTTCCGTGATCCTTACGTCGCTGGGCGTGTACGACAAAATCGCCCAATGGGCAGGGGCGGGTTCTGCTGTGCCGGTCACCGGTTTTGCCAATTCCATGTGTTCCTCGGCGATTGAATCCAAAGCGGAAGGGCTTGTCCTTGGGGTAGGCGCCAATATGTTCAAACTGGCCGGATCCGTGATTGTATTCGGCGTGGTTGCCGCATTTGTGGTCGGCGTTATTCATGTAATCTTCGGTTTAGGGGGCGTACACTGATGATGCTGACCGGTTCGCAAACCTGGGAGTTCAAATCAAAGCCCGTTATTATCGGGACGGCAACCGTTGTCGGCCCGGAGGAAGGGGAAGGGCCGCTGGGCGGGGATTTCGATTTTGTGTACGACAATCTGGAGATCGACGAGAAGACCTGGGAGAAAGCCGAGCGCAAGCTGCTGGAGCACGCCTCTTCGCTGGCTTTGACGCACGCGGGGATTACCCGGGAAGAACTGCAATTCTATATCAGCGGGGACTTGATGAATCAAATTATCAGCGCCACTTTTTCGGCCCGCAAAATCGGGGCCCCGTATATCGGCGTGTTCGGCGCCTGCTCCACTTCCATGGAAAGTCTGGCCATGGCGGCATTGATCGTCGATGCCGGCGGGGCGAAGTATACGATGGCGGCGACGGCAAGCCATAATTGCACGGTGGAAAAGCAGTTCCGGTACCCGACCGAATACGGTTCGCAAAAACCACCTACCGCGCAGTATACGATCACCGGCTCGGGAGCCGCAGTCGTATCTTCCTCCGGCTCGGGGCCGCGAATAACGCATGCGACGATCGGACGCATTCAGGATCTCGGCGTCAAGGATCCCTTCAATATGGGGGAAGCCATGGCTCCCGCGGCGGCGGATACGCTGGTCGCCCATTTTCGCGACACCGGCAGGAAGCCGGAGGATTATGATTTGATCGTTACCGGCGACTTAGCGACGATAGGACATGCCATTGTGAAAGACGTGCTGAAAAAAGACGGCGTCAACATGGCGGCAACGGATTTCAAGGATTGCGGCCTGATGATTTATGACCGGGAGAAGCAGCCGTATGTGATGGCCGGCGGCAGCGGCTGCGGATGCTCGGCGGTGGTGACTTACGGACATATTTTGAAAAAAATGAAAAAAGGAGAACTGAACCGGGTGCTGATCGCCGCGACCGGAGCGCTGCTCTCCCCGCTGTCTTATCAGCAGGGCGAGACCATCCCTTGTATTGCGCATGCCGTCGCCTTGGAAAGGGAGGGATTTGAAGGATGATATTTCTGTGGGCTTTTGTTATTGGCGGTCTGTTTTGCGTTGTAGGCCAAATCATGTTCGACGTGTTTAAAATGACCCCCGCGCATACGATGAGTACTTTGGTCGTGGCCGGGGCGGTGATGGATGCGCTGGGCTGGTACGATCCGCTCGTCAAATTTGCCGGTGCGGGTGCGTCCGTGCCGATTACGAGCTTCGGCAACTCCCTGGTTCACGGTGCCCTGACCGAGCTGCAGCGCGACGGCTGGATCGGGGTGATCACCGGGATATTCGACGTCACCAGCGCCGGAATTTCCGCGGCGATTATCTTTTCGTTCCTGGCAGCCCTCGTTGTTCGGCCGAAAGGATGAAGGAGTAAGTACAATGAGGAAGACCCAATGGGCTGCTCTGGCTCTTTGGGGCTTCTTTTTTCAGGCGAAAATGCTGAACAGCGTCTCGGCGGGTATTCGGCGGGCATAGGGTGAAGTATACTTCCATATCTAACATCATGTACAATAGAAGTAATAACAAGCCAGCTATAGCACATGATGAAATTATGTCTGGAGGGAACTGCGTGCCCGTATACGAGCCATCTATATCCGTTATAGTCGCTGTAAAAGAAAACTTGGAATCCTGCATTCTTGGTAAATCCTTTGAGATCCAATTGCTGCTCACCGCCTTGCTCGCCGGCGGCCACGTGTTGATTGAGGATGTACCGGGTACCGGCAAGACGCAGCTTATCAAAGCGCTCGCCAAATCCATGGATGGAGAATATCGGCGGATTCAATGCAACCCGGACATTTTGCCTAGCGACATTACCGGCGTTTCGGTATTTCATCCGCATGAGGAACGCTTTGTATTCCGACCGGGTCCGGTGATGACGAACATCCTGCTTGCGGATGAAATCAACCGGGCGACGACCAAAACGCAATCCGCCCTGCTGGAGGTCATGGAGGAACGCAGCGTGACCGCCGACGGCGTAACCTACCCGCTTCCCCATCCGTTTATCCTTTGCGCTACGCAAAATCCGATAGATTTTGAGGGAACCTACATGCTGCCAGAGGCCCAGCTCGACCGGTTTATGCTGAAGATCGCGATGGGTTACCCCGATGCGGCCACCGAAAAAAGCATGCTGCAGACCCATAGCCAGGGGCAACCGGTCGACCAGCTCAGGCCCGTAACGACGATGGACCGCATTGCGGAGATTCAGCGGGAAATCCGCGAGGTGCATATCAGCGATGCGCTGGCGGATTATTTGCTGGAGATCGTCAGACGTACCCGTCAGCATGACGCCGTGCTTCTCGGAGCCTCCCCGCGGGCTTCGCTCGCCTTCATGACCGCAACCAAAGCGTACGCCTTCTTGCAGGGACGGGGTTATGTCCTGCCGGATGACGTAAAAATACTGGCGCCTTATGTGCTTGGACACCGGATACTGCTTCGGCCGGAATCACGCCTGGACAGCATGAATTCGACCCAGGTGCTGCAGCAAATTTTGCGGCAGGTGCAGGTGCCGGTGTCCGCGGGGCGGTAACCGATGCGCGCGGTTCTGGATTATTTCAAAACGGGGATCACCTCGCTGAATTTCTGGAAGGTGGCTTCCCTCTGGCTGATCTGTTTACTCTATGTTTTGTTTCAGGGCGGCAAGACGTCGCTGATGCTGTTCGCTATGGTTACGTTATTGGTGGCTTATTGGACGGTTAGCGGGCTTGGCGGAATCAAAAGAATCAAGGGGACTCGGACATTATCGCAGACGGGGGACCGGAGCGGCATCCTGAAAGCCGGCGAACAGGTTCAGGTCAAACTTCACGTGCAGCCGCCGCGGTTCCTCCCGCTTCCTTATATTGTGATCAGGGAGCATTTGCGCCGGCATAACGGAGACTCCTGGATCTTTGAGGATAGCATCGTTCCTCATTTTAACCACGAAGGCTTTTTGATTTACCAGACGCCGCCGCTGGAAAGAGGCAGGTATGTGTTCGCCAGCACGGAATGCCAGTCCGAGGATATTTTCGGATTAATGAAACATAAGGGTGGGTTCCAAGCCGGCGGCGAATTCCGAATTTTGCCGAGAACGGTGTTTGTGCCAAAGTGGCAGCTTTACAGCCGTAACTCCCGATTGGCCGGACCCGAGACGGCGGTTTCGCTGTCCCGCCGGGAAACGACGCAGATCAACGGGGTCCGGGATTATATGTACGGGGACCGGATCTCGCGGATTCACTGGAATGCCACGGCAAAAACCGGGTCCTGGAAGTCGAAGGAATTTGAACATGAATCGCTGCCGAAGACGATTCTGGTTGTGGACGCGCATTCGTCCAGCTATCAGGATCCGGCCCAATTTGAATTGGCGGTATCGACGGCGGCTTCGCTGATTGAATACGCAATCCGGGAAAGAATCAGCATGGGGATGTGCACGCTCGGCAGACCGTTCCGCGGGTTTTCGCCCGCGGAGGGTCTGCTGGAGCGCCAGCAAATGCTCCATCACCTGGTGGATATCGACGCCGAAGGGTACGGGAACCACCGGGATATTTTAGAGGCCAAACGGGATTTTTTCGCGCCGGGCGCGTTTTTTATCTTTATCAGCCCGTTGGTTGACGAAAGATTGCTGAGCGTGATGCATTGGGCACGGACCCGGCGGATGATCCCTTATCATATTCATACGGGGAGTCCCTTTCAAGCACCGACTCGTGAGGGGGGCGGGAGAGACAATCTCCACAAGCACGGGTTCAGAGGGGTTTCTTTATCGTCTCTGGGCCAGCTCCCGGTTGTCCTGGGAGGTGGCCAGCTATGAAACGGGCCGTCAACCGCCAATATTCCTGGTATCGGATATTTGCCGTTCTGTGGCTTTTGCTGATCGGTATGCAGTGGGTGGACTATACGGAACCCCTATGGTTTTCGGAAACAACGACGCTGGTTACGGTTACTTTGATTACGATAGCTCTTATTGAGGTACTGCCGGTCACTCCGCCATGGAAATGGTCGGTGAAAATGATCGCGGTGGTTCTGGGGTGGCGCGTCGTGTTGGTTGTAACGGGAGTTTATGTGCCGAGCGGTCCTTTTTTCCCCGATCAACTTCACGGGATGGCCTTGCATTTTGTGCCGTACATCTGGTTCTCCTTGGGAGCCTGGATTTTATTTGAGTTGGCGCTGGAACTGTTGACCGGAAAAAGAAGCGTATTGCTGTTTCTGGCGGGAAATATTCTGGCCTTCACCATTTTGGACTCTTTTACTTCCTATTATCTGTGGCAAAATGTGGCCTGGACCGTTTTCGCCGGACTCGGCTGGCTGGCCAGCCTGCATTTCCGGAATTTCCAACTGAAATATCCGCTGGGCTGGAGAAGAATGCGCAGTCAGCCGCTTAAGCTCGCCTTCAATATCCTTGCTATTTTTGCCTGTATCCTGCTGATCGGGATCAGCATGCCTACGGTCTCTCCGGTTTTGACCGACCCGTACACCGCCTGGAAAAACAGGGAGAGCGCCTCCGGCCCGGGAGACAGCGCGGCCCTGCCCGCGGCGGCGGCCGCCAACACGCCAACGGACCGAGGCAGGGACCGTTCGGATGTTCAATCCGGCTACAGCCGGGATGACAGAGAGCTTGGCGGCGGGTTTGAGTTCAACTATACCCCGGTCATGTCGGTGGAAAGCCCTGTCCGTTCTTATTGGCGGGGAGAGACCCGGAGAAACTATACGGGGGAAGGATGGTCCGATCTGAGCCAGGAAGAGCGTGATTATGAGCTGTTCCACGAAAACTCTACGGGTACGCTGCCCTTTAAAGAAAGGGCGCCCAAAACCGAAGTTATGCGGGTGGAGCAGACGATCACGATGCAAAATGAAGAGGTGTATCCCGTTTTATTCGGCGGATACGCGATGACGAGCGTTGAATTGCTGGATGAAGGGATCTTCTCGGCCAACATGCAATGGACCGCCAAGGAAAAGGAATTGTTCTGGCTTGGTATGGGTCAGGCGCTGAGCAGCCAAGAGCCGACAAACCGCCTTTACCCGCGGAAATATAAAGTAGTGGCGGACATCCCGGTCATTCCGCTGGAGGAGGTTCGCGGGGCGACCTATGAGGAGCTCTATTCGGGAAAACAGGATAAGGAATATCTGCAAATTCCGAACGGATTTCCGGACCGGGTGCGCGAATTGGCCCAACAGGTCACGGCCGAGGGAGCGACGCCTTACGCGAAAATGGAACTGCTTCAAGCTTATTTGCGGCAAAACTATGAGTATACGAACAAGCCGGACCTAACGCGCAAGAAGAGCAAGGATTTTGTCGACGGATTTTTATTCGACATCAAGCAGGGCTATTGCGATTATTTCTCCACCTCCATGGTGATGATGGCCCGTTCTTTGGGCGTCCCGGCCAGATGGGTCAAGGGCTATGCGCCGGGGTCCCAGCCGGAACCCGAATTGGTCCAGCGGAACCCCGAGAACGGGATGGCTTACCGCGTCAACAATGCGGACGCCCATTCATGGGCCGAGCTGTATTTCGGGGATTACGGCTGGATTCCTTTCGAGGCGACGCCGGGATTCGACGCTCCCATCGTGTACGATGAGAAAGAGGATGTCCCGGCTCTCGCCGAAGCGACGCCGCCCGAGGACACCGTCGCTCAAGCCAATCCCGGCTTGATGGACCGGCTGGATCCGGCCACCGTCCGGACGGTGTTCCTGCTCGCGCTCGCGATCGTTGTGGCCTGGGTCGTTTACCACCTCCGGTCCGCGATTTATTACGGGTTCTTCCGGTTGCGCTTAGGCCGGCCTTTGACGATGTCGGAGAAGGCGGTGATGGAAACGCTGCGTATCGTTGGTAAAATGAAGCGCAGAGGTTTTGAGCGCAGCGGCGATGAAACGCTTCGGGAGTCGTTCGCCCGCTGGAAGGAACAGGAGCCGGGGATATCTGCCGTCCTCGACAGGCTGCTGCGGGAATTCGAGCAAGCGAGCTATAGCCCCCAGGCGTTTTCGGTAAGCCAGTGGAAAATCGTGCTGGAGCTTGGCCACAAATTAGACCGCATGACCCGCAAAAGAGTACGGATTCCGTTTTTGTCGCAATCCTGATGCGGAAACTTGCGGTTAAACATTTAGCTCCATCCCCGGTGCTTGCGCCGGGGACAATTTATTTTTTAAAATAAAATGATAAGATCGAGTAAGAATATGGTATAGTTTGTCGTATGAAACCGAGGTGAACGTATTTTGTTTGAAAGATTTTTGCCGAAATTACGCGTAAACAACGTGTTTGATATCGATCTTCAGAGCTTGTATGATCAAGGCTACCGGGGGATTATCACCGATCTGGACAATACGCTGGTTGGAGCGAAGGCTCCCCTGGCCACGCCGGAGCTCGTGGAGTGGTTTGAAAAAGTAAAGAAAGCCGGGTTTAAACTCGTGATCGTGTCGAACAATAATTTGGACAGGGTGTCGGTGTTTGCGACCCCATTAAATATCGAATATGTACACAAGGCCAGAAAACCGGCCGGCTCCGCTTTCCGCAAAGCCATAGATATGATGGGGCTGCGTCCCGAAGAAACGATCGTGGTCGGCGACCAGCTGATGACCGACATTTTCGGCGGGAACCGGCAGGGCTTGTTTACCGTGCTGGTGCTTCCGATTTCCGTGGCGGACGAAGGGTTTGGAACCCGCATCAACCGCAGGCTGGAACGAATCGTCAAGCATCGGCTCGGGAAGTCGGGATTATGGCTGGAGGAGGAAAAACAGAAATGACTGACAAGCGAAACGAAGGGCTGGAATTCCGTTGCAGCGGCTGCGGGATCCGGCTGCAAAGCGAAGAGCAGAATAAACCGGGATATACCCCGCAACAAGCATTGGAGAGGGAGCCGGTCATCTGCCAACGCTGTTTTCGCATTAAAAATTACAACGAGTCTTCTTCCGTTACTGTGGAGCAGGACGAGTTTTTAAGACTGTTGGGACAAATCGGCGGCAAGGAAGCGCTGGTCATCCATATCGTCGACCTTTTCGATTTTCACGGCAGCGTGATTTCGGGGCTTCAGCGCTTCATCGGGACTAATCCTGTGCTGCTGGCGGTCAACAAGACCGACCTGCTGCCCAAAGTCACCAACTGGAATAAGGTGCGCAACTGGGTACAGAAAGAAGCGAAGGATCTCGGGCTGAAAGTCGAGGATGTGGTACTCTGCAGCGCGAAACAGAACAGCGGGTTTGACCGTTTGCTCGAGGCACTGCAAACTTACCGGGGAGACCGCGACGTCTACGTCGTAGGGGCGACAAACGTCGGCAAATCGACGCTGATCAACCGGCTGATCCGGGATTACAGCGATCTGGAGCAGGAACTGACCGTGTCCAGATATCCCGGGACGACGCTCGATATGGTGCATATTCCGCTTGATGACGGGAAGGCGATCATCGATACGCCGGGAATCATGTACCCATCCCGCTATACCGAATTGGTCAGCCCGCAGGATTTGGGCGTGCTCCTTCCGGACAAGCCGTTGAAACCGGCGGTCTACCAGTTGAATGAAGGGCAAACCCTCTTCTTCGGCGGATTCGGACGTTTCGATTTCATTCAAGGGGAGCGCCAGTCCTTCACCTGCTTTGCGAGCGGCCGGGTGCCGCTGCATCGTACCAAACTGGAGCGGGCGGACGATCTGTTCAAGGATCATGCCGGCGAAATGCTCTCGCCGCCAAACCGCGAAAATCTGGAGAAGCTGCCCGAGTGGACAAGGCACGAATTCCGGATTCCGAAGGGGAGCCGGTCCGATCTGTTTATTTCCGGTCTGGGCTGGATCAAGGTCAATAATGACGCGGGAGCGGTCGTTGCCGTCCATGTGCCCAAAGGCATTAAAGTGTTGGTACGGCCTTCTTTAATCTAAAAGGCCAGCACTTATGGAACGGACCAAAGGGGGTAAGCTATGAATGCCTTGGAACAAAACACGAGTCCCGAGCTTCCTCTGCTGCTCGGCGTGATGGGGGACCCCGTCATCCAATCGAAATCGCCGGTCATGCATCAGGCGGCGCTGCGCGCCTCCGGGCTTGCGGGGACGTACGTTCCGCTGCACGTGGAGGCTCAGTTTCTTGAAGAAGCGATCCTGGGGGTGCGGGCGCTGGGATTTCGCGGCGTCAACGTCACGGTCCCCCACAAAGTCAATTGTATCCCTTTCCTGGATGAGGTGGACGAGGGGGCGCTGGCAATCGGCGCGGTGAATACAATCGTCAATGACGAAGGCCGCCTGAAGGGGTATAACACGGACGGCATCGGTTATATTCGCTCCTTGAAAGAGGAGGCGGTATCGGACTTGTCCGGCAAGAACGTTCTTGTGCTCGGCTCGGGCGGCGCGGCGCGCGGGATCGTCCATGCGCTGCTTGGCGAGAAGCCGGGCCGGGTCACGGTAGCGAATCGGACCGCGGACAAAGCGCGCGGCCTGGCCGCGGAATGGAGCGGGCTGGGCCCGCTGGCGGGCTGCGGAATGAATGAGATCGCCGGGATTCTGCCCGAAATCGATATTCTGATCAATACAACGTCGGTCGGCATGTATCCGCATCCCGGACAAACGCCGATAGACCCGGCGCTTTTGCCCTCCGGTATAGTTGTAAGCGACCTGATCTACAATCCGCTCAAGACGGAACTGCTGATCCGGGCGGAAGAGAAGGACTGCCGGATTCACAACGGTCTCGGCATGTTTGTGTATCAGGGCGGCTATGCCTTTGAATATTGGACCGGCCTTTCGGCGCCAATCGAAGCGATGCGTAACGCGGTTTTAGGAACGCTGGTTTAACGTCATAGCTACAGAAATGCAGAAATGCATAAGCTGCTGCGGCAGCCGTTTTCGAGGGGGATTCTATGAGCAGGAAAGACGTGGAGCGTTTGCTGGCCGATTTGACACGGGAGTTATTGATCACGCGGCAGACCTTTGAAGGTCTGGATGTGGAAGCTTATCTGGAGGAACGGGATGAACCCGGGTTTTCCGAGGCGTGGATGCAGGCGTTTGAGGCCCTTGCGGAAACATCCGTCACGGTTGAGGACCAAGTGCTGCAGTCCTGTAGGGAACAAGCGTTCAAGCAGACGTTCGCCCTAACGGGTGACCCGGAACTGGCCGGTTATGTCAGCGATGATCTGAGACTGATCGGCGCGTATCTCATGCAGGACAGTGTCCGAAATTCCTTTGTGGACCGGTTGCACGAGAGCTATAGGCTGGGGAAACTGCCCTTACGTTAAGAATTGCCGTATTTTTGGCAAACGTTCCCCTTTCCTCGCAAGAGGTGTTGGGATATGATTACCATTATAAATTTAGAGGAGTTATGAACTTACATGCTTAGTGGAAAACAAAAACGCTATTTACGGAGCCTTGCTCATCACCTGCAGCCCATTTTTCAAGTGGGCAAGGGAGGAACCAATGACCAGATTATCCGTCATATCTCCGAGGCTTTGGAGCGTCGGGAACTGATCAAGGTTTCCGTATTGAACAATAATCTGGACGATCCGAAGGAGATTGCCGAAGAACTGGCCGAAGGCGCCGGAGCGGAACTGGTGCAACTGATCGGAAGAACGATCGTTTTATATAAGGAGTCCCAAGAATATAAGCAGATTGAGCTTCCTTAAGCGGTCGGGGGGAGAACAGCGATGAGCAGAGCAGGTATCATGGGGGGCGCTTTCGATCCGGTCCATCTGGGCCATTTGCTGGCGGCGGAAGCCGCGCGGGAGCAGTATGGTCTGGAGGAGGTGTGGTTTATGCCTTCCCATATTCCTCCCCATAAACAGCAGGCCGGGGTAAGCGGGAAACAGCGCCTGGAAATGGTGGAGGCCGCGACCCGCGCTAATCCGGCGTTTAAACCGCTCGATATCGAGCTCCGCCGCGGCGGAGTATCGTATACGGTGGATACGATCCGGGAACTTCGGCGTGAGCATCCGGATCTGGAGCTGTATTTTATTATCGGAGCCGATATGGTAAACTACCTGCCAAAGTGGGAAGGGATCGAAGAGTTGACGGGAATGCTCAAGTTTATCGGCTTGCAGCGTCCCGGGAGCTTTCTGGAGCTGGACGTGCTGCCCGAGCATATACAGAGGGCGGTGCATCTGGCCGATATGCCGCTGGTCGACATTTCGTCCAGCCTCGTACGCAAAAGGATCGCTAGCGGCCAGTCGGTGCGGTACATGGTTCCCGACGAGGTGTATGAATATATCGTAAGGAGCGGATTGTATGGTCTACAGCCGTGAACAACTGATCGGGATCGTCTCGGGGCAAATGCCCGCCAAGCGCTGGAAGCATGTCGAAGGCGTGATGCAAGCGGCGGCGGAATTGGCCAACCGGTACGGCGCGGATCCCGTCAAAGCGGATCTGGCGGCCCTGCTGCACGATTTGGCCAAGTTCTGGCCGGTGGAGCGGCAGGAAGCCGTCATTCGGGAGAACAACCTGAACGCGGAGCTTCTGAAGCACGACAAGCAGCTGCTTCACGCCGAGGTGGCGGCTTTTATTTCGCAAAGGGATTACGGCGTCGACGATCCGGAGGTACTTGATGCGGTCCGCTACCATACCTCCGGCCGTGTAGGCATGACCAAGATGGATAAAATCGTCTGCCTGGCCGATTATATCGAGCCGGGGCGGGATTTTCCGGGAGTGGAGCGCATCCGGGAACTGGCCGAAGTCAATCTGGAAGAGGCGCTTCTGGCCGGATTCGATTCGACGATCTCTTTTTTGCTGGAGAAGAAAAAGACGATATTCCCGTTGACGGTATTGGCCCGGAACGATTTGATCGCCGAGCTTAAGAAGCGAAACCCGGACGTTTGAACATTATATTACCAACAATAACAGGAGGCTGAATGAATGCCGGTATCACCAAAAGAACTGCTTCATATCGCGGTATCCGCCGCGGAAGACAAGAAAGCGATGAACCTGGTGGCTTTGGATCTGAAAGGAATTTCGCTCATTGCGGATTATTTCGTAATCTGCCACGGTAATTCGGATACACAAGTACAGTCGATCGCCACCGAGGTGCGCAAGCGGGCCCAGGAGGCCGGAGCCACAATACGCGGGATCGAGGGTATGAACACCGCCCGCTGGGTTTTAATGGACCTCGGCGATGTCGTCGTCCACGTGTTCCATCGGGATGAACGGGAGTACTATAATATCGAGCGTTTGTGGTCGGACGCTAAAGTTGTGGAGAACGTATGAGTCTGGTCGCGGGAACGATTGTCTCCCTTCCGGTGGACCGGGAGGTCTCGCCTTACGGCTATTTCCTTACCGGCGGAACGCAGGACGTCCTGCTTCATTACTCGGAGCTGACGCGGAAAATTAAGCCGGGCGAAACCGTTGAGGTCTTTCTGTTTTATGACACGGAGGACCGTTTGGCGGCCACGATGAAAAAACCTTTCCTGACCCTGGGTGAGCTGGCGCTGCTCGAAGTGGCCGACGTGCATCCGCGGTTGGGGTGCTTTCTGGAAATGGGTCTCGGCCGGCAGCTGCTGCTTCCGATCCGCGAGCTTCCCGAGCTCAGGGAACTCCACCCGCAGGTTGGGGACCGGGTCTATGTCATCATGGAGCACGACAAGCAGGGGCGTCTCAAGGCCAAGCTGGCCGGTGAACAGGAACTCGCACCGCTGACGTTCCACGCTCCCACCTCTTGGAATAATCAATGGATGGAAGCTATCGTGTACAAGCCGCTGCAAATGGGGACGTTCGTCATTGTCGATGGCGGCGTACTCGGGTTCGGCGCGATCGGCATGATCCATTCCTCCGAACGCAATCGCCTGCTTCGATTGGGCGAGCGGGTCAGAGTCCGTGTAGCGCACGTCCGGGAGGACGGACGGGTCAACCTGTCCATGGCGCCGCGCAAGGAGATCGGCCGGGACGAGGATTCGGAGCGCATCCTGGCCTATCTGGAAAGCCGGCCCGGCGGGAGTATGCCTTATTCCGACGCGACGGCGCCGGACTTGATCAAGCAGAGGTTCGGCATCAGCAAGTCGGCGTTTAAACGGGCGCTCGGCAAGCTGATGAAAGAAGGCAAAATCACGCAAGAAGAGAACTGGACCTATCTGACCTCGGTCTTGAAGAACAAGCCGGACAAACCCGAATAACCAAACCCTTGGCTAGGCGCAGCGAGAGGGTGGCGGGAACAGAAAGGAAGAGTGCGGAAACCCAATGGTAGCCTACCGGAAATTTGCTTATGTTTACGATGAACTGATGGAGGACATGCCTTACCCGGATTGGATCCGGTTTGCGCGCCAGGCGTGGGAGCGTCTCGGCATGCCGAAAACGGTCGTGGATCTCGGCTGCGGAACGGGCAGCATTACGATCCCCCTGGTCAATGCGGGATTTGAGGTGACCGGCATCGACCTTTCCGCCGATATGCTGTCCGTGGCCCGCCGAAAAATGGAGGGCACCTCGCAAGGCGTACGTTTGTTTCGCGACGGCAGTATCCGCTGGGTCCAGCAGGACATGACCGAATGGGAGCTCCCCGAGCCGGTCGATTCGGTCCTCTCTTTTTGCGATTGCCTGAACTATCTGCTGGAAGAGGAGGATATCGTCCGTACTTTCCGGCGGACCTATGAGGGGCTTAAACAGGGCGGCACGTTTCTGTTTGACGTGCACCATCCGAACACCTTGCGGCGGTACGAGGAAGAACAGCCGTTTATCTGGGACGAATCCTCCGTGGCCTATATCTGGACCTGCGAACGGGATGCGGCACGGGAAGAAATAGAACATCATCTGACGATTTTTGCCCGTGAAGAAGAGAACGGCCCGGGCCTGTACCGGCGCTTTGAAGAGCACCATGTCCAGCGTGCTTACGACCCGGCGTGGATGAAGAGCGAGCTGCTCCGCTGCGGCTTCCGCGACGTTGCTTGCTACGCCGACTTCGAGTGGGTGGAAGCTGGCGAGGATGCGACCAGGTTGTTTTTCGTCGCTGTGAAATAGTGCGTAACAATAGCAAGATGGGCTCCGCTATGCGGGGTCTTTTTTTGCATGACTGTGAAATTCCGTTCTTCGCGCGGGCGTCATTCCTTGCTATAATCAATAGATGGAAAATACTATGCCGTTCATATTTGGAAAAGAGGGATTCGTGTTGAAAAAGAATTGCGTCATTTTGTTTCAGGGCGATTCGATCACTGACGGAAATCGGGACCGGGGGAGCGATCTGAACCATATTTTGGGACACAGCTACGCGTATATGCTTGCCGGTGAACTCGGCCAAATGCATGCGGAGCGGAATCCGTTGTTCATCAACCGCGGGATCAGCGGCAACCGCGTATCCGATTTGTATGCGCGCTGGAATGAAGATGCGATCAGTCTGAAGCCGGATGTCATCAGCATTTTGATCGGGGTCAACGACGCCTGGAGAATTGTATCGGGAGAACCCAGCGGGGCGACGGACCGTTTTGAAAGGGCTTACCTCCACTTGTTGACCGAGACCCGCGAGGTGATGCCCGAAGTCAAGCTCGTGCTGTGCGAGCCGTTTATCCTGAAGACCGGAGCCACCGCCGCACAGTGGGAACAATGGACCGAATTGATATCCGGGTACCGGAAGACGCTGCGTGAATTGGCCGAGCGATTCGGCGCGGTTTACGTCCCGCTCCAGGACGCCTTTGACGCGGCCGAACAGCGGAGAGAGGCGGCTTACTGGCTTTGGGACGGAGTGCACCCGACGGTCGCCGGCCATTACCTCATTGCCAAGCGTTGGCTGGAGGTCGTAGGCGCAAGCGGAATCCTGGACTGATCCGGGAACAAACGTGTTTGAAAGTTTTGCGGCGGGGGTAAATCCCTTTATAGCTTCCTACAGGCTGGTGTTCGGGTATTTCGGGCATCGGCTTGTTTCTTGTCCCGGCGTACAAAAATATCAAATATAAAAATTAAATAGTTATTATGATTAGTTTTCAGTATAATTGAGCATAGATTAGTCTGCATAATTCTAGAGAGGATTAACCGCATAATGAATGAAGCAAAAATGAAGGAAGCAAAAACGAAGCCAGCGAATACAGCAAATACAACAAATGCAAATGCGGCAAATGCGAAACCCGGCCGCCGCTCCAAGTCGTCCCCGCCGCCCGTGCGGATTTTCTCCCTTGGCGGTATAGGCGAAATCGGCAAGAACATGTACGGGATCGAATACAAGAATGAGATCGTGATCGTGGACGCCGGATTGAAGTTTCCGGATTCCCGTTTGTCCGGCATCGATTACATCATCCCCGATATCAGTTACCTTACGCAAAATCAGCATAAAATCAAAGGATTGTTCCTGACCCACGGCCATGAGGATCACATCGGCGCCCTGCCGTTCGTCCTTCGCCAGTTGTCGGTTCCCGTTTACGGAGGCCCGCTGACGATCGGTCTGGTGCGTGCCAAGCTGGAGGAATACCGGATGCTGGGCGAAGTGAAGCTGCATGTGTTCGATGAGAACGACCGGTTCGATTATCAGCAGCTGTCGGTGCATTTTTTTCGGACGACTCACAGTATACCGGATGCGTTCGGCATCGTGATCGATACGCCTTACGGGGCGGTTGTGCATACGGGGGATTTTAAATTCGACTTTACGCCGGAGGACAAGCCGGCGAATTTGTTCAAGATGGCGAGCGTCGGAGGGGAAGGTGTGCTGGCCCTTTTGGCGGATAGTACGAACAGTGAAAAAGAAGGATTCACTCCCTCGGAACGGCGGGTGGGCGGCGCTATTTTGGAAGCGTTTCGGCAGTGCGACGGAAGAATTCTGTTCGCGACGTTCGCGTCGAACGTACACCGGCTGCAGCAGGTGGTGGATGCGGCGATGGCCTGCAACCGGAAGATCGTCGTGATCGGCCGCAGCATGGAGAAGGTGTTTGCGATCGGCCAGGACCTGGGCTATATCCGGGTTCCGGAGGGCATGCTGATCGATGTGAAGCATATCGACCGGTATGAGGACCGGCAGATCCTTATCGTCTGCACGGGCAGCCAGGGCGAGCCGAACGCGGCGCTCAGCCGGATCGCTTCGGGGGCGCACCGCTCCGTGCAAATCTATCCGGGGGATACGGTCATTTTCTCCTCCTCTCCGATTCCGGGCAACGGCCAAAATGTGAACCGGAGCATCGATATGCTGATGCGCGCAGGCGCTCATGTCATCTATGGATCCATTTTCGATATCCATACGTCGGGACACGGCTGCCGCGAGGATCTTAAACTGATGCTGAGCTTCATCCGGCCGAAATATTTTATTCCGATTCACGGGGAATACCGTATGCTGCTCAGTCACAAGAACCTGGCGCTGCAAACGGGGCTGACGGAGGACCGGATATTCGTCATGAATATCGGCGACACGTTGTCGGTCTACCGGAACCGCGCGAAACGGGGGAGAACGATTCCCGCGGGCGAGGTCTTTATCAGCAACGGCGAGATGCGCCTTAATGAAGATGAGTTGGTTGAAGAACGTATGGAACTGGCCCAGGAAGGCATCGTCGTGGTCGTCATGACCGTGGACAGCCGGACGGGCAAGATTTTATCCGGTCCGGACATCGTGACCCGGGGATTTGTATACATGCAGGACGCCCGGCCGCTGCTGCGGCGTGCGGAAGCCGCTTTACGGCGCAGCTTGAACCGTATGGGGGAGAAGGAGACGTACAGCCAAAAACTTTGGCTGCGCACGACCCAACAGGTGATGCGGAGATATTTTCAAAGGGAAGTCGGCAGAACGCCGCATATCATGCCTTCCGTACTTGAGGTTTAGCGATAATAAAGGATTAAGGACCCTTATGGAGTAGGGTCCTTTTTCTGTTGCCGTCGTTTTATTTTTTTAGGGAAAGCGTAAGTTCCGCATCTTGCAGATAGACTTTTTTCGAAGCCCCGTTTTCGTCTTTTTCCAAGCTATACGGCTTCACGACAATAGAGCTGGGAGTGGCCGCGAAGGAAGGATACGTCATATCGAAGTAGCGTTGATTTTTGACGACGCCATCCCATGTTTGCAGCAAAGGGGTTAGTACATTTCCCTTATTGTCCGCGATATCGAATCTCAAGTTCTTTAAATCCTTGATCTGCTTATGAGAGCCTTGCGCAGCCAATTCCAACCGGCTCGAATAAGGGGTTAGCTCTACGCGCTTTACGGTATAACTTAAATTCCCGGCCTTCTTCACAACAGCTTTATTCAAAACCGTACTTTGCTCAGCTTGTTTTTTAACCTGCACTTTAAAGGTGAAAGGATCATCTACGCCCGATACGTAAGCTTTAACCGTAAGTTCGAATTGTTTGGGGAAAAATACGGTTCGCGGACCTTTATCGGACTGGTCGTTGAAGGAGATCACCATACTGTTACCGTCATTTATCGAGGATCTTCCGTAAGACTTCAGATCCTGTTTTTTGCCGTTGATATAAATCTCGTGATATAGCAGAACCCCTTTTTTCTCGACATTGGTCACGTCATCCAGCGTTGTTTCAAGATTGTCGCCTTCTCTTTGCAAAGCGAACGAAACTCTGGCTCCGTCATAGAGATAATCGGTCAATTTCAAGGTGACGCCATCCTTCGTCACTTTTTGATTTTGAACTTTCGTCGTACCCTGTTTGGCCGCTTTTAGGAGACCAGGATCATTTTTTACCCCTTCAAAAAGACTTTGGGTAGAAGCGGTTTCTTGATTCGCAGCTTTCGCCGTAACCGTACTGGATAGGGCCGTTTCGCTTGCGGTTAAAACCGAAACGGCAAGCAAGGCAACGGCGATTTTACTGTCAATTAGTTTGCTGATCATTATGTTCAACTCCTCGCAAGTTAGTTATTATTCAGCGGAATCGTCATTTCCAAATCTTCGTGATAGATTTTTTCTTTTTCTCCAGCAACCATCCAGTCCGATTTATTGACCGTATAGGTATAAGGTTTGATCGTAATGGATTTTGGTGTCGTTTTGAACGGGCTGTACAGCTCTTCGTCATGATATTGAGCTTTTGGCGCTTCTTGATAGGACGGGATCAGAATCTGCTCGATCGAGTTTCCGTTATCATCGACAATATCAAAATACATTTTGCTGGCCGCAAACTCGCCGGTTTGTTTCTCAGTCACAGGGACTGTGCCTTTGCTGTCAATCACCACTTTGGTGGAGCCTGGAGTAAGTTGAACCTGTTTCACCGTATAACTGAAATCGCCTTTGCTCATGGTTTTTTCCGGATGGACGGAAAGAGTCGGCTGAACTTTGGTGATCGGGATTTTCAGTTCGAAAGGTTCATTCACCTGGGTGACTTTGGCTACCAGCGTCAATTCAAATTGATCCGGAAGATTCGCCTCTTCCAGGCCTTTTCTTACGTTGAAAATAAAGGCGTCTTGTTGACCGGGAACTTCCCCGCTATCGATGGACAACCCTTTCACGGGTTTGCCGTCAACGATGGCTTCCATCGTGGAACGCCAGTCAATATAACCTTTTACTTTCTCGCTTTGATCGATGGTTTGCCAAGGCATCATGACATCTTTCAGATCCACTCCCTCGCGGGTGATCGATACGCTTAAACGATTTCCATCGTAATAAGCTTCCGACACTTTCAGAGTGATGCCATCGTGCGTCACACTTGCATTCGGAGAAGACAGAAGCCCTTTTTCAGCGGCTACCCGAAGGCTTGGGTCCTCGTTTTTAAATATGCTGCCGATCACAGGCAAGTTTTCCAAAGTGGCCGCCATGGCCGGAGAAACGAAACCCGAGCCGATCACGGCTCCTCCCAACACAAGCGTTGCTGCGGCGGTAAGCCCAAGTCTTTTTACCATTTTCATATGAATAACGACTCCTTTTTGCTGATTTGAGTTGCTCATCTCTTGTTCCATAATCATTTGATAGGTTTTATCCATTCTTTGACGCGTACTTTGGGGCAGTTGATTAGGCTGCTGTGAACGCAGTTTCGACATTTCTTCAGTAAAATGTTCCATAGTTTATTTTTCCCTCCTTCTGATCTTGTTGATCGCTATAAGACTGCATCAGTTTTTGCCGGGCACGAAAAAGCCGTGTTTTTACGGCAGCCGGTGTCAATTGCAAAATGTTGGCTACCTGATTGATATTCATATCCTGGTAGTAATGAAGGACAATTACAATCTTCAGATTCTCTTCGAGACGATCCACTGCATCCCGTAAGTCCACTGCGGAGTATTCATTGCGCTGCAAACCGCCGAATTGCGCCGTATCGCCGATGGCTACGGTTTTTTTGTTCTTTTCCAGGATTCTCAGACATTCATTGATTAAAATTCGAAAGATCCATGTCTTGAAATAAGAAGGCTCCCGCAAAGCGTGGATGGATTTAAAAGCTTTTAAGATGGCCTCCTGCATGGCGTCATCACAATCTTCCGGTCTTTTGACGATGGCCCAGGCAGTTTGATAGAGCTGCAGTTCCGTCCGTTTCATCAACTCAACAAAGGCATTACGATCTCCGGCTATGGCTAACCGTATGTTTTCCTCACTAAACTCCAAAGGGTTTCACCTCTCTTCTCTTTTAAATCGACTATTAGATCGGCCAACGGCCGGGAAGGTTACATACAAATTTTTTACCGTTATTTCAGAAAACCTTATTTCTAGGGAAAGCGCAAGTTTCGGGATGTCCGGCTTCTTGTTGCATGCCGGTTTCAGAAGGATTTTTTCGTCCCGGTGTTACTAAAAACATAGTCCGGAAGAGAGAATCATGAGATAATAGAAGAAGCAGCCAATGGACAGATTTGGAACATACCCGACGTAACGGCTCGATCGACTGAGAGAAGGTGAAACGAGAAAATGCAAGCTTCCCATTTAACTGAACAACGATCTCCCGAGGTGGTTACTTTTGGCGAAAGTATGGCTCTGTTAATCGCCGAAGGGGGGAAAGGACTGGAGTACACGAATGCCTTGACACCATCGTTTGGAGGGGCTGAATCCAATGTCGCGATCGGATTGGCTCGTCTCGGCCATGCCTCCGGCTGGTGCGGACGGCTTGGCGACGACCCGTTTGGGCACCGCGTGATCAAGGCGATTCGGGGCGAAGGGGTGGACGTCTCCCGCGCGCAGCTTACCGCTGAGGCGACGACCGGGTTGATGATCCGGGAGAATGTCGCGGGGAAGAGTTCGGTCCATTATTACCGCAAGCTGTCCGCCGCCAGCCGGATGCGGCCGGAACATCTGGACGAGGCTTATATTGCCGGCGCCCAGATCCTCCACGTCACCGGCATTACCCCGGCGCTGAGCGATTCCTGCGCGGAAACGGTGGCCGCCGCCATGGATCTGGCCAAGCGCCACGGCGTGAAAGTCAGCTTCGATCCGAATTTGCGGCTGAAGCTATGGGACCTTGAAGCGGCGCGAAAGGTGCTTTTGCCGCTTGCTATGAAAGCGGATTATTTTTTGCCGGGGCTGGATGAATTGAAGCTAATGTACGAGACCGAATCCCTGGAAGACATTCTTTCCCGGCTTCGCGAGCTTCCCGGTGTAAGCGTTATTAAGGGCGGCATGGATGAAACCTATCTGTACGAGCACGGCAAACTGACCCCGGTTCCTTATTATAAAGTCGATCATGTGATCGATACGGTGGGTGCCGGGGACGGCTTCTGCGCAGGCTTTCTTTCCGGTCTGCTGCGGGGGTATACCTTGGAAGAAGCGGTCCGGCTCGGCAACCTGATCGGCTCCCAGGTGATTCAGGCCGTCGGTGATTGGGAAGGGCTGCCGAGCGCCGCGGAAATCGAGCGGCTGTTGAGCGGAGCAGGGCATGTGGAGCGGTAACCCGCTCCGCTAAGATAGTAGTTCAGACGAGAAGAAACCCGCCAGGAGATATGCTCCGTGGCGGGTTTCTTCGTTTGCCGGATCGCGGCGGCAGGCTTATCTGGCCATCCATCCGCCGTCGACGCAGAGGATGTGGCCGTTTAAATAGTCGGAGGCGGAGGAGGCGAGGAAGACGGCGGGGCCCTTCAGGTCCTCCGCGGTCCCCCAGCGTCCGGCCGGAATCCGCTCCGTAATGGAGGCGGTTCTCTGCTCATCGGCCCGGATCGGCGCCGTGTTGTCCGTCGCCATGTAGCCCGGGGCGATGGCGTTGATCTGAACGCCGCTTTGCGCCCACTCGTTCGCGAAGGCCTTGGTCAGGCCGGCAACCCCGTGCTTGGAGGCGGTGTAGCCGGGGACATTGATCCCGCCCTGGAAGGAAAGCATCGAGCAAATGTTGATGATTTTGCCGCTGCCTCTCTCAAGCATCGGTCTGGCGGCGATTTGCGATAGCAGGAACACCGTATTCAGGTTGATGTCGATAACATCAAACCAGTCTTTCTGGCTGTGGTCCTTGGCCGGCGTGCGGCGGATAATGCCCGCGTTGTTGACAAGGATATCGATCTGACCGGTCAGCTTGAGCGATTCGTCGAAAATCGCTTGAAGCCTGTTATGCTGACTAAGGTCCGCTTCAATGGCGGAGGCTTTCCGGCCCAAAGCTTTAACGCGCTCCGCGGTTTCCTCACTCGAGGCGTAGGAGACGCAGACGATGTCGGCTCCCGCTTCCGCCAAGCCTAGGGCGATGCCTTGTCCAAGGCCGCCTGATGCCCCGGTTACCAGGGCGGTTTTTCCTGTAAGATCGAATAAACTATGCATAGGACGAACACTCCTTAACTAAATTGGATGATATAAAAATCACTCGATAGGAATTCCGGCCTCGGCAAAAGCCCTCGCCATCTCCTTATCCAGATCGTTGTCCGTAATGATCCGGGTAAGTTCTTGCAGGGACGCAAACGTCCGAAGCGCGGTCTGTCCGAATTTATGGTGGTTGACGACGGCGATCACTTCATGGGCCGTATCGATCAAGGCTCTTTTGAACTCGATAAAGTCCCCGGTGTAGATGGACAATCCATGCTCGGGATGAATGCCGGTCGTGGAAATGAACGCCTTGCGGATATTCAGCTTTTGGATATAGGCTGTGGCCTCGGGACCGGCAAGCATATTGCGGACCCGGTAACCGCCCGGTACGACGAGACGGATCTGATCCTTTACAGCCAGCTCGCTGATGATGTACACATCGTTGGTAACCACGGTGAGCGGCTGATTGTCCAGGCGGCGGGCGATTTCCAGCGTCGTGCTGCCGCCGTCCAGGGCGATGATGTCGTTCGCTTGAATGTGAAGCAGGGCTTTGCGGGCGATCTCGCCTTTCTCCTCGGCATGTTTCACCACGGGCTCCTTGGCGGGAAGAATGCCGAACTGGTCTCCCTGGGCCAGGACGGCTCCTCCATGGACCCGCACGATAAGTCCCTGCTCCTCAAGACGGGTCAGATCCTCGCGGATCGTTTTGCCCGTTACTCCCAGCTTGTCGCTCAGCTCCGCCACGGTCACCTCTTTGTTCGTCAGCAGAACCTCCATAATTTTTTCGTATCGTCGTATCGAGCTCATTGGGGCGTCAACTCTTCCGTTAGAAATTGATTTGTTAAAAAGTCCGAATTGGCTTAACCCTCTTATTGTAAATCCTTCATCGGAACGGCGTCCATATCCGCGTACGCTTTGTTGTCTCCGGCCATGCCCCAAATAAACGTATAGTTGCTCGTTCCCACACCGCTATGAATCGACCAGCTCGGAGAAATGACGGCCTGCTCGTTCCGCATGACAATATGGCGCGTTTCGTTCGGCTCACCCATCAGATGGAAGACAACCGCATCTCCGGGGAGATCGAAGTACATGTAAGCTTCCATCCGGCGGGGATGAACGTGCGCAGGCATCGTATTCCACATATTGCCGGTTTTGAGCTGTGTCATGCCCATGACCAACTGTGAGCTTTGAATGCCGTTCTCATGGATGAAACGGTGGATCGTCCGCTCGTTGGAGTTTTCAATGGAGCCCAGCGCTCCGGATTCCGCTTCGACGAGGGTTGTTTTCGCGGTAGGGAACGACTTGTGGGCCGGTGCCGAATTCAAGTAAAACTTGGCCGGATTTGCGGCGTCTTTGCTTTTAAAGATGACCTCCTTGGTCCCCATCCCGATATAGAGACAGTCCTTGTGCTCCAGTTCATAGGCGGTGCCGTCCACGACAATCACGCCGGGTCCGCCGACATTAATGGCCCCGAGTTCCCGGCGCTCCAGGAAATAGGCCACCCCCAGCTCTTTGAGATCTACTTCAAGCTTCACATCCTTTTGCACAGGGGCCGCTCCGCCAATAATCAGGCGATCCTCATGCGTCAGCACGAGCTCCAGACGGTCCGGCGTAAACAAGGTCGGGATATGAAACTCCTGGCGCAGCCGCGCTGTGTCGAACTGTTTGACTTCATTGGGGTGGGAGGCGTAACGTCTTTCCATAAAAACACTCCTCTTTTCGTTTATTTAGGTTTATAATGTTCATATAGGTTTACATTAAATCTTTTGGGTTCATTTTGCAAGCGGTTAACCCAAAATAGAATGAGGTGATGCTCGTTCAAAGAGAGAACTACATAAGTTGAACCAATTAATTAGCAATAGGCAAGAGTGTGAAATGATTGGGGAGTAGCTTTCTGTAAGAAAGCTGTTTCGGAAGCATAGGCTGAGCGAGCCTCTTTGACCGGATTCGGAAGAACATTTCACACCACGGCTGCCTTACACGCAAATCAATAGTTTCAACTTATTATAGAAGGAATTTGAACTGAACAGACATGGACAAATTTTCAACGAACAGTAGAAAACAAGCTTTAGCCGACAGCATAACCATGATAGGATAATGAGTAAGAAAAGGCTTTCATGCCATTTTGGGACGGGTAGATTCTTTAACTAATCTGAAGGGAAGAGGGAAAACGAATATGAAAAAGCTGCAGCTTACCCAAAAAATCGCCGAGGAGGGTGTCGTGGCCGTACTGCGCGGCGAGACGCCGGAGCAAGTGGTGGAGATGGCCGAGCAGGCGATTGCCGGCGGGATTAAGGTCATTGAGGTGACGATGACCGTTCCGTTTGCGCTGCGGGCGATCGAAACGCTGGCCCGCAAATATGCCTGGAACGCAAAGGATCCTTCGGCGTTTGCGATTATCGGTGTCGGCACGGTGCTGGATCCGGAAACCGCGCGCGCCGCCATCCTGAGCGGGGCCGAGTTTGTCGTCGGGCCGAGTCTGAACCGGGAGACCGTTATGCTCTGCAACCGGTACCGGATTCCGGTGATGCCCGGGGCGATGACGATCAAGGAGATCCAGGAGGCGCTGGAGCTGGGCGTGGACATCGTCAAGCTGTTCCCGGGCAACCTGTACGAACCGTCGATGATCAAGGCGATCAAGGGCCCGCTTCCGCAGGCGAACATCATGCCGACCGGCGGCGTGTCCCTGGACAATCTGGGGCAATGGATTCAGGCGGGCGCCGTGGCGGTCGGCATCGGCTCGGATTTGACGAGCGAGGCCTTGAAGCAGCAGGACTTCTCGCTGATCGCCAATAAGGCGGCCGCCTACAAGGAAGCGTTTCTCCGGGCCAAGGCCCGGTAAGAGGGAAGCAGGCGGGGTCCTCCGTGGACTCCGCCTTTTTTTGATGGATTCCCTCTAGCCGAATATGACGGGAAGATGCGAAATTAGGCGGCCGTGTTGACGAGCCTGGATTCGGTAAGTCGGATGAGTCGGGGAGTCGGGTGAGTTGATAAAGTCGGCGAGTTGATGAGTCGGAAATTCGGATTAGCTGGAAAAGTTCCCGTTAATCTGACGCGGGGCGAACGCGGTACGTGAATAACTGGAAAATCTCCAGTTATTTTGAGCGTAAGAGGCCGATTTGCGCCGATGGGCCGGGATTAACTGGAACAATTCCAGGTAATGGGGCGAATAGCGAGGAGAGCTTCAAAATAACGGGAGAAAATCCCGTTAGTTATTGCAGCCAAAGGCATAGAAGCGGAAAAGCCGCTGATCTGTTCAGCGGCTACGGGTTTATCTATGTGTTGCACGCTCCCCGCTAGTCCAGCGTATACGGCGCGAGTCCGGCCGGCAGTGCCGCGGGCCGCTCGCATCGGCTCTGCATCGCGTAGTAGCTGCCCGTGTCGGACGAGGCGTGGAACGCCCACATCGCCTCCAGCACATGGTAGGCCAGCTCCCCGCTGGCCCGGTGCGGCCGCCCCCGCAGCAGGGCGCCGGCCATATCGGCCGGGCCGATGCCGCGGCTGTTGGCCTCGTAGCCGGGCAGCAGCGGCTGCTCCGTCCACGCTTCCTCGCCGGTGCGCCGGTATTTCACCGGCCCGCCGAAGGTGTTCGGGTCCGGCACCAGTAGGGTGCCTTCGGTCCCGTGAATCTCGATCGGCGGAAGCGTGCTGCCGCCGAAAATATCAAAGCTCGTGATCAGGCTCGCGATCGCCCCGCTATGAAATTCCAGCGTGCCGGCCACATGCGTCGGCACCTCGACGGCGACCCGGGCCCCGCGCTTCTTCTCGCTCGTGATGATCCGCTCGGGCAGCGCCTTGCCGGTAATGCCGGCGACACGGCGGATCGGCCCGAGCAGCTGGACGAGCGCGGTCAGGTAGTAGGGCCCCATGTCGAACATGGGCCCGCCGCCCGGGGCGTAGTAAAATTCCGGGTCGGGATGCCAGTGCTCATGGCCGCGGCTCATCATAAACGCTGTGGCCGATACCGTGCGCCCGATCGCGCCCTCTTCAATCAGGGCCAGCGCGGTCTGAATGCCGGCGCCGAAAAACGTCTCCGGCGCGCATCCCACCATCAGGCCCCGCGCCTTGGCGGCCTCGAGCACCCGCCGCCCGTCTTCCAGCGAAATGGCGAGCGGCTTCTCGACGTAAACATGCTTGCCCGCTTCCAGCGCCCTCAGGCTGACTTCGGCGTGCACGGCCGGGATCGTCAGGTTCAGCACGAGCCGGATGTCCGGATCGGCCAGCAGTTCCTCGGGCGTGCACGCCCGGGGAATGCCGTAAGCGGCGGCTTGCTCCCGGGCGCGTTCCGGATTTAAATCCGCGCAGGCGACCAGATCGAGAACGCTGAATTTTTGGCAGTTTTCCATATAAATGCCGCTGATTTTGCCGCAGCCGATAATTCCGATTTTGATCTTGTCCATGTTGCGGTTCGTCTCCATGTTCATCCTCAATTTCTCCTCCCTATGCCCGATACTGGCTGTCGCCCATCCCGGTGTAGCTTGAGCCGGTGCCTCGGCTTTGGGAAAGGGCCAGGTTCTTGCCCTCGGCCGCCCACAGCAGTCCCCGGGTCATCAGTTCTTTTACGGGGGGGAGTTCGACGATGTCGGCATGGTGGCCCAGCGAGTTGTAATAGACGCGCCCGTGCCCCCAACGCTTGGTCCATACGACGGGCATGTCGACCGCTTTGTTGAAACGGTGCGGTCCGTCCGCCACGGGAAACCGGGTTGTCGCCAGCACCTCGACGGCGGGGTCTACGTGAAGATAGTATTGTTCCGTCCGGACGAGGAAGTCGTCCATGCCGTCCACCAGCGGGCTGGAGCTCTGCTTGATCTCCACTTTGTACTCGACCCCGTCGTTTCCGGGATGCGCCACCCATTGGCCGCCGGTCATAAACTGCCAGTCCACGTTGCTGCGGAAGGAATCGCCCATCCCGCCATGGCAGCCGGCGAGCCCGGTCCCGGCCTGGACGGCGGCGGACACGTTGTTCACCAGTTGCTGGGCGATGTCTCCCATCGTCCATACCGGGACGATTAAATCCAGCCCTAGCAGTTTCTCGGCATCGGCGTAAGCCTCCAGCGTATCCGAGACCTCCACCTCGAACCGGTGTTCCCGCAGGATGCCGGCAAAAATCGCCGCCACTTGCTCCGGCTCATGACCGTCCCAGCCGCCCCATACAATCAGCGCTTTTTTCATGTTTATCCCTCGTCTCCTTAAAACCGGATCCAACCGGTCCTCTGATTGGTTTCTACATTTCCGCAAGGCCGACCCAGCGGCGTTCGAGAACCGAACGCTCCACCGCTTCCAGCACCGCCTGGCACCGCACACCGTCCCGGAAGTTCGGTACCGGGTTGCGCCCTTCGGAAATCGCCTGGGTGAGCTCCAGCACTTCATGGATGAAGGTGTGTTCAAAGCCGATCGTATGGCCCGGGGGCCACCAGGCCTCGGCGTATGGATGCGCCGGATCGGTAGCCAGCACGCGCCGGAAGCCCTGCACGTCCTCCTCGTCGGAGGTAAAATAAACCTCCAGCTCGTTCATCCGTTCAAAATCAAACCTCACGCTGCCCAGGCTTCCGTTAATTTCAAACGCGTTCGTGCTGCGGTGTCCGGCCGCAAACCGCGTCGCCTCGAAGCTTCCCAGCGCCCCGTTCTCGAAACGGGCCAGAAACAGCGTGGCGTCGTCCACGGTGACCGGGCCTTTCGGCGCATCTTTCCCTTTGGCGCCTTTGGCGCTGAGCCCGGTCATTTCTTCGGCCAGCGGCCGCTCCTTGATGAAGGTTTCACTCATCCCGATCACTTCGCGAATATCGCCGACCAGGTAGTGAGCGAGGTCGATCAGGTGCGCCCCGAGGTCGCCGTGGGAGCCGGAACCCGCGATCTCCTTCTGCAGCCGCCATACGAGCGGGAAGTCCGGATCGAGAATCCAGTCCTGAAGAAACCAGGCCCGGAAATGATAAATTTTCCCGAGCCGGCCGCTTTCGAGTAGCTTCTTGGCCAGCTGGACCGCGGGAGAGAACCGGTAGTTGAAGCCGACCATGTGGAGAACCCCGGATTCCTCGGCGGCCTCCAGTATCTCGCGGGCGTCCCCCAGTGTAAGCGCTAACGGTTTTTCGCAAAAAATATGCTTCCCGGCCCGGGCGGCAGCCAGCGCGATTTCCTTATGCGCGTTGCTAGGGGCGTTGATGTCGATCAAATCGATATCGTCCCGAACGACCAGCTCCTTCCAGTCGGTGACATAAGCCTGCCAGCCCATTTGATCCGCCGCTTCGGCCACGGCCTTGCCGTCTCTTCCGCACAGGACGGCCATTTCGGGTTTTACCGCTTGGGGGAAAAACATCGGGAGGGAACGATAGGCATTGCTGTGGGCTTTTCCCATAAACTTGTAACCGATCATACCTATGCGCAACTGATTCATAGAATTCCTCCATCACGGATGATTTGGCTATTTCAAAATCAATCTTCAGGCTACCCCTATTATAAAAAAACTGAGCGGCGAATCTCTCGCCACTTTATGCTCCCAAACTGGTCAAAAATTGCACTCAGGCACTGTTCATTTCGTCTCCTTGCGGTATGCGGACGGGGAATGCCCCTGAAATTCCCGGTACACCCTGTTAAAAGTGCGGATGCTGCCGAATCCGCATTCCAGCGCGATTTCGGTGATGCTGGCGGCGCTGTTTTCCAACATTCTTTTGGCGCTGTGCACCCGAATCGTATGGAGAAACGTTTTGAAATTCATGCCGACGTTCTTTTTAAACATACGACAAAAATAAGAGGGACCCATTTGAAAGTGAGCCGAAATCGTCTCGACGGACAAGTCCTCCCGGTAATGGTTCTCGATATAGGAGAGGATCTGTTGAATGCGATCCCGCCCGGGATCGGCCTCATCCTGAGCCGGCGGAACGGAGATGATGTCAAGCTGGCGCAGCAGCGTTCCGCACAGTTCGGCCAAGCTGGCCTGAATGAACAATTCATGGCCGCGCAGGGCGTCTCTTTTTTCGCGTAGGGTCCTCTCCAGCAGTGGATGAATCAGCGGGGCGAGATCATGCTGCTGGCCGCAAATAAACGGGGAGGCAAAGCGGACGCCGGCAGGCCACCCCAATGCTTTGCCGACCATCTCCGGATGAAAAATAGCGATGATAATCACAGAGTTAAGGCCCCTGCTGTCGTAGAAGTGAATATCGTTGCTGCCGATGACGGCCATATCGCCTTGACCGAGAAGCCGGCTTTCCTTATTGACTCCGATCCGGATCTCGCCCGACTCGACATAAACGAATTCCACCTCGGCATGGAAGTGGGGATAAAAATCGAGGTCCGCGGACCGGTGAATGACCATCGGCAGCCCTTGATCCAACTTCCAGTTTTGATAAAAAGAATTCATGGTTCCTCCTTTCCCGCAGCCGCATGCAACGGTTCATTTGTCCACATCATAGCGGGTGGCGATAGAATTGTCTAATTGTGCCTCGGTGCTGCATTGAGTTTAAAAAAGTAGGGGATAAGTTCCCTAATTTTTAGGGTAGGAAGGCGGCCGGCTTTCTTTTATAATAGTAAGGAATTGGAAGCCAAAAGGAAGGGATTGCCACTTGAGTCTGATTGAAACGAAAGGCCTGCGGAAGGTATTCCGGCAGGCGGTGAAAGAACCTGGGTTGGCCGGGGCGGTCAAGCATTTGTTTACCCAGCGCTATCGCGACAAATACGCGGTGGAGGGGATCGATCTGACCATCGAGGAAGGGGAGACCGTCGCCTATGTCGGGCCCAACGGCGCGGGCAAGTCGACGACGATCAAAATGCTTAGCGGCGTGCTGGTACCGTCCGGTGGTGAAATTCGGGTGGACGGGCTTGTCCCCCACAAGCAGCGGATGGAGAACGCTCAGCGGATCGGGGCGGTTTTTGGCCAACGGACCCAGCTGTGGTGGGACATCCCGGTTCGCGAATCGCTCGGGCTGCTCCGGGATATCTATCAGGTGCCGCCGGAAACGTTCAAAAGAAACATGGATGCGTTTGCAGAACTGCTCGGGATGGAGGATTTTCTTCATTTATCCGCCCGCAAGCTGTCGCTCGGTCAGCGGATGAGGGCCGATCTGGCCGCAGCTCTGCTGCATGATCCCAAAATCGTCTATCTGGATGAGCCGACGATCGGCCTTGATGTGGCGGTCAAGCACCGGATTCGGGACTTTATTAAGGAAATGAACCGCAATAAAGGCACAACGATGCTATTGACCACGCATGATCTGGGGGATATTGAGGATTTATGCGAGCGGCTTATCATTATCGACCAAGGCCGGATCATATACGACGGCAAACTGCGGGAAGTTAAGGACGCGTTTGCGCGTGAGCGAACGATACATATGCAGCTGAGTTCACCGATTCCGGAAGCGGAGAGCCTGTTTCGGGATCTTCCCGATGTCCGGGTCGTCCGGCCCGCAGAGGAGCAGAGTCAGGGCACGCTATCCTTATCCATTCGGTTCGACCGCTTCCGCTGTACGGCCAGCGATATCGTCAAGCGGCTAATGAGCCGGGGCGAAGTCGTCGATTTTCGCATCGACGAGCCCAAGCATCGAGGAGATCATCCGCCAAGTTTACGAGGGCCAACTGGATTCCGAGTCCTTATCGCTGGCGGGAAGGGGGAGCGCCTGACCGGTCATGAAAAAATACCTTTCCCTGGCACTCTGTTCCATGCAGAATACGCTCGCTTACCGGCTATCTTTTATATTGAACTTTTTGGCCAATTTTATCGGGCTGATCGCGATGTACTGCCTCTGGCAGGCCATCTATACCGGAAGGGCGGAGCTTTCCGGCTTTACGTGGGAACAGATGCAATCGTACCTGCTGATTACCTTTTTCGTGAACTCCATGCTGTCCTATTATTCGGAATCGAGCATCACCAACAAAATTATCGACGGCAGCGTCATGATGGACCTGCTTCGCCCGATTCAGTTTCAAAAAGCCAGGCTGGCGGAATCCCTTGGCTCCTGTGTCCTGGAAGGGCTGCTGAGCTGCCTGCTCATCGGTTTGGGGGCGGTGTTCACCCTGGGGGTTTCGCTCCCGAGCGATGCGGTGACACTGCTGTTGTTCCTGCTTAGCATGGCTTCATCGATTCTGGTCAAGTTCGGCATCGTCTATTTGTCGGCCTTGCTCTGCTTCTGGACCACCAGCGGCTTCGGCATCTACTGGGCGAGAACGGCGATCACCAATCTGTTGTCCGGGGCGCTTGCGCCGCTGGCGTTCTTCCCTTCCTGGCTGCAATCGGCGGCGATGCTGCTTCCGTTCCAGGGGATTGTCAATACGCCGGTGACGATCGGTCTCGGAATGACGGAGGGAAGCGAGGCGCTGCGACTGATCGGGATCCAGTGGATCTGGATCGTTCTGCTGTGGCTGCTCGGTAAGTGGATGTGGTCCGGGGCCGTCCAGCAAATCACGATTCATGGAGGATAAAATGTCGATCAAAAATTCACCGCGGCGGATTCTTTATTTATACTGGCGTCTTTATAGCCAGCAGTTGAAGGCGATGATGGAGTATTCCGCCGATTTCTACATTATGATCGGAGCCGCCGCCTTGACTCAAATCACCGGCTTCCTGTTTTTGTGGGTGGTTTTTTCCCGGATTCCCGACATTCAGGGCTGGGGGCTTTGGGAGATCGCTTTTATGTACGCGGCGATTTATGTTTCGGAGGGCTTCGGCTCACTGTTTTTTGAAGGCACCTGGCGGATGCTTCGTCTGGTTAACTTGGGGGAGCTGGACCGTTACCTGGTTCGGCCGGTGCCGATCGTTCTGCAGATTTTCTGCACGGGGATCGGGATGAACGGGCTCGGAAATATCGTGATCGGCGGGGCGATCATCGCGATGTCGCTGTCCCATATCGATATCGTGTGGAATCTTCAGACCATCTTTATGGCGCTTCTGCTGTTCGCCTCGGCAATGACGATCCGGGTCGCGATCAACCTGGCCGCGAATTGCTCGGCTTTTTGGATACGGAGCAGCGGCAACGCCTTCCCGGTCATGATTCATAATTTGGGCGAATTCGCCAAATACCCGATTACGATTTTTTCCATGGGGCTGCAGTTGTTCATTTCCATCGTCGTTCCGTTTGCGTTCGTCAGCTTCTTTCCGGCCGCCGCGCTGTTCGGCAGAGAGCCCTGGAGCTGGTGGGGGTGGCTGAGTCCGCTCGTGGCCGCTTATTTCGTCGGCCTGGCTTTGCTGATCTTGCGCATCGGCCTGCGGCGGTATGAGAGCGCCGGAAATTGAGGCTGGGTTTGGTTTCTAGGTTCAATTTCTGTAAGTTGGGAAATCGGCCATCGGGATTTTTGTCTTGGGCAGCCGATCGCGGATTTGTCCGTCGAGAAGTTTAACTAAGGATGGCGGCCGCTTTTTATTTGGGGCTCTAGCCAGTTGAGCTGGCGAAGCGTGCGAAACAAAAAACCACCTGCTATGCGGGTGGTGTAGTGATGCTTATAGCCAAAAACCACCTGATGGGGTCGTTATCATAGGAGTGTTCAAGCTACGATGTATAACGAAAGGAAAAGGGTGGCTTAATGGCTAATGGAAGTGATATGTCACATCCAAAGAGGCGCCTAGTGTGCTTCCAAGCTTCCAACTCCAAAAAGATGAAAATCTGCAGGTATTTAAGCCGATTCCCGAGGGAATGCGAAAAAAGATGCAAATCTGCAGGCATTTCCAGCGATTTTAGAGAAACGAGCCGGTTTCGTCGAAAATTCCTGCAGATTTGCAGGTATTTAGAAATTTTGAGTCCAAACAGGAAAAAAGCATGCAGATATGCAGGGATTTTATGTTATCAAGGTTGTTTGACGGGGTGCTAGTAATAATCGCACCCCTTCATGGGGTAGTCAAAAGCGGCAGCGGTATAGTAGCTTGAACGTAGTGAAAGCTAGCGCCTTTAGACGCGAGCCGGTAATAAAGGCTTATAGCCTTAGAGCAAACCACCCGTTCACACGGGTGGTTTTGATTTTGATCCAATCGTGGTATAGTTTGGGTAGAAGATACGAACAATGCAAAGGGAACCGTGCAGCTAACACGGTTCCGGATGCAATAGCCGCTTTTAAGGGCGGCGGCTTTACGGCTTGACAGTCAGAAATAGACCGCAACCTTTGGATGAGGGCGGTCTATTCGCCTTTTCTATTGCCTATTCATTATACCATAATTGCATCTGCTATGGCATTTTCTGGTGCTCTTTCCGAGTTGTAAATACGCCAGTTTCAGCCTTTCCAAAGCTCGTCGATTTTCACCGGATGTCCCGTTTGCATGGACCGATTGGCGGCGATACCGGTCATAATGGACAGCGCCCCATCGATATGGGAAGCGGACCGATTGAACCGGTCGGGCTCGGCATGGCCGAACAGGTCCCGAAGCAGGAGGGGGTCACCTCCGCCGTGGCCGCCCGCGCCCTGCTCGATGCTTACCCGATAAGGCTCTCCGAAATGAGGATAGACTGTCATCCGGATGCCTCCAAGCGCGCCTTCGTTCTCCTTCTTTCCGCCGGAGTTGACGTAGGACTGTTCCGTAACGCGCACCTCCAGGCGTCCGCGGGTTCCGTTAAACACAACGATAAACCCCTCCCAAGGCATGTAGGCGTTGAGCGAGTAGTTCATGACGGTTTTATTTTTGTATTTCACCATCACGCTCATCGTATCTTCAATGCTGATGTTGTCGCCAAAGACACTTTGGTCCCGCTGGTACCCGTCCTCATGTTCGGCCTCAAGGTACATCCGCTTTAAATGCTCATTCCGGTCCAGGTGAAGGGCGAAGGGATCGCTCTCGGCCGCCGGGCTTCCGTAGGCGCGTTGATAGAATTGCGTGACTCCCCGTTTCTCGGCGTTCTCCTTTCCATAGAACCGCAAATCTCCCATCGCAAAAACCGTATCGGGCTGCGAAGCGAGCCAAAAGTTCATCAAGTCGAAATGGTGGGTCGATTTATGGACGAGCAAGCCTCCGCTATTGCGTTTATCGCGGTGCCATCTGCGGAAATAGTCGGCTCCATGCTCGGTATTCAGCAGCCATTCAAAGTTGACGGACAGCACCTCTCCAATCGCCCCGTCCAGGATCAACTCCCGGATCTTCGTATTATGCGGCGCATACCTGTAATTGAACGTCACCCGTAATTGCCGGCCCGTTCGCCCGATCGCCTCGAAAATATCCCGGCACTTTTCCGCATCGATGGTCATGGGTTTCTCCGTAATCACATCGCAGCCAAGCTCCATCGCGTGGGTGATGTATTTATGGTGGGTCCGGTCAATCGTACATACAAGAACCACGTCCGGTGTCCGCTCCCGGATCATTTTCTCGAAGTATTCCGCTTTATAGGCGGGAACAGGGGGATAACCGTACTTGTCTCTCAACAGTTCGTTCGCATAATTCATTCGCGTTTGGTTGACATCGCAGATGGCGACCAGTTCCGTGGTTTCCTTATAAGTCGTGGCCAGCGCGCTGTAAAAAAATTCCGCCCTTCCGCCAACGCCCACGATCGCGTATCTCTTTTTAACCAAGACGATCCCTCCATTTACATGAACTTGGATCTATCTTATAGTATATAAAATGCAAATTTCTAAACATTTCCTGCTTATTCGGTGAAAAAGTATGCATATATTATCCGATTTGAATGCGGAGGATGACGTATATGGCTCATGCGCCGATTCTGAGTGTTGAAAAAATGAAACGTACCGGGCCGTTTAATATGGACTCCAACCATATGCACGATACCTATGAAATCTATTATTTGTTGGCCGGGGAAAGGTTTTACTACATCCATGACCGGGTATATGCCCTTCAGGCGGGCGACATTGTATTCATTCATAAAAATCAGCTTCATCGGACCACCGGGAAGGGCGAAAACCCGCATGAACGGATTCTGGTCAATTTCGACGATGCCTCTGTTCGGCCCTTTCTGGAGATGGGACTGGGGAGTCTCCCTCTGTTCCGGGGCGAAAGTTATTTGCTGCGGCCGAGCGTCCAGGAACAGGGGAGGATCGCGGACTTGTTGTTTCTGATGCTGCGGGAAGAAAAGGAAGGCCGACTATGGCAAGGTCCGTACCTCCAGACGTTGCTGGCCCAGCTGCTGATTCTGCTCGGCCGGATTCGGGAGGCAAGGACGGAGCCCGTTAAGCCGGAAAATACGGAGCGGCAGCAGCGGGTTTACCGGATCGTGGAGTATTTGAATGGGCACTATGCCGAGCCATTGAAGCTTGAGGACATTGCGGAGCGCTTTTTTATCGGGACCACTTATTTGTGCCGGATTTTCAAGCAGGTTACCGGGTTTACCGTGGTCGAATACTTAACTTACATACGGGTTCGCGAGGCGCAGACTCTATTGGCCCGGACGGATTGGAAGATTACCAGAATCGCAGAGGAAGCGGGCTTTGACAGTATCGCCCATTTTGGGAGGGTATTCAAAAAAATTACCGGCCGCTCCCCCCTGCAGTACCGTAAGCAGAAAAGGGACTGAGCCGGCTGCCGCCTATAGGCTTTGCCTTGGGCCTGGCAGGCTCTCAAGTCGGTTTTTGTTTGCTAGATTCCGCAGGCTTCGCTAGAATGGAATACTAGAGAGGTTGGAGTGGAGGTTGGAAACGATATGTTTGGAAATGATTGGGATGAAGTTTTGCAGGAAGAGACACAGAAATCTTATTTTCAGGAGTTAAGATACGCGTTGGCCAGGGAGTACAAGCTGCATACCGTCTATCCGCCCAAAGAGCTGCTTTTCTCGGCGCTGAAGCTGACGCCTTATGAGCGGACGAGGGTGGTCATCCTTGGGCAGGACCCTTACCATGGACCGGGGCAAGCGCACGGACTCAGCTTCTCGGTCATGCCCGGGGTGCGCATTCCGCCTTCGCTGCAAAATATCTATAAGGAACTGGAATCCGACCTCGGGATCCCGGCTCCGAATCACGGATATCTGCTGCATTGGGCAGAGCAGGGCGTGTTGATGCTGAACGCCGTGCTCACGGTGCGTGAGGGCCAGCCCAATTCGCACAAAGGACTTGGCTGGGAGCGGTTCACGGACGCGATCATGATGAAGCTGAATGAGCGCAATGAACCGCTCGTGTTTATCCTTTGGGGGAGCTATGCCCAGCAGAAAGGTGCCTTTATCGACCGCCGCCGCCATAAAGTCATCCGCTCCCCGCATCCGAGTCCGCTTTCCGCGCACCGCGGTTTTTTGGGCAGCCGGCCGTTCTCGCAGACCAATGAATTTCTCAAGGAGAATGGCCTGGGACCGATCGATTGGACTTTGCCAACCATGTAAAATAGAAAATGGTAAATAGACCGCTGTCTTTGCAGGCAGTCGGTCTATTTGCGTTGCGCCAAGTTCGACTGGGGCGGCAGAGAGCCGATCATCGGGAATGGAATTAACGGGATTTCCTCCCGTTAATTATGCCATAGGGCTGTAGCTCCCCTCCTACCCGTTTACAGCGGCGATCACGACGATCAGCCAGCCCGCCAGGAAACAGAGGCCGCCCAAGGGGGTGATCGCGCCGAGTTTACGGATGCCCGAAATGCTCAGGGCATATAGGCTCCCGGAGAATAATACGATACCGGCCAAAAGGAGCCATCCGGCCCAAATGATCAGGGAAGGGTCGGCGATTTCCCCCGCAAGGATCCCCAACAGCAGCAGCCCCAAACTATGGGCCAAATGATATTGGACACCGGTCTGATAAGTTTTTTGCTTATCCCCTGTCAGCTTGTGCTTCAAGGCATGCGCGCCGAAAGCGCCAAGCGCCACGGCAAGAAACATCATGATTCCGCCGAGTGCGAGCAATGTGTGCATGATCGATCACCTCGCTACTATGTTACTCTACCGCGAGATATAAGGGCAATTGTTATATAAATTGAACTATTGATTTACATGTGTGGCCGCCGTGTGAAATGTTCTTCCGATCGCTGTTGCTCCCGGATTTCTTTAATTAATTTTAAATGGTTGAAATCCAGTCACAAAGGCGAACGCTTCGCTTCTCCAGAATCATTTCACACTCTAGCCTATTGGTAAATCTTAAGTTCAACTTATATAGGGAATTTTTTAATTTTATTTCGTATTGGGAAAATGGCCCAAATTACGGAGAAATGTGTAAAGCAATTGGAATATTATTCCGATATACATAAATAAGTGCTTAGTCGTTGACTTTGGCACGGCATCTACAGCGATTGCTTCCTAGGCTTGTGCACCCCGGGAACGTCGCTGTTTTTTTGTAGCTGGCGGAATTAGGCAAGAGGCTAGGCGAAGTCGGCTTGGCCGAAAAAGAGTACATAGGCGGAAGAGGTGCTTGCATGACCCCATTTATGGATGAACAGTTCCTCAAATTGATTCGGGAGGAGGATCGGCAGGAGCGGGAACAGCTTAGAGAGCATCGGCTTTCCATTCCGGAAGTGACCCAAGCGGTCCGGGCCGGAGAGCTGGAACTTGAAGAGGAAACGCTGGAATTTGCAGAATTGGAGGTGATTCCGGAACGGGTGAGCTTGCGCTTGCCGGCGTCTTTTACCGAAATGCCGGAGGCCTATGCCCGGATCAAATACCCGTCCGACCGGAGGCCCAAGCTGATCTACACCAATGATTCCCTGACGGTGAACGTTACGGTCAACCCCACGGACAATCGGCTGTTTGACGATGAGCTGGAGGTGTATCAGCAGGAACTGCTCAAGATGCTGAAACGCATGCAGCCCAATGCTTCCTGGCTGTCGGACGGGGTGCTGGAACTGGGCGTGGCCAATACGGCGGAAGAATTGCCGCCACCCAAGAAATTGGCCGGTTATTATGAGCTGGTGTCTCCGGCGATGGATGGCAATATCTATAACTTGACTTTTTTTATGGCCTGGGAACAAAAAGGGATCTTCTTCGGGGTGAATTGCATGGAGAAAGAGATGAAGTTATGGCGTCCGATCGCTCACGGCATCATGGCTTCCTTGCAGGTGAGCGGACAGGAAGGCGAAGGGGAGGGCTAAAGGATGGAAGGAACGCAGAATTCATACATTGTGATCGAACCGTTTGAGCTCAAGCAGCTTCAGGAACTGAAGATCGAGAAGCGGATGAATGAACATGTAAGGCTGACTTTTAAAGGGATCGTTCCGGAAAGCTGCAAGGACAGTTATGTGCAGATGGCCGACGCGCAGACGGAGATCGTGGTAAAAGAAGTCGACGGGGAAGGCAAGCGGGTGACGTTGTTCCACGGCATGATCCTGGATGTGGAAGTTCAAATGGTGAACGGGGTGTACTCCATTTCCGCCCGGGCGGTATCGTCCACCTACAAGCTGGACGTCAAGCCGGTGGACCGTTCTTTCCAGCAGATCGGCCTCGCTTACCGGTCCGTGATGAATCAGGTGGTCGACGCTTATCCTCAGGCCGATTTCATCGATTATGCCTCTAACGGCTCCTCGCTGGAAAGCATGATTTTGCAGTATCGGGAAAGCGATTGGCAACTGCTTAAGCGGCTGGCCTCGCATTTTTACACAGGGGTGGTCCCGGCCGCTATGGATGAGCGGATATTATGCTATATCGGGTTGCCCCGGCTCGGCAGCAAAGGCAAGCTGACCGTGCACAATTACCGCGTCAAAAAGCGGATGGATTTGTATCAGCAGGCGCTGCGCACCCGTATTCCCGGGGTCTCGCAGCATGATTTCGTATTTTACGAGGTGGAATCGCCCCAAGTGCTGGATCTCGGGCATGAGGTGGAATTTGCCGGAAGCAAGCTGCTTGTCAGCGAGGTCGTGATGATGCTGGAGCAAGGGGAATTCAAGCGCAGATATACGCTCGCCAGAGAAGGCGGCCTGGTCGTTCCCAAACAGTACAACAGCACCATCGTCGGAGCTTCGGTCCAGGGGAAGGTGCTGGCCGTCAGCAAGGACACGGTCAAGGTGCATCTGAACATGGACGCGTCACAGGATGAAGGAGGCGCCTGCTGGCTGCCGTACTCGACGATTTATGCGTCCGCGGACAATGCGGGCTGGTACTTCATGCCGGAGCAGGGGGACCAGGTGCGGATATACTTTCCGACGCATGAGGAGAAGGACGCCTTTGCCACCAGCTCGGTGGCGAAAGCGGGCGGCACCCCGGGAAGCGGGACAGCCGGGGGAGAGGCCGGCGCGGCAGCGGGCTCGGGCGCAAGTGCAGGTGCGAGTGGTGGCGGCTCCGGCGGTTCGGCTGGTTCCGGCGGCGATCCGATGCAGGACCCGGAAATCAAAACGCTCAAAACAAAGAACGGCAAAATGATCGTACTGGCGCCGGACTACATTATGATTTCGGGGAACGGCGTATCGATTTTGCTGGAGGACGAGAACGGCATCACGCTGACCAGCAGCAAGGATATCAAGGTAACCGCGACGGAAAATGTGATTCTGCAATCGAAGAATATCACATTGGCGGCAAGCGAAAAGGTGGAAATGAGCTGTAAGGACAGTTCGCTTGTGATCGAGAACGATGTCGCACTCAAAGGAAACCAGGTGCGGAACAACTAGGATTAGGAGGAGGGATGGGGTTGACCTTGACGGATTCGGTAGAACGAGAGGTTACCCGGCTGCGGGATGCGCTGCTGCAAGAAGCCGACAAGTTTTGGCGGGCCGGGAGGATGGAGGCGCATAACGGCGAGCTGATCGCGGCGTTCCGCAGGCTCTTCTTACGCATCCGCAAGCAGCAGGAAGACGGGACGAAGGCCGGAATCGCATTTGTTCATTTTTCTTATTTACGTTCCTGGTTGCTGCAGGGAAGGCTGGTGTACAGCCTGGAAGCTTACGATGATCGCTGGTATGTCGACCGGAACGAATGCGTGGAGATGATTGAGCTGTCGTGGCTTTATCCGCTGCTGCATTCTTTTAAGCGGGAACTCGGCACAAAGCTGTCCGGCACGGTGCCCGAGATGGAGCAGGAAGCGATCTTGCTGCGGGAGATCACGGTTTTGCATCAGTATGTCAGAGAATGGGTGCGCCGGCTCGTGCCGCAGCTGATCGCCCTGCCGGAGTTCCGGCAGGTGGAGCGGGCCGGTGTGCTCCGATTCCGTACCGGGGAATACAAGGATTTCAGCGAACCAATCTGGATGGAAGACGTGGCGGACAAGGATGCGGCGGCCCTGAAACGGTGGCTGGAGCAAAAATGGCCGAATGGTTACATGAACAGCGATTTTCGGGGCCTGAACTTGAGCGGAGGGAATTATGAGCACCTCGATTTGCGCTACAGCCATTGTGAGCGGAGCGATTTTAGCGGGGCTCGTCTAAATCGGAGCGTCTGCATCGGCACCGATTTTAGCCGCGGCATCCTGACCGGCGCCGACCTGAGTCAGAGCCTGCTGTACGATGCCGATTTTAGCGGCAGCGATCTGCGCGGCGCCCGGCTGACGGAAGCTGTGGGCGGCGAACGGTTTATCCACGAGGGGATGGTGCTGGGGCTTGGCGGCGTTCGCTTTAACGGCGCTAATCTCGAAGGCGCCAACCTGCTGTACGCCGATCTGGCCGGGGCCGATTTCCGGGGAGCGCATATGGCCGGAGCCGCGATCCTGAAGCGGGATGCCGTCCATTGGCGGCTTAGCGAAGAACAGAAACGCAGCGTCGTCTGGATGGAAGAGGACGACAGCGGCGTTCCCGTACCGGCGGGTGAATAGAAAGGGGGATGGCGGTGCACTATTTTTTGCTGGAGCAGGATAAACGGAGCAAACCGCTGCTCGTGATCGGCGGCCGGCGGGATGGTTTAAGCGGTACGGGCGGCGAGCGCGGCGGACAGACGAGCAACAGTTTGTATGTGCGGGAAGATGCGGAGGTTCGTTTCCTCGATTATGTCGAGAAGCCGCGCCGTATGGTGTCAAACCGGATGAAGCAACTGTTGGAATTGTATGAAGCCGGTCTGAACTGGACCTCCGTTATTTTGACGGCCAAAGAGGCCAAGCGGCAGGAGCTTTACTGGTTTTTGGAACCGAGGGAGCGGGAAGTGTTATTGGATCGAAGCCGACGCGACCGGTTCGGTCATGTGACCGCATGCGTGTTGGACGGAAGACGGCTGGGGAGCGAGCGGATCTTGTGCGCGGAAGGGCAGGTCATCGTCCATCTGGACGTGGCCGAAAGTCTGCTGCGCCGGGCTTATTCGGGGCTGCACTTCACCCCCGTGGAAGTGGACGGTGGATCGAAATTTTAAGTGAGGGGGACTAAATGATGGCATCTGCAAAAGGAACACGCACCGTTGTGCAGGAGTCGGCCACCGAGGAGTTCAGCTACGTGGTGCGCGGGGCGATGCTGCGCTGTGCGTGCGGCAGTCATCCGAACATGCTGAATCTGCCGACGAGTCACGGCATGTACATAAAAGGTCAACCGCTGATGAATGTGGGGGACAGCAAGATCGAGGACAATATTTCCACCTTCGGGGTATGCGAAGCGAGGGACAAGCCGTGCGAGCCCGATGTGCATATGGAGTGGGTGAACGGCAAGCCGGATTTAATGGTTGAGGACAAGCCTGCGCTGCTAAGTTGCTCTTATGTCACTTGCGCACACCATGAGAACGGCATCATTTATGTGGAAGACGACGGCCAGAAATAAAGGGAAAGGAGGAGCGGCATGCTGGAGCAAAAAGTACAAAGAAGTGAGCCCGTGAGCCTTACGCTTGGGGATCTATATCTAACATGGCCGTACGGCCGGCTTCGCCTGGAGGGGATCAAGATCATCCGCCATCCGGGCAATCACGCGCGGTTAATGCTGCGGGGATTACTGCCGGAGCATAACGGCGAAGAAATCGTCGAGCGGGCAAGCAGTGGCGACCGCGTCGGATTATGGGGACACGGCCGGGGCGGTCTCCCGGACTATCCGCTGTTTCTGGGACAGCTTCATCAGCTTGAGCTGCATGAGGTGCAAAACAATCAGCACATCGAACTGGTCGTGATTTCGCCAACCTATCAACTGGACATCGAACGGAAAAGCCGTTCGTTTCAGCAGCTAAATATGCGTTACCGCGAAGTGATCGACGAAGTGTTATCTCCTTACAGCCACCGCCTTCAGGAAAATGCGTTCGATACGTCGCGGCCAATCGGGAAGCTGCTGCTTCAGTACGAAGAGACGGATTGGGAGTTTCTGCAGCGGGTCGCTTCCCACGCGGGGGCGGTGTTGACGCCGGACGTCTCCGGGGATGAGGCGCGGATCTGGATCGGAGCTCCCGCCCGATCCGGCCGGTTGAAGCTGCCGGAAGGGACGGCCTATCGGCTCGGACGGGAGGTGGATGCCTTCCTGACCGCGATCGCGGCGCCGAACGAGAGACTGCGGGAGAACTCTTTTACCCGTTGTGTGGTCAGGCTGGAGCAACTGCTTCAGTTGGGTGATCAGGTGGAGCTTGGCGGCGTGTGGTTTACGGTCATGGGGCTGGAGGCGGAACTCCGTAAAGGCATTCTCGAGTTTGATTATTTGTGTGCGCTGCCCGAAGGGATCCGGCAAAACCAGCGGTACAATCCGTATTTGGTCGGGCTGGCGTTAGAAGGCAAGGTTATCGGTGTTGCTCCCAATATGGCCAAAGTACATCTGGATATCGATCCGGAGCAGAGTGAAGCGGAAGCCGTCTGGTTCCCTTATTCTTCGCCGTTCAGCCATTTGCTGCATACGATGCCGCAGGTGGGGTCGCGGGTCAAGCTGTATTTCCCGGGCAAAGACGAGGACGACGCGATGCTGATCAATTCGGTGCGCACGCCTTTGTCCGCCGGCGGAGAAGCGTCCGCCAAAGCCGGTCAGAAAATGGCCGATTCCACGGTAAAATCGTTTACTACCAGCTATGGCAAGGATTTTGTACTGGGACTGCAGGACATTTCTTTTACGGCCAAAGAGGGCTCGCTGTACTTGTCGATTCATGAGGGCACGGGGATCGAGCTGCACAGTGAACAGGATATCGTCTGGATGGCACCGGAGAAAATCGATTTTAGCGGGTTCAAGCAGTTTCAGGCGATCGCGGAAGAGGAAATCATCGTCGTCGGCAAGGGCGGCAGCATGATCATAAACGACAATGTGGAAATCGCCGGTCAGGTCATTGTGGCCGAAGGCCGGGATCGGCAGCCGTTTGAGAAGCTGACCAATCCGGAAGCCGAGCAGGCGAAGATCGATAAGGAAAAAGAAGGGTTCTGGGACAAGATCCAGACCGGTCTGGACGTACTGGGCATGCTGCCCGGCGTCGGCGCGGTGTTCGATGTGCTCAACGCGGGGATCAGCCTGGCTCGCGGGGATGTTGTAGGCGCGGGTCTGTCGCTCGTATGCATGATCCCCGGGGTCGGGGACGCCTTTGGCGCCGCCCGTCTGGCGGGGAAGGCCGCGAGCAAGATCGGCAAGGCGGTAGTGAAGTTTGGCGGGGAGAAGGTCCTGAAGCTGGGCAAAAGCCAAATGGACAAGGTGCTTACGGCCGCGAAAAAGGTCGTGGGCCAGACCGATGTCATTCAGAAGCAGGTCGCGGAAAAACTGGCGAAAATGCAGGACGAGCTGGCGGAGCGAACGGGCAAGCTGGTGCAGGCGGCCTTGGAAAAATCCGGTTTACACAAAGCGCTGACCGCTTTGAATCACAAGGTGCTGAAAAATTTCACATGTACAGAAGGGTTAAGTGAGAAGTTCTGTAAATGGGGCTTTGAGCCTGTGGATTTAATTACCGGACGGATGATAAGCCAGGCCACGGACTTCGAGTTCCCCGGCCCCCTGCCCTTGGTCTGGGAGCGCCGGTGGATCAGCGACAGCGGGTACCGCGGCTGGCTCGGTCACGGTGTGCATCATGCCCTCGATATGCGCCTCGCCGTGCTGAAGGAGGGCATCGGGGTGCTGCTCGGCGATGGCCGGGCGGCGGCGTTCGAACTGCTGCACCGTGGCCGCGTGGAGACGTTTAACCGCGCCGAGCGGCTGACACTGCGCCGCCTGGGGCACAACTACGCGCTGTATGAGCATGAGCGGCGGTTGACGTATTATTTTGCGCCCGTGCCCGGGGTTAGTTTCGGCTCGGAGGCTACCGCATCGTTCTCTGCAGGCTCGGCATCGGGAGAGGAGACAAGGACAAAGGCGGAGACGCTGTCGGCGGGGGCAACACGGCATCCGGTGGCGGTTGACGATGCGGAGGAGGATACCTCCGTCCCGTACCAGTTGGTGCGGGTGGAAAACGAACTTGGTCAGCGGATTGAGCTGCATTATGATGAGCGGGGCTTTTTGCAGCAGGTCATAGACAGTGTGGGACGTGTGCTGGAGGTCGATACGGATGCTGCGGGGAGGATCACGAAGGTCACTCATGTGTACCGCACAAACCCGGACAGCCGGCTGAGTGAGCAGCGCGAGGTGCTGGTGCAGTACCGGTATAACGAAGCGGGCGATCTGGTCGCCATTACGGACGCGCTGGGACAGACCACGTATCAAACCTATGACCAGCATCTGCTGATTGGGAAGAAGGACCGCAACGGATACCGTTTTTACTGGCGTTATGACGGCCCTACCACCGGCGCGCGCTGTGTGCATACGTGGGGCGAAGATGGGTTGTTGGAAGGGCGAATCGCCTATTTTGACGGGTACAATGAGGTGACGAACAGCCAGGGGCATACGACAAGGTATGAATATACCCCGGACTATTATTGTACGGCGATCGTCAACCCGCTGGGCGGCCGCACCGAATATACGTACAGCGATACGGCCGACCTGCTCAGCGAAACGGACCCGGACGGCCGGAAGACGGAGTATGTGTACGACGAGCTCGGGCAATTGGTGCGGACGATCCAGCCGGACGGCGGCAGTTGGCAGTATAAGTACAGCGAGCAGGGGCAGTTGCTGCAGGTGACCGACCCGGAAGGCGGTAGTCAGTCGTGGGTGTATGACGAACGGGGGAGATTATACAGAATCATCGGCCCCGAAGGGACGGTTGCGACGTTCGCGTATGATGAACACCACCGGATTCGCGAGGTGCGTAACCCGTCGGGGGCGGCGACGCTCCTGGCTTATGACGACCACTGCAATTTAACCCGGATGACGCTTGCGGACGGATCGAGTGCCGAGTGGCGCTATAATAACCGGGGCGAGATGGTTCAGGAGACGAACCCTCTCGGCGCAAAGCAAAGCCTGGAATATGACGCGCTGGGCCGCGTGGTTCGCGCGGAGCTGCCGGACGGCAATGTGGTCAAGTTGCGGTACAATGCGTATGAGGAAGTGATCGCCGCGGAGGATGCCAAGCTGCGCGTCACTTTCGGGTATACTCCGCTCGGCCAGTTGACCTGGCGCGAAGCCAAAGGCAAGCGGGTTGAGCTGGTCTACAACAACGAGGAAGAGCTGACTGCGGTCGTGAATGAGCACGGGGAGCGCTATGTGCTTGAACGTGACGCGAACGGCGAAATTGTGCGGGAAACCGGGTTTGACGGCATTGTCAGACAATATGTGCGCAGCCCGGGTGGGATGCTGGAGAGAGTGGAGCGTCCCGGCGGCCGGTGGTCGGCTTTCAGTTATGATGAGATGGGCCGTGTGACTCAGACAGACTATAGCGACGGTTTGAGCGAAACGTTCAGGTACAACCGGATCGGAGTTTTGTTGGAGACCTCCAATCCGTTTGCTGCGATCAAGCTGGAGTATGATGCGACCGGTCGCCTGATCAAGGAATGGCGGGACCGTTATTGGATCGCCAGCACGTATGATGAACTCGGTAACCGAAAGGAAATAAACAGCAGCCTGGGTGCACAAATCAGGATGGACCGGGATGTGCTGGGCCAGATCAGCCAGTTGCAGGCCGAGCAAAAAGGGCAGGGACAAGAGCAGGCTGATCCCGGAACGGCCTCGGCGGGAACGGCCATGCCATGGACGGCGCAGATGTCTTACAACAAGCTGGGGCAAGAGATCGAAAGGTTGCTCCCCGGCGGCGTAGTGAGCCGATGGCAATACGACATCGCCGGCAGACCGGAGCGGCATAGCGTAAACATCGGCGGCCGGGAAAGCCGGAAGAGAAGGTATGCCTGGGATATCAACTACAGGCTGAAATCACTGACGAACGAACTGACCGGCAAACAAATCAGCTATAACTATGACGATTTCGGCACCCTGATTGGGGCCAGCAATGAGTTTAATAAAATCTTCCGCATGGTCGACGATGTCGGGAACCTATACAGCTGCGGCCTGCGCACGGACCGGAAATATGGCGCGGGCGGGCGCTTGCTGGAGTTCGAAGGAACGAAGTACAGCTATGACGAGGAGGGTCAACTGATCGAAAAGGTGGACCCGGACAAAACTCGCTGGCGTTACGAGTATTACGCCAACGGCATGATGAGCAAAGTCGTGCGGCCGGACGGCCAGGAAGTGGTGTTCACGTACGACAGCTTGGGCCGCCGGATTGAGAAGCGCTTCAAAGGCGTAGTATACTGCTATATATGGGACGGGAACCAGATTTTGCATGAGTGGGCAGCGGAGAGTAAACCAGGAGAGCAGGAAGGAAACCCTGAATCTGCTGCTTTAGCTGCACCTCAAGGAGCGGCAGAAAAATTTAAGTACCTGCTAGCTCAACCCACTGTTGCGCAAGAACCCGACCCCGCGAGCCTGACGACCTGGGTGTTTGAAGACGGAACCTTCCGCCCGGCCGCCAAAATCACGGCCAACGGGACATACAGTATCATCACCGACCACCTGGGCACCCCGGTAGAGATGTATGATGAGCAAGGGGAACGCGTCTGGGCCGCCGAATTGGATATTTACGGGGATATCCGCGGGATTTATCTGCGGGGCAAGAGATCCGATTGCCCGTTCCGATACCCGGGTCAATACGAGGACGTGGAAACGGGGCTGTACTACAACCGCTTCCGCTACTACTCGTCGCATGAAGGAATGTATACGCAGCAGGACCCGATCGGGCTGGCGGGGAATAACCCGACGTTGTATGGGTATGTGGGTGATCCGAATAGTTCTATCGATACGTTTGGACTACTAGAATTAATACCTGGCTCACCGTTACCAGATGGTACAAGGGTTTTTAGAATTTCTCAAGAGAAAGGAATACAAGCTTTCTTACCAAATCAACGTGAAATTGAAGCAGCATCGAAAGGAAGATTGAATCCGAATGGAATTTCATTAATAAGGGCGAATAATGCAGAACATGCACAGGAAATTTGGAATAGTGCGTTTCCTGAACGACAAGTAGAACTAACTTCAATTAAAGGGTCATCTGTTGAAAAAATTAGAGAATCTGGATTTGATGTTATACATGATCCATCTAAAAAAGGAAGACTGGGTGAAAATCATGCTCGATTAACACACCCACAAGGTTTTGTAGGTTTTACAGAGAGTAATTTACAAAATCTCTCAGGGAAATTCTCTTGTAAAGGAGGTTAAAAATGCTCGCTTATAAATATGATTACATTTTTTCTGAGAAATTAAATAAAGATCTAGCCTATATTGAAATTCAAGAATTCGATATGGAATATCATTTTCAGGGAGACATCTTAAAAAATAATCTTCCTGAAGAATTAATCGAACTTACAAGAGAATATTGGGGATGTGTCGATGATTTTTCAATTAGTTTATTAGATGATATTGTAACTGAGATTCAATCCTATAAACTAAAATTGCGACAAAATAATTTAAAAATTTTTGATCCAGAAATAGATTTGGAAGATAACATAATAAAATTTACAATTAAATATTTTACTTCAAATGGGGTATATGATGATTATCCTGAATAACTAGGGTCAAAGTATATTTTTTAAATTTAACAAAAAGTGTTGCTCAAATAATTTTGTATTTTTCAATCTTGATTTAGCTAGTTAAAACACAACACATGTAAAGAAAATGTATAGCTCTTTTCTTTACATGTGTTTTTGTGTTTTAAGCGAAATTACTTGTACAATATTCGGTGGATTGGTATTTATAAGAAAATATGTTTGCAGTCTTGTGGAACGGCGTTCGGCTGGAGTTCGGCAGCCTGGTCAAGAAATGGTGGGACTATTATTGGGTCGCCAGCACGTACGATGAACTCGGCAACCGCAAAGAGGCTATCTTAAGATACGCGATACTGGTGAAATTCTGGCAAAAAATATAACTATAAAGGGAGCTCTCGATAAATCCTTAAAATGGAATAAGAAGCAAGTGAAAATGCTAGGAGGTAAGTGCCCATGACAAGTAAACTTCAATTAACACTTCATATGCAAGGAATTGTTATATTTGACCCTGCTAACTTAGATAGATTTGTTAAGGATAACGGGATAGTAAGCTCAGATTTAGTTACCTATTTTTATGAGCACGAGCTTGTAGGCGAGGAAGCTATATATCAAGGAGTTATAATCCCGATTTATCCAATACCGGATATTGACTATACTATTTATATCAATAATAGCAATAGTAACAAACAGATTATCCCGGAGGGATGGAAGATATTCGAAACAGAAAGGTTATTTCCTCTTACAGTTACAAGCGGAAAGTTGGTCGTGTCAGATATAGAATCTATTATTTATTGGGATCCCAGTTTTTACATGGATTATGACTTTTTTCAAGAGAATAGGTCAAGCTCAAGCGATGCTATAAAGCTAAAGAATGGATGCTATGGAGTTCGTATTGTTGGTTTTTGCGAACCGAATAAGGGATATTCAGCGGAATGTGGTTACTTACTTGAGCTACAAGAAAGAGAAGCATTACCAAATTTCGATTTTTCAAAAAGTATTGACCAATACAATTTTAGAGTAGATCCGGAGCGTTAGGTTATTATAGGGTTAAGGCTGTCGAGGAGTCTCGACAGCTATTTTTTTATGAGCATTTTTCATAAATTTGATTCTTTGTACGACAAGAAATTCTGGGCATAAAAAAGGGACTTCACCCTAACTTGGATCGGATCGAGCAACGAGTTCGGCAGCCTGTTCCGGATGACGGACGATGTCGGGAACCTGTACAGTTGCGGCCTGCGCACGGACCGGAAATATGGCGCGGGCGGGCGCTTGCTAGAGTTCAAAGGAACGAAGTACAGCTATGACGAGGAAGGCCAACTGATCGAAAAGGTGGACCCGGACAAAACTCGCTGGCGTTACGAGTATTACGACAACGGCATGATGAGCAAAGTGGTGCGCCCGGACGGACAGGAAGTGGTGTTCACCTACGACAGCATGGGCCGCCGGATTGAGAAGCGCTTCAACGGCGTAGTATACCGCTATATATGGGACGGGAACCAGATTTTGCATGAGTGGGCAGCGGAGAGTAAACCAGGAGAGCAGGAAGGAAACCCTGAATCTGCTGCTTTAGCTGCACCTCAAGGAGCGGCAGAAAAATTTAAGTACCTGCTAGCTCAACCCGCTGTTGCGCAAGAACCCGCCCCCGCGAGCCTGACGACCTGGGTGTTTGAAGACGGAACCTTCCGGCCGGCCGCCAAAATCACGGTCAACGGGACATACAGTATCATCACCGACCACCTGGGCACCCCGGTAGAGATGTATGATGCACACGGGGAACGCGTATGGGCCGCCGAATTGGACATTTACGGGGATATCCGCGGAATTTATCTCCGTGGCAAGAGATCCGATTGCCCGTTCCGATACCCGGGTCAATACGAGGACGTGGAAACGGGGCTATACTACAACCGCTTCCGCTATTACTCGCCGCATGAAGGGATTTATACGCAGCAGGACCCGATCGGGCTGGCGGGGAATAACCCGACGTTGTATGGGTATGTGGGCGATCCGAATACGGAAGTGGACGTATTTGGGCTGAGTAAGAGTGGGTGTAGTATAAACCGCTCCGTCCGTTATTTCGTCACGCGGGAGGACCGGGTAGACGTGAAGTTGGTGGAAGCGCTGAAAAAGCTACCTCGTAAACCATCTACAGTGCGCCTCACGGGTTTCCTTTCGTATCAATCTGTAGGGAGAACATAGTGATATAAATTCCCTCTATTTCCTTCAAATGAACGGATAGGCATTACGGATCCTTACAAGGTAAAGGTGACGACAAACTAATACGAAAAAGAACAAGCCCCTTCGGGAAGCTGATTTCCTTGAGGGCTTGTTCCACTTCTATGATTTACACTGCAATAGCCTTCAAATCCGGTGAAACCATCAGCTTAGCCTCGGTTGCCTTCTGAACGTCTTCCACCGACAAACCCGAAGCGATTTCCTTCAGTAGCAGCCCTTTGCCTGGAATCACATCGATGACGGCCATTTCGGTAACGATGGTCTTTACAACATTTACGGCGGTTAGGGGGAGCTTGCAGGTTTTCAGGATTTTCGGCGCTCCGTCTTTGGTCAGATGCTCCATGGCTACGATCACCCGCTTGGCTCCAACCACCAAATCCATGGCCCCGCCCATACCCGGCACTTTTTTCCCGGGAATCATCCAGCTTGCCAGGTTGCCTTGCTCATCGACCTCCAGGGCGCCCAGAACGGTGATGTCTACATGCCCTCCGCGAATAATGGAAAAAGATAGCGTACTGTCGATAAAACAAGCTCCTTTTACGGTAGTTACGTAGTTTCCGCCAGCATCGATACAATCGAGTCTTTCCTTTCCCTGAGCCGCTTTGGGACCTACGCCGACAATTCCATTCTCAGCCTGCAGCGTAATATGCACGTTTTCGGGGATATAGTCCACCGCCATGGTAGGCAGGCCGATTCCAAGGTTGACGATATCGCCGTCTTTAAATTCCCGGGCTATTCTTCTAACGATTAATTCTCGGTTATTCATGCTTAATCTCCCACCTTTACGATCGCATCGACAAAGATTCCGGGGACGTTGACATGATTGGGATCAATGTCCCCTGCCTTTACGTATTCGTCCGTCTGTGCAATGACATACTCGGCCGCCGTTGCCATAATGATATTGAAGTTGCGTGAAGAGCCGTTGATGACCAGGTTCCCCGCTTCATCCCCCTTATGGGCGCGAATTAACGCCACGTCCGCTTTGAGCGGTAGCTCCAGCAAATATTCCCGTCCGTCTATCTCCAGCTTCTGTTTACCTGCCTCGACAACGGTGCCTACGCCTACAGGGGTTAAAACACCGCCCAAGCCCGCTCCTCCCGCGCGGATTTTTTCCGCGAGCGTGCCTTGCGGGAAGAGCTGCACATCCGCTTCTTTCGTCATCAGGAGTCTTCCTGTTTCCGGATTGGCGCCGATGTAGGAAGCAAAAATCCGCTTTACTCGGCCGCTTTTCACAAGCTCATAGATCGATAGTTCCGATGTGCCCGTGTCGTTGGAAATTACGGTTAGATTGCCGGCGGAATTAGTGTCGACCAGCGCGCGCACCAGCTCTTCCGGATAACCTCCGGCGAGAAAACCGCCGACCATCACCGTATCCCCGTCTTTCACCTTCTTAACCGCTTCTTCCGCAGAGATGATTTTGTTCATCATGTTTCTCCCACCCTTATTTGATTTTTAGGGAAACTAACTTTCTTGGAGATAATCGTGGATGACTCTCGCATAGGGCAGCGTTAAATCGGCGATAAAATGTTTTCCGCCAACATAAGCTTTCACTGGCAAGTCGGCCACAGGGGCATTGACATGGGGGACCAGGAATAATCTGGAGGGCCCTGACCAGGCGCCTTTTACCGTGATGTTTTCCAGATTATACGCCACTAACTGAGCGATTTTCGGAGTGCCGTCAACATCGGGGATCAATTTTAAATTAACCTGGGTTTTGGCGATCGATTTAGCCGTTTCCGCTTCATCGAGAATGTGATATTTGAAAGGCATCGTTCCCACGGCCACCAGGACGTTATTATAGTGCAGTGTGCCCGTCAGCGTCTCGGTTTCTTCGACTCTCAAGCGAGGTTTCGCCCATTTTTTCGGAAATCCCCAGATTTCCCGTCCCCCGAGAATAGCGGGTGCGTTGTCCAAATACATTTGCGCGACAAAATTGCACGGCTTTCCTTGAAAAGTACACGGAATAACAATCCCGCTTTCCTCATAGCTTCCCAAACCGGACGAATCGGGCATCTTGATCCACTCATACGAAACGGTGTTGCTTCCGTCCGGCTCAAGCGGTTCTGGGACCGCCTGTCTAATCGCGGCGGGATCGGATTCATAAGTAATGATAAAAAATTCCCGGTTAATGAAACGGCATGGCGGTCGTCCGTAACTGGCGCTGGCCGCAGGCATCGATTGCAGTGAAAGTACCTCTTTTTGATTCATAACGATCTCGCTCTCCCTTTTTTAGTTAAATGAGTGCATTCTCAACCAGCATCGCGATTCCCATGCCCGTTCCGATGCATAACGAGGCTATGCCGTAACGTGAAGATCTTCGTATCATTTCGTGAACCAGCGTAACCAATATTCTAGCGCCGCTTGCCCCGACAGGATGCCCGATTGCGATTGCGCCGCCATTAACATTGACCTTGTCCGGACGGATCCCAAGCTCCTTCAATACCGCAACTGCTTGCGCGGCGAAGGCTTCATTAATTTCAAAAAGATCGATGTCATCGATGGACATTCCCTGGCGTTTAAGAAGCGACGAAATGGCTTTCACCGGTCCCATTCCCATATAGGCGGGATCGACGCCGACCAACGAGTAACCCTTGATATATGCCAGCGGTTTTAACGCAAGCCCTTTACATTTGTCTTCCGATACGACGAGTACGGCCGCCGCACCATCATTGATTCCCGAAGCATTTCCCGCGGTAACCGTTCCGTCCTTCTTAAACGCGGGCTTTAAACTGGAGAGTTTTTCCTTGGTGGTATCTCCTCTTACGTGTTCGTCTTCCGCGAAACTGATCGTTTCTTTTTTGGTTTTGATCGTGACCGGAACGATCTGTTCCGCAAAAACCTTTTTGTTTCTGGCTTCCGCGGCCTTTATCTGGCTTTGGTAGGAAAATCCATCCTGTTCAAGTCTAGAAATTTTATATTTTTCGGCAACATTTTCTGCGGTAATTCCCATATGGTATTTGTTGATCGGGCACGTAAGGCCGTCGTTCACCAAGGAGTCGACCAGTTCGCCGTTGCCCAGTCTGTAGCCGTTTCGGGCATCGCTTAGCAGATAAGGGGCGTTGGACATGCTCTCCATGCCTCCGGCCATGACGATGCTGCTTTGCTCCGCCAATATGGATTCGTAAGCTAATGCAATGGCATGAAGTCCTGAACCGCAAACCGTGTTGATCGTTGATGCGGGCACATCGATGGGGATGTCGGCTTTGAGCGCCGCCTGTCTGGCGGGGTTCTGGCCAACGCCCGCCTGAAGGACATTTCCCAGAAAGACTTGATCAATCTTAGCCGGCTCTAGTTTGCTTTGCTGAAGGCATGCTGTCATCACGTTGGCCCCCAGTTCGGGAGCGCTTAAAGGCGCAAGGGTTTTGTTAAAGGAGCCGACCGCCGTTCTCAATGGGCTTACTAGTGCAACTTTTTTCATAAACACTCACAATCCTTTCGTTGTGTTTAAGACAAAAAAATCCGTGACTGCATTTTATTTCGTGTTTTCCTCAGATTTAAGAACCACACCTGCTTTGAGTTCCATGGCATCGGAAATTACAGCGAAAAAAACACTGAGCATGACGACCTTGCGTTATCCATCATTTTTTGACAGTCTTCCCTTCTTCCTTTAATTGGAATTTTGTAGCGGTTTTAATCTTAGTTCTAATGCCCAATTTGCTCAATGTTTAAATATAAACATAAAATTTAAAAATAATATATATAATGCCAAATAATACAATATATCTCATTATTGCTTATATTTCCTGGATTTTTCTGAATTTTTCTGAATGTTTCTGCAAATAAAGGAACGAATGTTATATAATGGGAGAAAATGATTGCTGATTGCCATGTGGAGAACGATTTTAAGCTTTCCTGAACTTTGAGGGGAATATCTGAAAATAAACAGAATTTATAGATATAACCGAAATATCAATTTGGAGGAGCCGTGATGGATTGGACTAGGGGCAGCGGTTTAATTGAATATGTCGGGGAGGCGAGATTGGTTTTCGACCACCCGGATTTCCGCATGGAAAAAGCGGACCTTAACCAGATTTTCGCAAACTATGACGGCATTGGGTCAATTTTTTTACGGCGCGAGCCTTTGGTTGGGAACGGACACCGTGATTATCCTTCCGGCGGAAGACGAAGAGATGCGCGTTTATTAAGCTAATCGTTGATGGGGACACCTATCAGATACTATCGCTGGAGTTGTCCAGGGAAGAGATCAGGCACCCCGTTCAGTTAACGGAGGTCAATTTATCAGCACCGCGCAGCCCCAAAAAACTGCTTGTATTTACTTGGCGGAGGTTTGGTTCAGGTGACTTATTTGGCCGGACAGGCTTCGGTTCGTTTCTGGCAGGATTTGAAAAAATGCGAGTTCTTCCAACTTGCCGAAAATGAGAGGTTTGCGGATTTCGATCATGAGTGGCGTAACGGGTTCCGAAGGGAGTCAGTATTTTGTTGGACCAGGATTCCATCCAGGCGATGCTTGACGCGGTGAACCGGGTGTTGGGCGAATAGCGGGGTGAAGCCATGTCGTTCAAAAAGATGGGGCGTCCTCCATCTGACAATCCCAAAAGTGAAAAGATTGAAGTACGTGTCGATCAAGAAATGATGAGCAAGCTCGATGCTTCCGCTGAGAAGCTGAATATGACATGTTAAGATATCGTGAGCAGAGGGATTGAGATGGAATATAACGATCTCCAAAAATAAAGAAGGAAGCGGCTCGTAAACGAAGCGAGTTGCTTTCAGGATTTCAAGTAAGATAAGCGAAGAGGAGCTTGCTCGAACTAACGAAAGCTCCTCTTCTCCGTTTTTTTAAATCCGTTGGTACACGGTTGGTACATTCAGCGTTTTTGAGCATAAAAAAGTTGCGGTCAAAAGCCCCGCAACCGTTGATTTTATAATGGTCGAGACGACAGGATTTGAACCTGCGACCTCTTGCTCCCGAAGCAAGCGCTCTACCAAGCTGAGCCACGTCTCGGCAACGAAAAAATAAATGGTGGAAACATTAATAAATTATACTCCTTTCCCTCGAACTGTAAAGGGGGTTTTTCATGTTTTTTGTGGGCTTGCGATTCAGTCCGGCCCCATTGACGGCGGCTGTTTGGTTTTATATAATGGATGGTGATTTAATTGCAAATTGATTAAACTTTGAAGAGGAATATTAGTTTTCGATTCTGCCACCCAGAGAGCCGGTGTTTGGTGCAAGCCGGTTGGAGAATGGAGATGAACTCGCCTCGGAGTTATGATGCAAAACATCATCGTCTTACCCGCGTTAAGGGTGTAAAGGGAGCGAACGACAAAGCATGTCCGACGCTAACTAGGGTGGTACCACGGGAAATTTCCTCTCGTCCCTAGCGATGATACGCTATGGATCGGGAGGTTTTTTTATATTCTGCACAGGATATATTTGACAATGAATGATTTTAGGGAGGATTACATTATGGCGGACAAAAACGTGCCACACGACGTTTACCAAGCCCAAAACATCGAACCGAAATGGCAAGCTTACTGGGAGAACAATAAAACGTTTAAAACGAAAGAAGATGAGGGGAAACCGAAGTTTTACGCGTTGGATATGTTCCCTTACCCTTCCGGCGCGGGGCTGCATGTAGGCCATCCGGAAGGCTATACGGCTACGGATATCGTATCCCGCTTCAAGCGGATGCGCGGCTATAATGTGCTTCATCCGATGGGCTGGGATGCCTTCGGTCTGCCGGCGGAGCAGCACGCCCTGGATACCGGCGAGCACCCGCGGGATATCACGGTCAAGAATATCAACAACTTCCGGCGCCAGATCAAATCGCTCGGTTTCTCGTACGATTGGGACCGGGAGATCAGTACGACCGATCCGGAGTACTATAAATGGACGCAGTGGATTTTCATCCAGCTTTACAAGAAGGGCTTGGCTTACGTGGCCGAAGTGCCGGTGAACTGGTGCCCTGCCCTCGGAACAGTGTTGGCCAACGAGGAAGTCATCGACGGCAAGAGCGAACGCGGCGGACATCCGGTCATCCGGAAGCCGATGCGCCAGTGGGTGTTGAAAATTACGGAGTATGCCGAGCGTTTGCTCGAGGATCTGGAAGAGCTTGATTGGTCCGAAAGCATCAAGGATATGCAGCGCAACTGGATCGGCAAATCCGAAGGCGCGGAAGTGGTATTCTCGATTGAGGGGAATGAGGACTCGCTCACCGTGTTTACGACCCGCCCCGACACCTTGTTTGGCGCAAGCTACGCGGTGCTGGCTCCCGAGCATGAATTGGTGGAGAAGATCACGACCGAAGCGCAGCGCGAAGCCGTAAAGGCTTACCAGGAGCAGGCGGCGCGCAAGAGCGATCTGGAGCGGACCGATTTGGCGAAGGAGAAGACCGGTGTATTCACCGGCGCTTATGCCGTAAACCCGGTGAACGGGGCCAAGCTGCCGATCTGGATTGCGGATTACGTGCTTGCCGGATACGGGACCGGAGCGATAATGGCCGTGCCGGGTCATGATGAGCGCGACTACGAATTCGCCAAGCAGTTCGATCTGCCGATTATCGAAGTGGTGGAAGGCGGCGATTTGTCCAAAGAGGCATATGCCGGGGACGGACCGCATGTGAATTCCGACTTCCTCAACGGATTGCGCAATGAAGAGGCGATCAAGAAAATGATAGCCTGGCTCGAAGAGAACGGTAAGGGGAAAGGCAAAATAACCTACCGTCTGCGCGATTGGCTGTTCAGCCGGCAGCGGTACTGGGGCGAGCCGATTCCGATTCTCCATCTGGAAGACGGCACGATGAAGCCGGTGCCGGAAGATCAGCTTCCGCTCGTTCTGCCGGATGTGGAAGCGATCAAGCCGTCCGGTACGGGAGAATCCCCGCTGGCCAATGTAACCGAGTGGGTGAACACGACCGATCCGGAAACCGGGATGCCGGCCCGCCGGGAAACGAATACGATGCCGCAGTGGGCGGGAAGCTGCTGGTACTACTTGCGGTATATTGATCCGCACAATGACAAGGAGCTTTGCTCCATGGAGAAGCAGCAGGAATGGCTGCCGGTCGATTTGTACATCGGCGGAGCCGAACACGCGGTTCTTCACCTGCTGTATGCGCGGTTCTGGCATAAAGTCCTCTACGATCTCGGCGTCGTGTCGACGAAGGAACCGTTCCACAAGCTGGTCAACCAAGGGATGATTCTCGGTACGAACAATGAGAAGATGAGCAAGTCGCGCGGGAATGTCATCAATCCGGACGAAATTGTGAACGAGTACGGGGCGGATACGCTGCGGGTTTACGAAATGTTCATGGGGCCGCTGGAAGCGACCAAGCCTTGGAACGCCAACGGCGTTGAAGGGACTCACCGCTTCTTGTCCCGCGTTTGGCGCTTGTTTGTGGCCGAGGACGGTGGTCTGAACGCGAAGATTGTGGACGGCGAAGGCAGCGACGAATTCAAGCGGACCTGGCATAAGACGGTCAAAAAGGTAACGGAAGATTTCGAAGCATTGCGTTTCAACACGGCGATCAGCCAACTGATGATTTTTGTCAACGAAGCCTATAAGACTGATGTTGTTCCGAAAGCGGCGGCGGAGAACTTCGTGCAAATGCTGTCCCCGTTGGCGCCGCATCTGGCGGAAGAATTGTGGGAGAGCCTGGGCCACAAAGAGACGGTGACCTATGAACCATGGCCGACTTATGACGAGGCTTGGACGGTGGACGCCGAAGTGGAAATCGTCGTCCAGGTCAACGGCAAAATCGTCGACCGGACGAAGATTTCCAAGGACCTGGACCAAGCGGCCATGCAGGAGCATGCGTTTGCCCTTCCGAACGTGAAGCAGGCGGTGGAAGGCAAGACGGTCCGGAAAGTGATCGCCGTGCCCGGCAAGCTTGTAAACATCGTCGTCGGCTAAGCTTCCTTGTCCGGGGCGATTCCCGGTTCCGTGCCGAACAGAACATCGAGCCGGCCCAGATCCTCGTCGTACTTCCGGTGGGTCGTTTGAATGAGCCGCTGAAAAACATCCTGAAGCCCGTTTTCCAGCACGGCGATGCCTTCCGCGGTCACGCCGCCCGGGACCGCGACCCGCCGTTGCAGTTCCTGCGGTGTGAAGCCGCCCTCGGTCAACAGTTTGCCCGTGCCGTGCAGCATTTCTGCCCCCAGCCTGACCGCCTCGGGGAGGGTGATTCCCGTGAGTCTTGCGGCCTCTTGCGCCCATTGCTGAAGAATAAAAGCGATGAAGGCCGGACCGCAGCTGGCGATGTCCGAGGCGATTCTCGTCTCGCTCTCCCGGATGGCTACCGGCAGGCTGACCGAGGACATGAGCTGCTCCAGCAGCAGCCGGTCCTCGGGCAGGATACGGCTGCCGTAAACGCAGAGCGATGCTCCGGCCAGGGCAGAGTGCGTAATGCTGGGGATGATCTTGGCGACCTTGGAGGGAATGCGTCCCTCCAGCACGGCAATCCCCACAGGGCTGGTAATGGATACGACGATTTGCCCTTCGTTTAATACGCCCGTCAGCTCTGAGACGACGGACGGATAATCGAGCGGCTTCACGCATAAAAAGACGATATGGCTCCCGTTTACGGCGTCCGCATTACAGTCGGTAATGCGAAGTCCGGGATGCCGATTCGCCAGCAGTTCCGCTTTCGGCATGGAACGGTTGCTGGCGCAAATATGATGCGGGTGCAGTGCACCGGAACGCAGGAAAGCTTCGATCAGCAAGCTTCCCATTGATCCTGTTCCGATGAAAGCTACTTTCATCCCGGTTCCCCCTTCCGTGCGCAACCTGTTTTTATGCACAACCTATTTATATATATGCATCTTGATGGGATTTTCATGACCATGACCTCGGTGTGAATGTGAATAATATAAGAAGCAGAAAGGTGTGTACAGGTTGAAGAGGGGATATGTGATGACGGCGATCGTATCGGCGGTGATCGGAGCGGGTCTGATGCTCTTGGCGCTTGGCGCGGGCCAACCATCCGGGATCGAAGGATGGACGCCGTTAAACGAGAGCGTCGCCGATGCGGTGGCAAGAGTGGGAATCGACGGCGAGGGGCCTGCCGGGAAGGCGCCTTCCGGCGGTCTGAGTGCGGACAAACCTGAGACGAATGCGGGCTCCCTACAAAAGAATGCCGCCGCTTCAAGTCAGGATGCTCCGGTTGCAGCAGGAGGGCAGGCCCTCGGGAACAAATCCGATACCGAACCAAGCACGCTTGGGCAAAGCGGCTTGATCAGCATCAATACCGCCGGAACGGACCAATTGCAGGAAATTCCCGGTATCGGCGAGAAGAAGGCGAAGGCAATCGTGGACTACAGGAACGAACACGGGCCGTTTAAATCGGTGAATGAGTTGACGAATGTCAAGGGAATCGGCGAGAAAATGCTGGAAAAAATGAAGCCTCATATCGGGCTGTAAGAACAGGGGTTATGGCAGGGATGATACCGGATCATCGTAAAGATTGGGATACGTATTTCATGGATATCGCTTATATGGTGTCGACGCGTTCCCAGTGCAGCCGCCGCCATGTCGGCGCTGTGCTGGTCCAGGGTAAAAAGCTGCTGGGCACCGCCTATAACGGAGCTCCGTCGGGCGTCCCCGATTGCTCCGAGGCCGGCTGCATGATTGCCGAGGAATATGAACTTTCCGTGGTGGATGGCAAGGAGACCATGATCAAGAAGCAGCGCTGTGTCCGTACAATTCATGCGGAACAGAATCTGCTGTTGTTTACGGATCGGATCGACCGCGAAGGATCGAGCGTCTACGTGACGGACGAGCCTTGTTGGACCTGCGCCAACATGCTGGCCAACAGCGGGATCACGGAAGTGGTGTTCCATCGGCCTTACCCGAAGGATACGGGGAAAGTCACGGCAATGATGGGACAGAAGGGCATCACGTTCCGGCGCCTCGAATCGTATGAGCCGCCGCGCGAAACCGCGACTCAAATTGAAAACTGAATCACTTCGGATTTCGGTCAATGGATGCAGGAAGAACCTCATCTGCTTGGGAGCAGAGGGGGTTCTTTTTTGTGGCAAACTTTTTTGACGGACAGGAGCGAGGACGATGGAGCGCAGACCTCTAGCGGCAATCGCCTGCTGTTGGATTGCCGGCAGCGGCTTGCTTTACTGCTTTGGAGGCTATACATTTTTGCTGTTATGGGGCGGATTGACTTTGATCGTTCCGCTGCCGGCGGCACTGGGGCGGGTGCCTTGGAAGCGGGTGGTGTTAATGTGGGCGGCCTTTTCACTCGGTGCGGCCTATTGGATTTACAATGATGCCGGAAACGTCAGTCATATAGAAGAGAGGCCGACACAGCCGGGGAATGATCTCCTGGCGGAAAAAGCGGTGGGCAGCGTGGAGGGAACCATTGTGTCCGCGGTCAAAGTGGACGGGGATCGGGCCGATTTCATTCTGCGCCTTAGCCGGTATTCCTGGTCGGATAAACCGGACAGTACTCCGAATGCAGGGCAAAAACGGTCGCCATGGGTTAACAGCCCCCGGGAAAAGGTGGCCGTTCAGGTCCGCTTGTCCTCGAAGGAGGAAGCCAAGGAGGCATCCGCCTGGAAGCGGGGACAGCGGATCTCGATGCACGGTACGTTCGAACGTCCGGGGAACGCCCGGAACTACGGAGGTTTTGATTACTGCAACTATTTGCACAACCAGCGGATTCATTGGCTATTCAAGGTGAAGGGGGCCTCCGGGATCAACTTCCTTCCGCCGGACAATTTCGACATCCCCGTTTGGCTAGGCAAGGTCGACGGCCTTCGGGAAGCGCTCGGCAGGCGGGTACAAGAGCTGTTTCCGGGGTGGCAGGCCGGCTACATGCAAGGGCTGATCATCGGTCTGGAAGATGAGCTCGAGCCCGAGAAGTATGCTCAATTTACCAATCTGGGTCTCACACACATTTTGGCGATTTCCGGGAGCCATGTCGCGATTAACGTGGGACTTATTTTTGGCTTGCTCCGCTTATGCCGCGTCAGCCGTGAAACCTCACTGTTGATCGTGATGGCCTTTGTTCCGGCCTATGTGCTGTTAACCGGCTTCTCTCCATCCGTCATCCGGTCGGGAGTGATGACCCTGCTGGGTCTATATCTGCTGCGAAAGCGGCTGATCAAGGACGGCATGAACATGCTGTCGGCCGCGGCGCTGCTGATGCTGGTGTGGGAGCCGTATTTTTTATTGAACGTCAGCTTCCAGTTGTCCTTTGCCGTCACGGCCGGGCTGATGCTTTATGTACCGCTTTTGACCTCTCATCTCCATTGGCTTCCCGAGCGGATCCGGGGGGCTGTCGCTATAACGGTGGCGGCCCAGCTCGTTTCTTTTCCGCCCACCATTTTTTACTTTAATCAGTTTTCCTTGCTTTCATTGGCGGCCAATCTGCTGATCGTCCCGCTGGTAAGTCTGGTGGCTCTGCCGCTCGGCACCTTTGCCCTGCTGTTGAGCGGGGTATGGCTCCGTTTGGGGCAATGGCTGGCCTATCCGGTGCGTTGCGTTAATGCGCTGACCTTTGTAGCCGCGGAATGGCTGGATGCGCGAAGCGGATTTATGACTTTCTGGAAATCGCCATCCTTGCTATGGATCGCTTTCTTCTATATAGTGACATATTGGCTATTAAAAAGAACTATCCCGGACATCCGGCGGGGCGGTCCGTTTGCGGCAGCATCATGCCTGCAGGATACCGCTCCCCTTCCGGCAAAGCCGGAGGCAGCGCATCCGGCCGTTCCGTTTTTGTCCAACCATCCCCGCGACCGCGTCCGGAAAAGGGCGGCTTTCAACGGCTGCCTTGCGCTCTGCCTGCTCGCTCTTCTTATCCTGGGGTACCAGCCGGATTTCAAGCGGGGGATCGGCTATATTCAATTCATCGATGTGGGGCAAGGAGATTGCGCTTTAATCACGACACCCGGCGGTTTGCACCTCCTGGTCGACGGCGGGGGCACCGTATCTTTTCGCAGACCGAAGGAGGCGTGGCGGGACCGGAGGGTTCCGTTTGAGGTCGGCGCCAAGACGGTAGTTCCTTTGTTGAAGAAGCGGGGGGTCCACCGGCTGGACGCCATAATTCTAACGCATGGGGACCAGGATCATATCGGCGGCCTGCAAGCGGTCGTTGACCAATTCCCGGTTGAAGCTCTAATCACGAACGGATCGCTTGCGGAATCCGCCACCATGAACAAGCTGATGAAGACGGCGCTATCCAAGGAAATTCCCATATATGCCGCATATAAAGGCATGAGGCTTACCCCCGACGCGCGCACGACCCTTGAGTTTTTATCGCCCTCCCCGGATCGCGTTTCGCCGGGAGCGGGCATTCCTTACGTAAAAGACCAGAACCGGAGATCGGTGGTGTTTCGGTTGAAGATGGATGGCAGGACTTTTATGTTTACCGGTGATATGGATGAGGCGGCCGAGCGGGAAGTGCTGGAAATCAAGGAACTGGCGACAGGAAAAGAAACCACCGATGTGCTGAAAGTGGCGCATCACGGCAGCAAAACCTCCACCTCGGCCGATTGGCTTCAGGCGATCCGACCCGGAGCATCCGTCATTTCAGTCGGGGCCGCCAATACATACGGACATCCCAATGGGGATGTGCTGAAGCGCCTTACGGAAGGCGGGAGCGCGGTTTACCGGACGGATCGGATGGGGGAGGTTCAGATAGTCATCAACAAAGGTGAGATTTTTGTAAGAACAAAGCTCGTCGCTCCCGCCCCCTAGCATAAATTATAGAGAGCAGTTAAGAATGGCGCGGATGACGCGTCCCCTTTTTTTTGGTATTCTTAGGTGAGGTTAATGAAGAAACCTAGCTATCGTACTTATTTCCTATATGTAATTAAAAAATAGTAACATAATTGCAACATCTTGAAGGGCGATCACGTCTGTAATGTTGCAAGGAAGGGGGAGCCTTAGTGGTAGAGCAGGGACTCATCAGAGCCGCTCAAACGGGCGATCGCGACGCTCTAATCACCCTATTGCGAGAAATAGAGACACACGTTTACAGGACAGCCTATTATATTTTGAATAATGAGCAGGATGCGTTGGATGCGGCGCAAGAAGCATTGATTCGGATTTATACCAAAATCGATTCTTATGAGGAAAAAGCCCAGTTCAAAACCTGGGTGCAACGGATTGTTACCAACATCTGCATCGATAAATTCCGCAGGAAGAAGCCAACCGTTTCCATTGAAGAGCATGAACTGGTTTTCCAGGGAAAGGAAAGCGTGGAACGTGAGGTCATGAGCGGATATTTGGCGCAGGATATCCGCGAAGCGATCGACCAGTTGCCTGAGCATCACCGGACGGTTGTAGTTTTGAGATATTTGCAGGATTTTTCTTATAACGAAATTGCGGATAGCCTGAATTTGCCGCTGAATACGGTGAAATCCTATTTATTCAGGGCGAGGCAGCAGCTTCAACACTTACTCCAAGATTATCAGAAAGGTGGTGTATCGGGATGAATTGCTCGGAGGCGGTGGAATGGATGCATCGTTATATCGATCATGATCTGGACGAAGAACAAAGTTCAGTTCTGTTTGAACATATGGAGGGCTGCCCGGAATGCGCGGAGAAATTTGCTCTGCTGCAGGAGCTTTCGGCCAAGCTGGAAGATCTTCCTAAAGTGACCCCTCCCTTTAGTCTTGTCGATGCGATTCTGCCTCAGTTGGATGAGATCGACAGAGCACGCCGGGAAGGCGGAGCCGGATTTGAGGTTCTTCCTGCTTCCATGGTCGCGGAAGGGACGGCGAGCGAGCTTAGCCGGAATGAACGGCGCCGGGAATCCGGCCAGCGGCGCGGGCGAATTTACCGGGCGGGTGCTCTTGGCGTGGCGGCTGCGGCCATTTTGGGCATATTCATTTATCAATACGAGCCGCAGAGCGTGCCTGAAGCCGAAATTACTTCCCAGACCGCGCAGGATAACAGCGCGAATGGCACCGCTTCGTCCATGAATGATTCCGGCGATAAAGCGAACGACGCGGGGGAAAGCGCTCCTTCGGAGCAAGCCGGTCGCGGTTCCGAGTCCGGTACGGGGCCGCAAGGAGACGGTTCCGCGCCGTCCGCTCAATTAGCACCTCCATCCTCGGAAACTCCGGTTCCTTCTTCCGGGGAATCCAAAGAGGCCGATTCGCAGCGAGGGGGCAAAGACGCCGCTCCTCCCCGGGAAACGGGGAATGCGGATGCTCCTAAGCAGAAGGCCCTTATCCCTCCGGCACGGAGTAAAGACGAAGGCACCGCGGACGGCACGAAGTCAGGCCAAGCCGGGAATAGCCAGCCCGCGGGCCAGCGGGGAGCAACGGATGGCAACGGTGAAGCGGCTAATCCGGATGAGGGCGTGGCCGATTCCATGATGGCCCAGGAGCTTCTTCCCCCGCAATCCGATTTAGATCAGGGCAAGATGTACGGGATTACCCAGGCTCCGCCGACGTCGGAATGGACCTCTTCGGACGGCAAGTATACGGCAGAGCTTCGCGATAACCGCTTGTATGTTTACCAGAATGTGGAAGGAGAACGTCAGCTTCTCACCGAGCAGTCTGTGGACGGCAAATGGTTGAGCGGAGAATGGTCAGATGACGGCAAAACATTTACCTTCGAAACGGAAAAAGATGGCGCTTCGTCCTCGCATCAGATTGAGCCGTCTCCGCAGGAGCCAACACCGGACAGCGGTTCAAACGGAAGCGAGCCCTAATCGCCAGAATCAAGAGAGATAAAATTTGACAAAATCCGCAACATGCTTTTTTTAACGGATAGTCACCTTTTCGGGAGATATGGAATAGGTTATATAGATAATAGAGAGCAAGATGAAGTGCCCCTGATCGTCGTATGACCGCCGGCGGGAAAGTTTCTAGAGCTTTTCCGCCCGCGTTTATATAGATGCTCCGGGACAAAGGGACCTTTCGCCGCGTGCAGAGGTCCCTTTGTTGCCTTATCGGCCTCTTGGACGAATCGGGATTTTCACAGTATCATAAGAAGGAGAACATGGATAATCATATGTTGAAGTAAGGGAGTTGCGGAAATGGATATTAAAGCCGCAGTCAAGCAATTGAAACAGGGGCAGGTCTCCCCTTTATACTTATGCTATGGCACGGAGAAATACCAGATTCAAGAGTTCGTCGCTCTTCTGGAAGAACAAGTGGTGGACCGAGAACAGCGAGATTTTTCGCTCGCTGCGTTTGATCTGGCGGAAACCCCCATTGAAGCGGTGATTGAAGAAGCGGAAACCTTGCCTTTCCTGGCAGAGCGCAAGCTGATCGTCGTCCGCGACTCCGCGCTTTTTACCGCGGCGGCCAAGGAGGGCGGGAAAGTTGAACATAAAGTGGAAGCTTTGCTGGACTACATGGACAACCCGGCGGAGCATAGCGTCATCGTCTTCGTGGCTCATCATGAGAAATTGGATGAGCGGAAAAAAATCGTCAAAGCGATAAAGTCGGCGGGGACCGTCCTTTCCTTTATGCCGCTGGGCGGGAACGAGCTGACCCTTTGGGTTGTGCGCGAGGTGGAGAAGCGCGGCTGCCGTATCGGCCGGGATGCCGCCGAGGCGTTGATCGCGGCCTGCGGCGTGCAGATGTCGGCGCTATCGGTCGAGGTGGACAAGCTTTGCTTGTATGCCGGAGCGAACGGCATGATCGATACTGCCGCCGTCGACCAACTCGTAGCCCGCACCACCGAGCAAAACGTATTCGCGATGGTGGAGCACATCGCCGGACTTAAACTGGAACGGGCACTAGGCATTTTCTATGAACTGCTCAAGCAGCGCGAGGAACCGATCAAAATTGCGGCGCTGATCGCCAGGCAGTTCCGGATCATGCTGCAGGTGAAGGATCTGGCGCGCCAGAGCTATTCCCAGCAACAGATTGCTTCCCAATTGGGACTGCACCCGTACGCGGTTAAAATTGCCGGAGAGCAGGCGCGAAAGTTCGAGCAGGCCCGTTTAAAGCAAATCCTTGCCGATTTGGCGCAGCTCGACTATCAGATGAAAAGCGGCGGCATTGACAAGGTGCTGGGGCTGGAGCTGTTTCTTTTGAAGCTGGGCGCAGCTTAGCAGATGTGCTGGTTCCGATGCGAAATGCAGTGTTGCAAAGTTACAAATCGAGCTGCGGGATTTGACGCACCGGCTAGCCGCACCCTCAAATTCCAACAGAAAGACCGGGCTGAAGAAGTTACGATAACTTCTTCAGCCCGGTCTTTCGCTACTTACTTCACCGCATAGATCCCTTCCTTGTACACCAAGCTATATACGATTCCTTTATCTTTATCGGCCTGCACAGTCTCATACACGTCATCCCGAACCAGGGGAACATTCCGGCCGTTCCGATCCACCTTGTAGATCCCCGGTTTATAACCTTTGGCCACATAATAAACATCGGAACCGCCGTTCACAATATAGGAAGCGGTGATTTGATCGCTAAGCTTGACTTCCTTTCCGAGCTTTATATCGTATCGGTAAAGAACGCCCATTCCCACAGGGGCATTACCTTCGTTCGCCAGGTAATAAATAAACCCGTCATGGAACGATACTTGAAAGACAGCTTTTTTCGCCACGGCCTGAGGGTTTTCTCCGTTCAGATCGCTTCGATAGAGGAACCCTGTCTGTGCATCGATATAATAAATCCGGTCATTCTTCACCCAAAAGTTTCTGGCGGGGGAGGTCAGCTTGACCTGGGTTTGGTCCGCCAGGGAAATTTTATATACGGCGCTTTGGTCCGTGGGATCCTCATTCTTGTAACCTAACGCATACAGGTATCCGTCTTTGAGGTGCAGTGTTTCATCGGACGAATAACCGATTCCACCGTCGCTGATATCCCGGTGAATTCCGTAAGCAAAACCGGGCTCGCCCAAGGGAACTTCTTTGCCTGTCATCATGTCCATGCGGTAGAGGTTATTCAGCGGGTCGCCTATGGACATAAAGTCAGTGTAATAAAGTTCTTTGCCCGATTTCACGAACTGAATGAGGCTCTTGGCGCCGAGCACTTCCTTTAGCGAACCTTTTTCCACCCTATATAAGGTATCGGAACCCATCGTGTTATCACCGGAATGCAGGTTTACGTATAGTTCGCCATCGATCAGCCGGATGTCACTTAGCCAACCATCCGACGGACGCCACGAGCCAAGCGAGCAGACTTTCCGGGATTGGTTCTTGGCAAAATGATAAGCATGGAGTTCCGCCGAATCCTTTACCGTTGAAACGTAATAGAGTTCGTCTCCGATGATTCTCGTCGTATTTAAAGAAGGCTTTCCGGGAAGTTGAACCTTCGTTTCTTTCTGATCGTCCGCTTTTCTGTAAAGCACATCCGTAATTTTGACATCGCCATAAATACTTTTGTAATAATAAATATAGTTTCCGTGTTTCGTGATCGGCGTGAGGTGTTTTGTATAAAGATTTACAGGCTTCCGGGAATCGGCCAGTTCCGCTTTGACCGCGTCCTTAACGGACAGCGTCCGGGCATGCTTCACATCCACGGGGGTGTCACCGATCACAACCAAGCCGTCCAGCCAACTGATCCGCTTCTCAAGCGCCACGGCGGCATCACGCAGTGGAAGAACGACCCGGCCGTTTATTTTTTGCGGCGGAACCTCCAATTCCACCGGTTTTTTGTTGACCAGCATCGTTTTGCTGTTCACTGTAAACTTGATGGATTTAGCCTTTGCGCTGTTGTTGATGAGCACGACGTCCGGCGTTTTCTGATTCCAGATCACATCCCACGTTCCCTCACCCCGCTTGCCGGATTGCCCGGCCAGATATCCCATCAGGCGAATGGGAACCAACACCCTGCCGTTCCTTTGCTCCACTTTATAATCTTCGTACAGGTCGGTCTTGTCCCCTTGAATAAACACCTTCCCTTGATAGTCGTAGGGGAGGATCACGCTTTGATAAAAGATGTCTTCCAAAGGTTTACTGCTGTTTTCTCCTTCGGCATAGGCCGGCAAGCCTTCGGCTCCCGCAAACAGGCACATGACCAGAAGCAAGGCGATAAATTGCTTTCTCATAAAAAATCCCCTCTCGCTAAAGCCCAAAATTTACCTTATGTAAAGTAGACGCTGTTATCAAACGGAAAGTTTCGGTCCGGCGTTAATCAAAGAGACCTGAACGGTATCGTTCAGGTCTCTTTGAGCTTAAGTTTATAAATAGCGACGCTTACGCTTGGGACGTAAGGGCGTTCAATTTTTTAGCCAAGCGGGATTTCTTACGGGCAGCTGCATTTTTGTGGATCAAACCTTTAGTAACGGCTTTGTCCAATTTTTTGGTTGCAGCGGCGAAAGCGGCTTTAGCTACTTCCACTTCGTTGTTCGCCAGAGCGGTGTCGGCTGTTTTAACAACCGTACGCAAAGCGGACTTTTGCGAAGCGTTCAGCGCGCGGCGCTTGTCACTAGTTTTCACACGTTTGATTGCGGATTTAATGTTTGGCATTGCATTCACCTCCTGTAAAGCATATATAAACCCAGATGATTCACAACTTAAAATATTTTATCATGCACCTCGTTAAAATGCAATCTATTCCTTAAAACAAAAGCTCCCCGTGCATAATCGCATTCTTATTCCCGCAAACTACAGGTAACTGAGGAAAAGGAGGTCTTCATTTTATGAATTTGGATCTGCGGGATTACTCCGTTCGCACCGATCTGGCCCTGGAATCGAAAGAAATGGCGGAAACGGCTTACGGCGGTCCGGTGCCGGGCCTGAACGAGCAGACCGAGGAACAGGACGGCATCCGAATAACCCGCCTGGATATTGCGAATGAAACGGCGTCCCGGCATATCGGAAAAATGATCGGCCATTATATCACGTTGGAAGTCCCGGAGCTGCGCAGTCAGGATACCGAGCTGCAGGAGCGGGTAGCCGCTGCGTTTGCCCAGGAATTTACCCATTTTCTATCCAAAATCCATATCGGAAAAAATGCCAAGGTGCTGATTGTCGGACTTGGCAACTGGAATGTTACGCCGGACGCGCTCGGCCCTTTGGTCGTGGAAAACGTGCTGGTAACGCGCCACTTTTTTGAGCTGACGCCGGATCAGGTGGCTCCGGGATATCGGGACGTGAGCGCCGTCGCTCCCGGCGTGTTGGGAATTACCGGAATCGAGTCGAGTGAAATCGTGCAGGGAATCGTCGACCGGACCAAGCCGGATCTGATCATCGCCATCGACGCCCTGGCTTCCCGGTCGCTCGAGCGGGTCAATACGACGATTCAAATCGCGGATATCGGCATTCATCCGGGGTCGGGGATCGGCAATAAGCGGCGGGGCATCACCCGGGAAGTCCTCGGCGTGCCGTGCATCGCGATCGGTGTGCCGACGGTGTGCTATGCCTCAACGATCGTCAACAATGCGTTCGACCTGATGAAAACGCATTTTAGCCAGGAGAGCGGAGGCGCAACGGGCCGGCAAGGGCAGACCCGGCAAATCATGGGACTGCTCTCGGAGCTGAGCGAAAACGAACGGCTTGGCCTGGTGAAAGAGGTGCTGCAGCCGCTCGGCCATGATCTGATCGTAACGCCGAAGGAAATCGATGAGTTCATTGAGGATATCGCCAACGTGATCGCCAGCGGGCTTAATATAGCTCTGCATGAAGCGGTGAATCCCGACAACGTCGCCGCTTACACGCATTAGTTCCTACCCTTCTATGAAGTTCGCAATCTAGCGGACTTCTTTTTTTTGTGAGAATTCCAGGTTCTAACCCCTCCGCTAGGTTCATAGATTTGGAGTATACAAGATCGAGCCACGGGAAGACCGGCTGGAGGAGGAAAGACTAAATGAAATTCAGAGCCTGGAATATCGGGAAAATGAAAAGAAACCTGCTGCATGTGCTGGCGATGGGCCAAACCTTTTTGTTGCTGTCGGTGCTGTCGGTCGTATTTTTTATTTTGCTGGGAACGTTGGGAATTGCCGAAAAGAACTTGAACACCTCGCCCGTTTCATCCATGAAAGGGCTGGCCGCCTCGCTGTCGAGCCGCTTCTTCATCGATATGGTCGGAATGGAGCTGCCGCATTCGGTCAACAAGGATCAGCCGCCCGCCTTTTCCGGCAGGCAAATGTCAGAGTTTGTGTTCCAGTTGCTGACGGACGTAAATCCGGCGGATCCGAAAAGCCTGGTCGCCCGGGAGGTGCCGGGGCTGGGGAAGGACAGTCCAATCCTGCTTCGCACCGGTTCCGGCAACACGACGGTGCAGGCGCCGGAGGATTACCGGCCGGGTACCGGGGGAAGCTCAGCGAACAATGGCGGTAAGGATTCGACGCCGGGGCAGCAACCGCCGGCGGAGAACCCGGGGAAGGATGCGTCCGGCTCCAAAGACATGGCGTCCGGCAACCACGGGCCCGGTCAGGAAGCCGGGCAGCCGGTCAAGCCGGGGTACAAAAACATTGTGATGATCTATCATTCCCATCCGCAAGAAGCCTATAACCCGCTCCTCGGAGCGAACGGAACCAATCCGAGCTCGACCGATAAGAACAAAAACGTCGGGCTGGTCGGGACCTTTTTGGCCAAGGAGCTGGAGCGAAAAGGCGTGGCTACGCTGCACTCTTTTGAGAACTACGCCGCTACCGTCAGCAATTACAATTACAATTATTCCTATAAATACTCCAGGGAGACCGTCAAAACGGCCATGGCGGAAAACGGCCAACTCCAGTATTTCATCGATATTCACCGGGACTCGCAGCGGCACGCCAAGACAACGACGACGATTGACGGCAAAAAGTACGCCCAGGTCTATTTCATCATCGGACACGCCAACGCGAATTGGAGAAAGAACGAGGCGTTTGCCAGTATGATCCATGACCGGCTGGAGCAAAATTATCCCGGCATCTCCCGGGGAATCTGGGGGAAGACGAGCTCTCAAGGCAACGGAGAGTACAATCAGTCCCTGTCCCCGCAGAGTATCCTGATCGAGGTTGGCGGGATCGACAACTCGGCCGAGGAACTGGAGCGCACGTCCAAATTGCTGGCCGGCATCATTGCCGATCTTTATTGGGAAGGCCAGGAAGTCAAAAAAGCCGGCGCCGTGGCCAAAGCGGAGTATCCGAAGAAATCGGAAAGGGCGAATAACGCGGCCCCTCAGGCGAATAAGAAATCCTAAGCGGCGGAAGGATGGGTTTCATGGCTAAACCGTTAAAAAAAGGAATGCTGTACGGCTTATTGCTGATCGCTGGAGTTACTTTTGGCATGCAGATGGCGGAGCCGGGGTCCGAGGTGAACGGATGGGTCCAAAACGGGGGGATGACTGCCGGGGGCGGGGGGGGGCAGCCTGGTGCCGCAGGCTGGCCACAGGGGACATGGCCCCAAAGCTCCGGTTATAACGGGAATACTCAAGTCCCCGGTTACGGAAATACAAGCGCCGGCAGCGGCGGAAATTATGGGGCAGGGGCGGGGACGTTGCCCGGGGGGACAGGTTCGTCCATGCCAGCAGCCGGAGGGATTCAGGGAACGCAAGCGGGGGATCGCGTTCTTGAGACGCCGGCCGATTTGCTGCTTCCCGCTCCTGAAGCCCCGGCGGTGGACCGCTTTGCGGATAAAGCGGCCCACCTGCTTCAGCAGGTTTCGCGCAAAAGCATTCACTGGTTTGCCTCCTGGTTCGGGCCTTCCCCGGAATAAGTTCGGGAATTCTGTCGAATTTCATTTATCCCTGGCACCTCCTTTGTTATAATGTTATGAGATAAATCTTCAAACAGTTATGGTATCCGGGGGTATTTTGAAGTTGAAGAAAATTACGATGCAGCAAATCGCCGATCATTTGGGCGTATCCAAATTTGTCGTTTCCAAAGCATTGTCGGGAAAAGGCGGGGTGAACGAAGTTACCAGAAACCGGGTCATCCAGGCAGCGTCCCAGCTTGGTTATTTCGCGCAGAAGAACGCCTATATCAAAAACCAGGCGCTTCCCCAGCAAACCGCTCCTACGCCGGGGAAGCAATCGGTCATCGTCCTGATGCCGAATATTCGTTTTCAGACGAAGGACTCACTCTATTGGGGGAAGATCCTGGAAGGCATTTCCACAGAGCTGGAAAGCCGGGGATTCGGCATGGTCATCGTGTCGGATTCCAGGATGGACCAGTTTATTCATGTGCTCAATCCGGACGGCATACTGGGAATGATCGGAGTCGGCCAGATCGATTCCGCTTTGTTGCTTGAGGTGCATCGGCTCGGCATATCGATGGTGCTGGTCGACCATGAGGACGCACTGATTCCGACGGATACCATTTTCGCCAATAATGGAGACAGCATGATGAGACTGTGCAATCATTTGATCGGGCTTGGACATAAAGAGCTTTATTTTCTTAGCAATTTGTCCTTTTCACGCAGTTTCCGGGACAGGTGGACAGGTTTCCGCGAAGCGATGGAGCTTAACGGTCTGAAGACGCAGCCGGCAAATGATCCTTTGCTGTGGTTGGAAGGCATTGATACTGGAGGATATCGAGAGGAATTGGCGGGGTGGTTGGAGATGAAGAAGAGGGAGCAAATGCTGCCTACGGCTCTGGTTTGCGCCAACGATTCTATTGCGGTTCAGACGATTTCCATTCTGCAGGAACTTGGGGTGTCCGTGCCAGAGCAAATCTCCGTAACGGGGTTCGACAATATTGATGATGCCTATCACAGCAATCCGGCGCTTACGACAGTTAATGTCCCCAAGGAAGCGATCGGGCGAAGAGCGGTAAAGAAGCTGATGGAGCGGATCGAACATCCGGATTTTAAGATTGAGAAAGTTCTGGTAACAGCAGAGCTGGTGCATCGCGGTTCTACGGCTGTACCGAAGAAATAGGCGGAGCAAGTCTTACTAAAAAACACCTTCAAGCAGAATCCGCTTGAAGGTGTTTTTAATAGATTCAACCAAATAGATAAGCTTACTTCAGGGACAAGTTACGGTTGATCAGTTCGATTCTTTGCTCGACGCAAGCGTAAGAGCGCATGGCGTCTTCCGGCGTGTTTATGACATAGTCCAGCAGGCGGTCCACCGTAGAAGTAGCGACATGGACGCGCGTATCGGAGGAAGCGTAGTAGATAAACACGTCGCCGCTGTCCGTCGCGATGACGCCGTTGCAGAACACGACGTTGGATACGTCTCCGACCCGTTCTTCGCCTTCCGGTGCAATCAGATGTCCGCCAGGACGGTGTGTGACTTCGTAAGGCTTCTCCAGGTCCGAAAGGAAAGCATAGAGTACATATCTGAGCCCGGCCGCCGTGTTGCGTACTCCGTGGGCGATGTGGAGCCATCCCCGGTCGGTTTTGATCGGAGCGGGGCCCTGGCCGTTCTTGACTTCCTTAATCGTATGGTAATAGCGCTCATCGATAATAATCTCCTTATCGATCACCGCGTTCTCGATCGATTCGGACAACCCCCAGCCGATGCCGCCGCCGGAGCCGGTATCGATGAAGCCGTCCTGCGGACGCGTATAGAACGCATATTTGCCGTCGACAAACTCGGGATGCAGAACGACGTTGCGTTGCTGTGCCGAGCCGGTTCTCAGATCGGCCAACCGTTCCCAGGTAACAAGGTCTTTGGTGCGGGCGATCCCGCACTGGGCGATGGCGCTGGAAAGATCGCCGCGCGGAGCGTCGGGATCCTTGCGTTCGGTGCAGAAGAGGCCGTAAATCCAGCCGTCTTCATGCTGGACGAGGCGCATATCATACACGTTCGTATCCGGCTCATCCGTCTCCGGCAGCACAACCGGCCGATTCCAGAAGCGGAAGCCGTCCACGCCGTTATCGCTCTCCGCTACGGCGAAGAAGGACTTCCGGTCAACCCCCTCGACCCGGGCCACCAGATAGAACTTGCCGTTCAGTTGAATTGCCCCGGGATTAAACACACCGTTCACGCCGAGCCGTTCGGAGAAATAAGGGTTCGTCTCCGGGTTGAAATCGTATTTCCAGACCAGCGGAGCATGCTCGGCCGTAAGCACCGGATATTTATGACGGTCATAAACTCCGTTTCCGTACGGGACAACCTCGTTTGGCCGTTGAATCAGCGTTTCGTAGCGTTCGGTGAGCTGTTTTTTTCTTTCTTCGAATAAGTTCATAATAATTCCCTCCATGATTTTGATTTCTTATTTGAACAACATTTGCTTTAAGGCAGACGCTCCAGCATTTCCATACAAGCCCGGCCATTGTGGTAAGGGCATTTCCATGGACTTACTTTCGGTTCATGCGGCAGCGGTTGACCATTCCGGTCGACGCCCCAGTGCCATTCGCCGCCCTCGCGATCCACGATGTAGTTCTGAATAAAATCCCAGGACGTAAGAGCGGCCCTTTGGAACTTATCGTCCTTTGTCATTTGATAGGCATTGTAGAAACCGACCATCGCTTCGGCTTGCGGCCACCAGTCTTTGTTCGCATCGGTCAACCCACCGGCATCCGCCTCGTTCCAAATTCCGCCGTCCTTGTCGATGCCTTTGGCATGTACGGCTTCCGCCATGGCGGAAGCCACGTCTTTGACTCTGCCCAACACTTCCGGATTGCCCAGCACCTCCGCCGCTTCGACAAGCAGCCAGCTCCCCTCGATGTCGTGACCATAGGAGATATGATCGCTTTTGACCTGCCAGGTCTCATCGAAGAACAGCCAAAAGTGGGCGCTGTCGGGATTAATGATGTGATCAAGTGTCACATCGATCAACCCGCGCAAGCTGCTCTCCAGCTCAGGGTCCTTCCAGACCCGATACAGGTTCGTGTATGCCTCAAGGACATGGAGATGGGTGTTCATGGACTTTTTCTCGTTTAAATCCTTGTCGCTGAGGCTGAGTTCCCCGGTAGGCTGCCAGTCGCGGGAGAGAGCCTCGAAATACCCCTTATACTCGTGGTCATAGCTGTGTTTTTCGAGCAAACGGTACAAGTCGATGGCCCAATCGAGCGCTTCCTGCCGGCCGTTCGCCCGGTAGTATTCGGCTAACGCGTAGATGGCGAAGGCCTGGCCGTAAACCTGCTTTTTATCCTGTGACGGCCGTCCCAAGTAATCGACCATCCAGTAAAGCCCGCCGTATTCCCGGTCCACAAAATGATCTCGTAGGTAATCATATGCCCGCCCGGCCATTTCAAGATAAGCCGGATCGGGGTACAGACGATAGGCGGAGGAATACGTCCACAAAATCCGGGCGTTCAGCACCAGACCTTTGTCGGCTTGGCGGTTCACCCGGAGTTGATGGTCGATCTCTCCGATAAACCCGCCGTGTTCGGTGTCGATCGTGTGATCGATCCAGTATTGCAAAATGTTGTCCTGCAGCTCACGCCGGAGCTGCTCTTTCCAAATTTTAGCATCCATAATGGAATTTCCTCCTATGCTTTGGTTACCGCCAGCTTGGCGGAAAAAGCGGCCTTAATCACCTCGGCGGCCTCTTTGCCGTAAACGCAATAACCGTCATGGACCGCCGTTTCTTCGCGGGCGTATAGCTTGGCGGGCCAATCCCACAGCATGAAGCCGCTCACCCAGTCGCGTTCTCCGCATTTTTGGAACATCGTGCGGTAATATTCCGCTTGTTCGCTATGATTGATATCGCCCTGATGCATCCAGTCGTTTGGCATCGCGGCGGAACCCGTGCGGTTCGGACAGCCGGCCTCCATAAACAAGAAGGGTTTTCCGAAGCGCTTTACAACGCTTTCAATGCGATCCAGTTGACGATCCCAGTCATCGATCGGGTAATATCCGCTGGAGCTGATAAGATCCAAATCGTCCCACCATGTCACGTTGTCTTCCTGGTATTTGTCGCAGTTGTAGGTAACCAGCCCGCCGTAAATCTTTCTGACGTCGGAAATCAGTTTCCGCCATTCGCTCTCCCGCCGATCGGTCTGGACCATTTCGCAGCCGATGCAAAACATTTCGCAGCCGGTGTCCTCGGCGATTTTTGCATAGTGCAGAATGAACTCCCCGTAAGAAGCAAACCAATCCGACCATTTGGGCTCACAGGGAACATCCTTGTCGAAGAAATTGATATGTGCGCGCCATGTCCCGTCCGCACAGTTCACGATCGGCTTCAGGCAAACTTGAAGGCCCAGGGACTTGGCTTTCCGGATCGCCCAGTGCACTTCCTCATCGGTTACGGTAGGCTCTTCCCAGTAAGGGATTTCCGTGGAAAAGGCGGTTGCCTGAAACGCGGAGACGGCGAGTGTCGCCCAATTGACTCCGGTCGTTTCGACCATCGTTTCCATGGAGTAACCGGCCGCCTCATTGCCCCAGGTACCTCTTTCTCCCATAAAGCCCCATGTCATTCCGGCAGCATACGCTTTACCTTGATTCAAATGATTCACCTCGTTGATTGGTAAAATGTGAATTTGTTATTATTTTGTTATTAAATAATATAACAAAAACGCTACCTACGTTTAATATAAGGCGAAACATTACCGCTTTCAATACTTTATTTTTGCGATTTGTTGAAGTTTTAACGGATATAACAAAAAACCGCCCTTGTCGTCAGGCGGTTTGAGCTTTAAATTTAGTTCGCGATCTCTTTGACCGAGTCTCTGTAAATGATTTTTCCTTGGACCAAGACCCTGCCGTTGCGGCGGTTCGGGCTTGAGATTTGCTCCATGATCGCCTCTACGGCGGTCCGGGCCATTTGGGTGATGTCCACTTCCACGGTAGTAAGCGGGGGATTGGTCAATGTAGCGTAGACATCGTTATCGAATCCAACCACAGAGCAATCGGCCGGTACTTTATAACCTTTGGCCGTAAGACGCTCGTACAGATTATAAGCGACCTGATCGCAGTTGCAGACGAAGGCGGTAGGAATCTTGTTTGGCAGCTCGATATCCAGATACACCCCCTTTTCATCGCGATCGTTCAGGAGCAGCCGATCCTCAAAAGCAAGACCATGCTCAAGAAGGGACTTGTAGTATCCGAGGAAACGATCCTGAATGCTGCTGGTGGAATAGATGTTGCCGACGTAGGCTATTTCCCGGTGTCCCATGCGAATCAGGTAATTTGTGATTTCATAGGCCCCGTAAAAATTGTCCGTGACAATGGAATCAATATCGGCGTGCTCATCGTAGAAATCAAGGAAAAGCTTGGGCAGGTCCATATTTTGCACAATTTCTATATATGGCTTGCTGATTTGCCCGAGAATTATAATCCCGTCTACCTTGTTCTCGCTATAAACCCTCGGAAAGTTCAACTGCTCCTCATCTTCGCTGCTTAATATATTCAGAATTCCGAAGTATCCGTATTGATCCAGATGGATGGCGATTTGTTGATACACTCTCAAGTAAAAAGAATCATTCATTCCCGTAAACCGCTGAGGGACCATGACGCCGATGTTATAGGAGTAGCCGTGTTTGATCGACTTGGCCGCAGAATTAAAACGGTATCCCATCTCGCTGGCCACCATTCTGATTTTCTGCTTCAGGCTTTCGCTGACCCCTTCTTTGTTATTAAGCGCTTTGGATACGGTTACACTGCTGACTCCCAATTTATCAGCGATATCTTTCATGGTTATGTTGCTTTTCATAAATTTAAATTCACCGTCCTATAAAAACTTCACCGGAATCAGCGTAAACATCAAAGTTAGTATACCTTTATAGCTTATAAATATAAAGATGTTTATGAAGTAGGGTGAAGTTAACAAATTGTTAACTTGATAATTACTTAATATAAATTAATGGATTGACTAGTAAACGCTTTAAATATAGAATATGAAATTAGTTTATCGATAACTTAATTTATAAACTTGAAAGGGGTTAATGTTCGTGAGTAAAAACAAAGCGCTTATGGGATTTCTGGCACTGCTGCTAGTGTTAACGACGCTGGCCGGCTGCTCCAAAAGCGGTAATGCAAACGAAGGTGCAGGGGATACTTCAGGCAATACGGGGGGCGGGTCCTCCGGAGAAATTACGGTTATTACGCAAAGAACCGATATCGTGGATACGGTATTTAAAGAATACGCCGCCGAATTCAACAAAGAGCATCCTGACATTAAAGTAAATTTCCAGGCGTTGTCCGACTATGAAGGCCAGATTACCGTACGTATGAACTCCGATGATTACGGTGATGTGCTGTTGATACCTACCAGCATTCCGCTTGTCGACACGCCGGAGTTCTTTGAACCCCTAGGCGATTTGGCCGAATTGAAAAAACAATACATCGGGCTGGATGAGCGAGCGATTGACGGAAAGGCTTACGGAATTCCGGTCGCGGTTAACTTCTCCGGGTTGATTTACAACAAAAAGGTGTTTGCGGATGCCGGCGTGACAACCGCTCCGAAAACGCCGGAGGAATTTATCGCCGCCTTGAAAGCGATTAAAGCTAAGGGTGACGCTATTCCGCTCTACACGAACTATGCCGACGGCTGGCCGCTGACGCAATGGGAATCGGTATTGACGACCGTAGCCGGCAGCGTGGATTACGTCAATGTGGATCAGCCGAACACGGATGAGAATTTCGTTCCCGGCAAACCTCACTATGAGCTGTACAAAGTGCTCTACGATGCGGCGAAAGAAGGCCTCATCGAACCGGATCCTACGACCACGAACTGGGAAGCTTCCAAAGCGGATTTGGCCAACGGCAAAATCGGCGCGATGGTCGTAGGTTCCTGGGCGATCGGACAAGTACAGGCTTTGGCTCCGAATAAGGAGGATATCGCCTACATGCCGTTCCCGACCAACGCCAGCGAAGTTATCATGCCGTTGGCCGGCGACTACAACATCGGGATAAACAAGTACAGCAAAAACAAAGAAGCGGCCCGGGCGTGGATCGATTGGTTTCTTAACAAATCCGATTACGCCACAGTACAGGCTGGCGGGATGAGCCCCGTTGTGGGTGCTCCGCTTCCTGAAACGTTAAAGGCATTCGAAGGAACCGCGGTGAAATTCGAATTGCAATCCCCGGCCAAGCAAGGTCAAGAGGGCCTCGTCGACAAAATCGACAAGGATGCCGAAATCGGCTTGTGGCAGCCTGAATTCAAAAAACGGATTATCGAAGCAGGCATCGGTAACCTGAATGAGTCTTTTGACGACATTATGAAAGACCTCAATGAAGCATGGGTGAAATCCCGTGCGAAAGTGATGAAATAATCGGCGAGGACGGATACGCAGTTTTTTTGCACCGGAAAAAAGGGGAGGCTTGCCTTCGCACGCTTCCCCGCTTAACTTTCACAGATAGATAAAAAGAGAGCAATACAGCAGGACCTTTGGAGGTGCGAGTGGTGTTTAAGAACCTAAGCTACAAAACTCAGCGGAAAATTATCATCTTCGCCTTTTCGCTGATTCCGGTGGTGTTATTGTTTACTTTTGCGTATTTGCCGGTCTTCAATATGTTTAAATACAGCTTTACGGACTGGAACGGATACAGTAAACATTATGACTTCGTCGGATTTGAGAACTACAAAACGATTTTTACGGATTCCAAATATTTCAGCGTCTTTAAAGTCAGCTTGTATTACTTTGTGGCTACCTTTGTACAAATGGGGCTGGCTTTGTACTTTGCCACGATTCTTAGTTTTAACGTCCGCTTTAAAAATTTTTTTAAAGGGGTTTTGTTTTTTCCGTACCTATTGAATGGTGTCGCCATCGGCTTTATCTTTCTGTTCTTCTTTAGACCGGACGGCACGCTGGACACGATTATGCAAGCCTTGGGCCTTGGAGCTTATACGCAAGGTTGGCTCCTGAACCCCAATATCATTAACATTTCGCTTGCCGGAGCCTCTCTTTGGAGATACATGGGCTTTAACTTCATTATCTTTCTGGGAGCGATTTCCTCCATCGGACGAGATGTCTATGAAGCTGCGGACATTGACGGGGCCAACCGCTGGCATCAGTTTCGTCATATCATTTTGCCGAGCATTAAAAGTATCGTGCAGCTCAATCTGATTCTGGCGGTCAGCGGGGCGATCAGCGCGTTTGATATCCCGTACATTATGACCGGCGGTTCCAACGGAAGTAACACCTTTGTCATTCAAACCGTGACGACGGCGTTCAAATACAACAAGCTGGGCCTGGCCTCCGCCATGGCGGTCGTTCTGCTCTTTATCGTGATCATTGTGACTTTACTGCAACGTTTGCTGATTAAGGAGGAGAAGTGACTATGTACAGAGTCAAGTATGCCACCGCCAATTTGATCAAGTATGCCAGTTTGCTGTTAGGCACGTTAGCCGCACTCATACCGATTTTCGTCGTTTTCTTTGCTTCATTTAAAACAAATAAGGAATACGGCACAAGCAGTCCATTGACACCTCCGGACAACTGGCTGAATTTTGCGAACTACACCAAAGCTTTTACCAACGGGAAAATGCTGCTCGGTTTCGGGAATACCGTCATTATTCTGGTGATTTCAATCATTGGCGCTACCTTGATCGGTTCGATGATCGCCTATGTACTGAATCGTTTCAAGTTCCGTGGCAGCAAGTTACTTATGGGGGCTTTTTTGTTGGCTACCCTGATTCCAAGCGTAACGACCCAGGTCGCCACGTTCCGGATCATTAACTTCTTGCATCTGGTGGATACCCGTTTTGCGCCGATCCTGTTGTATCTGGGAACGGACATCATTGCCGTTTATATCTTTATGCAATTTTTGGACTCGATCTCGGAATCGCTCGACGAATCGGCGATGCTTGATGGAGCTTCCTATTTTACGATTTATTGGAAGATCATTTTGCCGCTTCTCGCTCCGGCCATCGTCACGGTCATTATCGTTAAGGGTGTAAATATCTATAACGATTTCTATACGCCTTTTCTGTACATGCCGAGTGAAGATTTGCAGGTGCTGTCCACGGCGCTCTTCAAGTTCAAAGGGCCTTACGGTTCTCAATGGGAAGTCATTTGTGCGGGAATCATGATTACCATTGTGCCGATTTTGATCGTATTTTTGTCGCTGCAAAAATATATTTATAACGGTTTTGCCCAAGGTTCCGTTAAATAAAATTAATTTCGTAAAGTTAGAGAGGAGAACTTCTAATGACTAAAGTTCAAATTATCGGAGAAAATCTGTCCAACCTGCCTTGGCAGGACAAACCTGAAGGGGCCGTGGGCCCGGTTTGGAGACATAGCGAAAACCCGGTAATTCAGAGAAACCCGGCAAAGGGCATTGCCCGAATCTTCAACAGCGCCGTAGTCCCTTACGAAGGAAAGTATGTCGGCGTATTCCGTGCGGAAACGATCAACGGACGCCCGCATTTGCATTTGGGACATAGTGAGGATGGGCTAAACTGGAAGATCGACGAGGAGCGCATTCCGTTCGTCAATGAGGCGGGGGAGCCGTTTCAGCCGAATTATGCCTACGATCCCCGGCTGGTGAAGGTAGAGGACACGTACTACATTATTTGGTGCACCGATTTTTACGGCGCTTCCATCGGGGTGGCGAAGACGAAGGACTTCAAGTCTTTCATTCGTCTGGAGAATCCGTTCCTTCCTTTCAACCGCAACGGGGTGTTGTTCCCGAGAAAAATCAACGGCAATTTCATGATGCTTTCCCGTCCCAGCGACAGCGGCCACACCCCGTTCGGCGACGTATTCCTGAGCGAAAGCCCGGATTTCGTATACTGGGGCAAGCACCGTCACGTCATGAGCAAGGGCGGCCAAGGCTGGTGGCAATCCGTTAAAATCGGGGGCGGACCTGCTCCGATCGAGACGAGCGAAGGCTGGCTAATGTTCTACCATGGCGTAACGGGAACCTGCAATGGTCTCGTATACAGCATGGGAGCGGTGATTTTGGATCGGGATGAACCGTCCAAAGTGAAATACCGGTCCAGTACCTATGTGCTGACACCCGAGGAATGGTATGAGGAACGCGGGTTCGTTCCGAACGTTGTGTTCCCGTGCGCTACGCTGACCGATGCGGAAACGGGCAGAATCGCGATTTATTACGGCGCAGCCGATACTTATGTCGGCGTCGCTTATACAACCGTTCAGGAGATCGTGGATTATGTGAAAGCGACCCATGAAGCAGTGGGCGACGACGCGGAAATCGGCGTGATGTAATTAATGAAGAAAACGGATAATCCCATCCTTGCGGATGGGATTATCCGTTTATGGGAATAGGGAGGTAAACCGAATGGCCAACGATAAAATAGAGGACCTGTTACAGTACAATGGGATCAGTCCGAAACCCCGGGACTTTGATGCGTATTGGGAGAGAGCGGTAGCGGAACTGGACGCCCAGCCGCTAAAGTTTCAACTGGTTCCGGCGGATTTTCAAACTCCGCATGCGGAATGCTACCATTTATATTTTACCGGGGTAGGAGGAGCCAGGGTCCATGCGAAATATGTGAAACCCAGACACCAGGAGGGGAAGGGGCCGGGATTGGCCCTGTTTCACGGCTATCACGGCGGCAGCGGGGATTGGTTTGACAAGGCGGCTTACGCGGCTCACGGCGTCACCGTCATCGCGCTGGACTGCCGCGGCCAAGGCGGGCTTTCCGAAGATCGTTCCGTTGTCAAAGGGACAACCTTGAAAGGCCATATTATCCGGGGGATCGAGGAAGCGGACCCCGACAAGCTGTATTACCGCAACTGTTTTCTGGACCTCGCGCAAACGGTCCGTATCCTGAAATCGATGGAGCAGGTCGATGCGGACAAAATCGCCGTTCACGGCTGCTCCCAGGGCGGGGCCCTGACGGTAGCTTGCGCCGCCCTGGAACCTTCGGTCAAGCTTGCGATCCCGGTCTATCCGTTCCTGAGCGATTACAAAAAAGCCTGGGAACTGGAAGTGATGTCCTCGGCTTATGAGGAAATCGCTTATTACTTCCGCTTCATGGACCCGCTGCATACGCGGGAAGCCGAAGTGTTCGACAAACTGGGGTACATCGATATTCAGAATTTGGCGGACCGCATCCGGGCCCGGGTGATCTTCGTGACGGCCCTAGCCGATCCGATTTGCCCTCCGATTACGCAGTTTGCCGTGTATAATAAGATCAGAGCGGACAAAGAACTCGTGGTTTACCACGAATATGGGCACGAATATTTGCCGAATTTGAGCGACCGGGTGCTGCAGGAGGTACTGAAACTGTAAAATCGTCGTCTTTTACCGGCACCCGGATTGATGCCGCCCTTTGCAACTGATATAATAAATTGATTGTACTTCAAGGATTTGTGGTGGGGGTAAGGATGACAGATATTCGGGCAAGACAAGAAAAGATACGTAATTTCAGTATTATCGCTCATATAGACCATGGCAAATCGACGTTGGCCGACCGGATTCTCGAATATACCGGGGCGCTGACCTCCCGCGAAATGCAGGAGCAAGTGCTGGACCAGATGGAACTGGAACGGGAGCGCGGAATCACGATCAAACTGCAGGCGGTCCGCTTGTCCTATCGTGCCGATGACGGGGAAGAGTACCTGTTGAATTTGATCGACACGCCGGGGCACGTCGACTTTACCTATGAGGTTTCCCGCAGCCTTGCCGCGTGCGAAGGGGCTCTGCTTGTCGTGGACGCCGCGCAGGGGATCGAAGCGCAAACCCTGGCCAATGTTTATCTGGCGCTGGACAATAACCTTGAAATTTTGCCGGTGATCAACAAAATCGATCTGCCGAGCGCCGATCCCGATCGCGTAAAGCAGGAGGTCGAGGATGTGATCGGACTTGACGCCAGCGAGGCCGTGCTGGCTTCGGCCAAAGCGGGCATCGGCATCAAAGAGATTTTGGAGCAGGTCGTGCAGAAGGTGCCGGCTCCGACCGGAGATCCCGATCAACCGCTGAAGGCGCTTATTTTCGATTCGCACTATGATCCCTATAAAGGTGTAATCGTTTATGTCCGGGTTATTGACGGCCATATCAAGGCGGGCTCGAAGATCAAAATGATGGCCACGGAGAAGACGTTCGAGGTCATCGAGGTCGGAGCTTTCAAGCCGAGAATGACGATTGTGGACGAGCTGAATGTCGGCGATGTCGGCTTTATCGTGGCCGGGATCAAGAACGTCGGCGACACCCGGGTCGGGGATACGGTGACGGATGCCAAGAAACCGACCGCCGAACCGCTTCCAGGCTACCGCAAAATTAACCCGATGGTTTACTGCGGACTTTATCCGATCGAAACATCGGATTACAACGACCTTAGGGAAGCGCTGGAGAAGCTGCAGCTCAACGACGCTTCGCTCAGCTTCGAGCCGGAGACGTCGAGCGCGCTCGGCTTCGGTTTCCGCTGCGGCTTCCTTGGCCTGCTGCATATGGATGTCATTCAAGAGCGGATTGAGCGCGAATTTAACATTCCGCTCATCACGACGGCGCCGAGCGTAATTTACCATGTAACGCTGACGAACGGCGAGACGATCTCGATCGACAACCCTTCCAACTATCCGGAAGTCGGGAAGATCGAGTACGTGGAGGAGCCGTACGTGAAGGCCGCGATTATCGTTCCGAACGATTATGTCGGGACCGTAATGGAACTTTGCCAGAGCAAGCGCGGCGAATTCGTGAACATGGAGTATCTCGATACGACGCGCGTCACGATTACGTACCAGATTCCGCTGTCGGAAATCGTCTACGATTTCTTCGATCAGCTGAAATCGAGCACGAAGGGCTACGCCTCCTTCGATTACGAACTGTCTGGCTACCGCCAGTCCAATCTGGTGAAAATGGACATCCTGCTTAACGGGGAACAGGTCGATGCGCTGTCCTTTATCGTGCACCGGGAGCGGGCCTATCACCGCGGCCGGATCATCTGCGAGAAGCTGCGCGAGCTGATTCCGCGTCAGATGTTCGAGGTGCCGATTCAGGCTTCCATCGGCACGAAGGTCATCGCCCGCGAAACGGTCAAGGCGATGCGCAAGAACGTGCTTGCCAAGTGCTACGGCGGTGACATTTCGCGGAAGCGGAAGCTGCTGGAGAAGCAGAAGGAAGGCAAGAAGCGGATGAAGCAAGTCGGTAATGTGGAAGTGCCGCAGGAAGCGTTTATGGCGGTTCTGAAGATTGACGATAAATAATCCAGTGCCCATCAGACAACGTTGACTAACAAATTTGTCAGTCAATTTTGAGGTAGTTAAGTGCATAAGAGCCTAAAACGGCGTTATTTTTGTCGAAACTGCCGCCAGAAGGCGGGGGATAGCGGACTTTGGGACCTTATTCGGGGGAGAAAGCGGCCCAAATCCCCGCTTGGGAACCGGCAACAGGGGAATAAGCCTCTTCTTTTGGGCCGCTATATTGCTACCGAATATGAATCGGGCCGAAATAGGAGCGCTGACGGTCGTTATTCCCGCTGAAGGGGCACCAAGTCCGCTAATTATGATGATAAGAGCCTAATTAAAGGAAAGCCCGCGGGCTTTCCTTTAATTGTTACGCCAAAAGAATGATTTAACGGGAAAACTTCCCGCTAAATTTCGCTCCAGGCGCCTGCCTCCTGATTTAACTGGAAAATCTCCAGTTATTTCTCGATTCAGCCGCTGTTTCAAGCGAATTCAGGTAAATTAGCGGGAGGTTTTCCAGGTAATTGTCGCCCGCAGCCGCACAGGACCTAAAATAACAGGAAGAATTCCCGTTAGTCATAAAGCTTGAACCGATGAATGAATTACAAGTAAGAATTGGAGGCATCGCCCATGAACGAAATGACCAATCCGCATCATCAGGGAATGCCTGAGACCGCGAATCATCACGCCAGCGCCCCGAAGGCGGTTTATATACACATCCCGTTTTGCACGAACAAGTGCTTTTACTGCGATTTCAATTCCTATGTGCTGAAAGATCAGCCGGTGATGGATTACCTTCGAGCGCTCGACCGCGAAATGGAGCTGACCGTGCAGGCGACTCCGGCGGAGGAGATCAAGACGATCTTTGTGGGCGGAGGGACGCCGACCGTGCTGAATCCGCAGGAAATGGAATATTTCCTGAATTCCGTCCGCCGCCACTTTCCGAACTGGGCGGAGGATATCGAATTCACGATGGAGGCCAATCCGGGGACGACGGATGCCGAGAAGCTGGCCGTCATGAAAGCCGGCGGTGTCAACCGCGTGAGCTTCGGCGTGCAAGCCTTCCAAAACGAGCTGCTCTCCGGCATTGGGCGCATCCATAATACGGATGATGTGTACCGTAGTCTGGAGAACGCGCGCAGCGCGGGGCTGCATAATTTATCGATCGACCTGATGTTCGGCTTGCCGAATCAGACGGTCGAGATGCTGGATTACAGCGTTAGCCGGGCGCTGGAACTGGGGCTGCCGCATTATTCGATCTACAGTCTTAAGATTGAGGAGAATACGTTGTTCCATACCCTGTATCAAAAAAATCAGCTCCCATTGCCGGGGGAAGAGGATGAGCTGAACATGTACCTCCTGTTGATGGACCGCATGAAGGCGGCCGGATTCAAGCAGTATGAAATCAGCAACTTCGCCAAACCGGGCCACGAAAGCCGCCATAACATTACCTACTGGCGGAATGAAGATTACTATGGCCTGGGAGCCGGGGCCCACGGTTACGCAAAACGCCGCCGCCACATCAACATCAAGGGGGTCAATCCCTATGTCGAGGCTTGCAAGCAAGGGCTGCCGCGCTTGGAGCAGTTCGAGGTGACGAAAGCGGAGGCCATGGAGGATTTCGTCATGGTCGGCCTTCGGATGCTGGACGGAATCCGGTTCTCCGATTTTGCCGAACAGTTCGGGGCTTCTCTGGAGGAAACGTTTCACGCTCCGCTGCATAAAATGACCTCGGCAGGTTTGCTTGAAATGCATGAGGATCATGGCGGTTATCGTCTCAGTGAAAAAGGAGTGCTCTTCGGCAACGAAGTGTTCGCCGAGTTTATCGGGGCTCTGACTTCTTAAACGAGGCGGGTTTCGGCTCTCCAGAATTTCGCTCGAAAACGGCTTCTTGAAAAGCTCACTTTCTCTCTTGAACTTTTATGCGACATACTGTATATTTATTCATATTATAAGTGCACAGTTTAAGGGGGAAAGAGGATGCAGGCCGTAGCCGTATGCAGACAAGCGAGACTTGAAGATGTGGAGCCGTTATTTACGATGATTGAAGGCTATGCCCGCCAAGGGATTATGCTCCCCCGTTCCCGAGCCGTATTGGAGCGGCAAATTTCCGATTTTGTCGTCGCCGAGATGGATGGGCGGATCGTCGGCTGCGGATCGCTGTGCAGACTAGGAGAAGAGCTGGTGGAGATCCGCTCACTGGGCATCGCCGAAGGTTACAAAGGCCGGGGATTAGGCTCCATGCTTGTAGAAGAGCTCGTCTCGCAAGCGAAAAGCCTCGGTATTCCCAAGGTCATGGCTCTGACCTATGAGGTATCCTTCTTTTTGAAAAACGGATTTACCGTGGTGGAGAAAGAGATTTTTCCCGAGAAAGTTTGGACGGATTGCGTGAATTGCGCCAAGCAGCATTGCTGCGACGAGATCGCCGTACTCAAGATACTGGACTGACTTGACAATCGTCGGGTCGGTTTGGTATTTTTGTAATATAGTTTAGCACTCGACGATCTAGAGTGCTAACGAGCAAGTCTCAAATTTGTTACCAGGAGGGATTTCCATGTTGACGGAACGCCAAAGAATGATTTTAACGGCTATAGTGGATGATTACATTCGCTCGGCGGAACCGGTGGGATCCCGAAGCATCTCCAAGCGCGGCGACGTCGGGTACAGTCCGGCGACCATTCGCAACGAGATGGCCGATCTGGAGGACCTGGGTTTTCTGGAGCAGCCCCATACATCGGCTGGCCGTATCCCTTCTCATAAAGGCTACCGGTACTATGTGGATCATCTGGCACCTTTAAATCTGATTTCGCCCGATGAATTCAAAATTATGAGAGCTTTTTTTGCGGAAAAATTGAATGCGATTGAACAGGTCATCCAGCATGCCGCGACGATCCTGTCCCATATGACGAACTACACTTCCATCCTGCTTGGGCCGGAAGTTTTTCACACGTCTTTACGGCATTTTCAACTGCTGCCCCTAAATGAGAATACGGCGGTGGCGATCATCGTGACGAGCACGGGACAGGTCGAGAACAAAACGGTTACGATCCCTGCCGGGCTTTCCGTGTCGGAGATGGAGAAAGTCGTGAACCTGCTGAACCGCAAGCTGACGGGCGTGCCGATCTATAAATTGAAGACGGCTTTGTACAATGAAATCGGACGGGAAATGCAGCGGCATGTGGAGCATTTCGAGGAGTTGATGAGCGTATTGGAAGAAGCGCTGGACAAGGATCAAGACGGGCAGCGTCTGTTCCTCAGCGGTACGACCAATATGCTGAACCAGCCCGAATTTCGCGATGTGGACAAAGTGAAAAGTATTCTCGACCTGTTTGAAGAGACGCCGACTTTGTTGAAAATGATGACATCGGCGGGCTCCGGCATTCAAGTCCGGATCGGAACCGAGAACGATCATGAGGCTTTCGCCAATTGCAGTCTGATTACGGCGACTTATGCCATCGAAGGCGAAGCGGTCGGCACGATCGGCATTTTGGGACCTACCCGGATGGAGTATGCCCGGGTTATCGGCATTCTTGATATTTTGTCCAAGGACCTGTCCCGGTTTTTGTCCCGGATGCACTGATCCATTAGGATGACGTATCAACGGAAACACTAGGGAACATGGCTTTAGTTACTGTTAAGGAGGTGACATCTTGAAGGAACAAGAACCGATTCAAGACAACATCCAGACGGGTGTGGAAGAGGAATTGAAGGAGAACGCCGGGAACAACCAGGAGCCTGCTCCGGTTGAAGAGCCGGAGGTTCAAGAGGAAACGGCACGGGGGAACTCGGAGGAAGAGCAAGCCGAGCTTGAAAAGTTGCGGGCTGAAGCGGAGGAGCACAAACAGCGTCTGTTCCGTACTCAGGCTGATTTCGATAATTTCCGTCGGCGTACGCTGAAGGAAAAGGAGGAGCTGGGGAAATACGCCTCAGCCAAGCTGATCACCGAGCTGCTGCCGGTAATCGACAACTTCGAACGCGCTTTGAGCACGACGGCCGAGAATGCGGATCTTTCCTCTTATGCCAAAGGGGTGGATATGATTTTCCGCCAACTGGAGGGCATTTTGAAAACGGAGGGATTGACGGCGATGGAACCCGTCGGAACACCGTTCAATCCGGAATTCCACCAGGCGATCATGCAGGTGGAAAGCGATGAGTATGAGGAAGGCACCGTCGTGGAAGTCGTTCAGAAGGGCTATCTTCTGAAGGATAAGGTGCTTCGCCCGGCTATGGTCAAAGTAAGCGGCTAACAGATCTGTCAGAGCGACTATTTAAGGAGGATATTTTCCTATGAGCAAAGTTATCGGTATTGACCTTGGAACCACCAACTCTTGCGTTGCGGTTATGGAAGGCGGCGAAGCCGTCGTTATTCCTAACCCGGAAGGCGCTCGTACAACCCCTTCGGTTGTAGGCTTCAAGAAGGACGGCGAACGGATCGTCGGTGAAACGGCAAAACGCCAGGCTATTACCAATCCGGACCGCACAATTATTTCGATTAAGAGACATATGGGTACGAACCACAAGGAATCGATTGACGGTAAAGATTTTACGCCGCAAGAAATTTCCGCGATTATTTTGCAAAAATTGAAATCGGACGCCGAAGCATATCTCGGCCAGCCGGTTACACAGGCCGTTATCACGGTACCTGCCTACTTTAACGACAGCCAGCGTCAAGCGACCAAGGATGCGGGCAAAATCGCCGGTCTCGAAGTATTGCGGATCGTCAACGAGCCTACCGCGGCCGCTTTGGCTTACGGTTTGGAGAAAGCCGAGGACCAAACGATTCTCGTTTATGACCTTGGCGGCGGTACATTCGACGTTTCGATCCTGGAGCTGGGCGACGGCTTCTTCGAAGTTAAAGCGACCAGCGGGGACAACCATCTCGGCGGTGACGATTTTGACCAAGTGATCATCGATTACCTCGTAGCCGAATTCAAGAAAGATCAAGGCATTGACTTGGGCAAAGACAAAGCGGCTGTACAGCGTTTGAAAGATGCTGCGGAAAAAGCGAAGAAGGAATTGTCCGGCGTCCTGACGACGACGATCTCCCTTCCATTTATCACCGTGGTGGACGGCGTGCCTCAGCACTTGGAAGTTAACCTGACCCGTGCGAAATTCGAGGAATTGTCCGCGGATCTCGTAGAACGCACTTTGGGACCGACTCGCCGCGCGCTCAGCGATGCGGGCATGACGCCGGCCGACATTGACAAAGTCGTTCTGGTCGGCGGTTCCACCCGGATTCCGGCCGTGCAGGAAGCGATCAAGAAATTGACCGGCAAGGAGCCGCACAAGGGCGTGAACCCGGACGAAGTGGTGGCGCTTGGGGCAGCCGTTCAAGCGGGCGTGCTGACCGGCGACGTGAAAGACGTCGTTCTGCTCGACGTTACTCCGCTTTCGCTCGGTATTGAAACCGCCGGAGGCGTGTTCACCAAAATGATCGAGCGGAACACGACGATCCCGACAAGCAAGTCGCAGGTCTTCTCGACTTATGCCGATAACCAGCCTAGCGTGGAAATTCACGTTCTTCAAGGGGAACGCGAAATGGCGGCCGGCAACAAGACGCTCGGCAAATTCATGCTTGGCGACATTCCGCCGGCACCGCGCGGCGTGCCGCAAATCGAGGTTACGTTTGACATCGATGCGAACGGGATCGTTAACGTTTCGGCGACCGATAAAGGCACCGGGAAGAGCCAAAATATCACGATCACTTCCTCCAGCGGTCTGAGCGATGAAGAAGTGGATCGCATGATGAAAGACGCCGAGCTTCACGCTGAGGAAGACAAGAAGCGCAAAGAGCTGGTTGAAGTGAAAAACACCGGCGACCAACTGATCTATAGCGTTGACAAGACGCTGAAGGATCTTGGCGATAAAGTCGATGCGGCTGAGGCGGAGAAAGCGAACGCGGCCAAAGACGAGCTGAAGAAGGCGCTGGAAAGCGACAATGTGGAAACGATCAAAGCGGCTACCGAGAAATTGACCGAGATCGCTCAGCAGTTGTCCGTGAAGTTGTATGAGCAAGCCGCTCAACAACAGCAAGCCGGCGGCGCGGAAGGCGCATCGGCTGGCGGCGGCAAGGAGAATGTCGTCGACGCCGATTACGAAGTCGTGGACGAAGACAAGAAGCAAGGCTAACAAAATCACAGGCTGATATAACGGTGCATAGACTTAGGTGAACTGGGAAGGTCAAAGTGCGGGCTGTTTCCGTGCTTTGACTTTCCTTTTGCCGGATTGGGGAGAAATGTACCCGGCGCACCAATCAAGTCATAAAGGGGTGGAAGGATGGCTGAGAAACGAGATTACTACGAGGTCCTGGGCCTCGGCAAGAACGCTTCGGACGAAGAGATCAAGAAAGCTTACCGCAAACTGGCGCGTCAATATCACCCTGACGTCAACAAGGCGCCGGATGCGGAGGCCAAATTCAAGGAAGTCAAGGAAGCCTATGATGTACTGAGCGATTCCGGCAAACGCGCCCGGTATGACCAGTACGGTCATATCGATCCGAACCAGGGAATGGGCGGCGGCTTTGGCGGCGGCGCTGATTTCGGCGGCTTCGGCGATATCTTCGACATGTTCTTCGGAGGCGGCGGACGCCGCGATCCGAATGCCCCGCAGCGCGGAAATGACCTCCAGTATGCGATGACCATCGAATTTAAAGAAGCGGTGTTCGGCAAAGAGACGGATATCACCATTCCGCGGACGGAAAATTGCGACACCTGCTTTGGCTCCGGAGCGAAACCGGGCACGAAGCCCGAAACCTGTTCGGTCTGTCACGGATCGGGACAGCAGGAAGTCGTGCAGAACACGCCGTTCGGCCGGATGGTCAATCGCCGTTCCTGCAGCAACTGCGGCGGACGGGGGCAAATTATCCGGGAGAAGTGTCCGACGTGCGCCGGCAGCGGCAAGGTGAAGAAGCAGCGGAAAATCCACGTCCGCATCCCTGCGGGGGTCGACGATGGCGCTCAACTGCGGATGTCCGGAGAGGGCGAAGGCGGCTTGCGCGGGGGACCGGCGGGCGACCTGTATATCGTCATCCGCGTCAAGCCGGATGAGTTTTTCGATCGCGAAGGCGACGACATCTACTGCGAGTTTCCTTTAACGTTCGCGCAAGCGGCTCTTGGCGATGAAATCGAAGTGCCGACGCTGACCGGTAAAGTCAAAGTGAAAATTCCGGCCGGTACCCAGACAGGCAGGTACTTCCGCTTGAAAGGCCAAGGGGTGCCGAAGCTGCGCGGCATCGGGAATGGCGACCAGCATATCAAAGTGGTGGTCGTTACCCCAAGCCAACTGAGCGATGAGCAGAAGGAGCTGCTGCGCCAGTTCGCGGCATTGGACGGAGAGCACACCCATGAGCATGAGCAATCGTTTTTTGATCGCATGAAACGGGCGTTTCGCGGAGACTAAACCTTCGACATCGGCAGGACGATAGCAAGAAAGCGGGGGTGTCTTTAGAATCATCGGCCGATGGTTTTAAGGACACTCCTTTTTTTTGTGACATGGGGCTTCTTTTTTAACAACCAACGGTTTTACTCTGAGGATCATAGCGGATTTCCGGGGCCGGACAGGTGAAAAAACGGTACAAGGCAGCTTGCCTTGTACCGTTCTTTGTTAGTCGAAATTTATGACCGGATATGAGCGATAATCTCCTCGTCCAAATCCAGGGTGATATCTTCACGGAACGCCCTGACACCGTATTCTTTATATACATACTGCATAATCGCTTCCATGATGTTCGCTTCCACAATGTACCAGCTTCTGCCGTTCGCCCAGACTTCGCCGGTATACCCGGTGTCCTCGTCCCAGCTCAGTTCCACCTGGACGTCCGTCGGTCTTGTGCCGGTTCGGTGCGCGGTGTGAAGGCAAATCGCATTAATAATTTCATCCATGCTTAAAACCATACTTTAATATCTTCCTCCACGGTAATGGTCGTCACTAGGCTGCGGCCGTCTCTTAAACCGGCGGTAGAGCGCGACCCCGATGGCGATAATAACATAGATGGCCAGAAGGTTTACCGCAAGGCCGAGCAGGTTGCCCAGGAAGCCCATGCCCCCGAACAATCCGCCGAACAGCATACCGGCGAGACCGCCGATCATCAAGCCTTTCATGAAACTGCCGCCGCTAAAAAATCCGCGTTTTGCTGTGGTGCCGGCCGTCGTACCGGATTTGTTGGTTCCGGCAGTATCGCCGGATCTTTGATAGTTGTCCGTCGATTTTTTCGGTGCCGGCGTATAGGAACGAGGGCCGGATTTAAATCCGCCGCCGCGTTTGGCATCAACGAGGCCGGGCGAAGTGACGGCGAAAATCAAAGTAAACGCCATCATAATCATCATCATTTTCTTTAGCATTAAAGTAATAACCCTCCTAATAAATTTAATTTAGTATGTTCTAATGCTATACCTGTAATACGGGCAAGAAGAGAGGACGTTTCAATTTTTAATCAATATTTTTTACAATAAAAAAATCGCATAAACCCCTCCGAAACACCGCATCCTAATATCCCAAGGAACGGGGATTCCCGGTTCCTTACAGCAGCAACGAGAAAGGCAGGTCCTGCACATGGCGGAGAAGAATATTCTAGCCTATTTCAAAAGCCCCGAGGAAGCGGAAGGCGTGGTCAGAAAACTGAGCGCCTTGCGCGTAATTGACCTATCCATCGACCGGTTCAGCCGTTACCCCGGCGAGGGTTACGATCCTTTTAACCCCATCACCGGCAAGGTGAGCAGTTTATCCGCCATCACCCAGGATGCCGCGATTACCAATCAATCCGCAGGCATTTTGAGTGCGGCGGACCCCGCCGCCAGCGGGTTGAGCCATGGTGGCCAAGGCGGGCCGACCGGACGGGATATTTTGCTTACGGCGGTCGTCGATGAGTCGGTACATCATCAGGCACTGCGGATTATAGAAGAAGCCGGCGGGCAGATGTAACTAATTTTCGATATATAGAAGGAGGGTTATGCCATGAACAAATCGAACCCGGACCGGATAACTAGAAGAGTTCCGGCCAGCGGAAAGCAGTTGGAGATCGGATATAACCGGGATATCGAGTTTTCCGAGGAACTTGCGGACCAGGAAGATTGGGAAGCGATCGAACGCAGTGAGCGGGCGGACAACCGGCAGAAAGGGCAGCACGACTGGACTTAGATAAAGGATGGAGAAACCGCCGGAGCAGCTTCGGCGGTTTCTTCGGCATGCCGATTGATTGCGAATAGAAAATGCGATTTTGTCACTCTTTTCAATCTATAGTACAATAGATTTCATGCACGAATTTCAAGGAGGAAATCTTACGATGATCTGGAAAGAGCTGACTATACATACAACCGAGGAAGCGGTGGAGATGATTTCCAACTTCCTGCATGAAGCGGGGGCCGGCGGCGTTACGATTGAGGAATATGTCGATAACGATAAACCGCGCGATACATCCCTGGGCCAATGGTTCGAAATTCCGCCGAACGATATTCCTGAGGGAGAAGCCAAGATCAGCGGCTATTTCCCCGAAGGCGTCGATATCGAGGAAGTGATCCGCGAGGTGCGTGAACGGATTGAAGAGCTACGGACTTACGACATTGACCCGGGGACGCCGGAGCTTACGATCCGGGAGGTCAGTGAAGACGACTGGGCCAACAACTGGAAGCAGTATTTCAAGCCGCTTCGCGTGTCAGACCGGCTGACGATCAAGCCGACCTGGGAGGCGTACGAACCGGCGTCCGCCGATGAGAGAATCATTGAACTAGATCCGGGGATGGCTTTCGGAACGGGGACGCACCCGACGACCTCGCTCTGTTTGCGGACACTGGAAGGCATTATTCGGGAAGGGGACGAAGTCATCGATGTCGGCACCGGCTCCGGCATTCTGGCGATTGGCGCTTGCCGTTTGGGCGCTTCCCGCGTGCTTGCGCTGGATCTGGATCCCGTAGCGGTGTCGAGCGCTCTGGAGAACACGAGACTGAACCAACTGGAGAGCCGGATTCAGGTGGTGGAGAGCGATCTGTTGTCCGTCTTGAAAAAAGGCAACGAGGCCACGGTAAACGTACAGCTTCCGGTCCGGGTAGTGGTCGCCAATATTTTGGCCGAGATCATTCTGCTCTTTATTGAGGATGTGTATGAAGCGTTGCAGCAGGGCGGCTATTATATTGCCTCCGGCATCTATAAGAATAAGGAACGGGTCGTTGAGGAGGCCTTGACGGCCGCGGGCTTCGTGATTGAACAAACGGCCCGCGAAGAAGATTGGGTCGCTTTTGTGGCGAGAAAGAGGTAAAGATGGGGCTTCTGGATCAAATATTGCGCGGTCAGTTTAGCGAGTTACCTTTTTATTTACTTACCATCGTGATCGCTTTTTCAGTACATGAATTTTCCCACGCTTACGTTGCCAATAAATTCGGCGATCCTACCGCCAAGCTGCTGGGCCGGGTGACGCTAAATCCGGCGGTGCATTTCGATTTGTTGGGGACTATCCTGCTCGTGATCGCGGGCTTCGGCTGGGCACGGCCGGTCCCCGTCAACCGGGATAACTTTTCCAAACCTCGGGTCATGGGAGCCATCGTATCCATCGCCGGCCCGCTGAGCAACCTGCTTCTGGCTATCGCCGGTGCGGCGATCTACGCGGCGCTTATCCGGTTTGGCGTGGTTTCCCCGTTCGGACCGCAGGACAAATTGTCATTGGCCCTGGATACTTTTTTAAATCTGTTCGTTCTTATGAACTTTTTCTTGTTCCTGTTTAACCTGATTCCTTTGCCGCCGCTGGACGGATACCGGATTTTGGAGGACGTTGCGCCGCGGCGGATTTCGGGCAAGCTTCAGCAATATGAACAATGGTCAGTGCTTATTTTTCTGATTATACTGATGGTCCCGGTACTCCGTCAGTATACGATAATGCCGCTTTATGGTGCGTCTTATTTCCTTTCAAAGCACTTCTTGGTCTTTTTCCATACGATATTCGGCGGCTAGGTAAGACTTTACCGCGAACTAGCACTGGAAAGCTGAAAACAAAAGTTGTATGATGTATTTTGGCGATTTTGAAGGCAAGGAATGATGAGATGCAGCGTTATTTTATAGATCCCGGGCAGTTCCACGACACGTCGGTGGAGATTACGGGCGATGACGCCCGCCATATCGGCAAAGTTATGCGATCGAAACCGGGCGATAAGCTGATCGTCAGCGACGGCGTAAACCGCGTGGCGCTGGCCGAGATCGTGACATTGGATCCGCAGGAAGTGACAGCGGAGATTATAGAGGTTTTGGAACCGGCCGGAGAGCCGTCGGTTGAGGTTACCGTGGCGCAGAGTTTGCCGAAGGGCGACAAGATGGAAACCGTGATCCAGAAATGCACGGAGATCGGCGCTTCCGCGTTTTTGCCGTTTATTTCCGAGCGGACGGTCGTGCAGTACGACGGAAAAAAAGAAGAGAAGCGGACCGCACGCTGGCGCAAAATTGCGAAGGAAGCGGCCGAACAGGCGCATCGCAGCCGAATTCCGGCGATCGAGGCGCCGGTTTCCTGGCGCGATATGTTAGCCGAGCTGTCCGGCTTCGATCTGGTATGCATTTGCTACGAGAAGGAGCACGGTCAGCAACTGCGCGATGTGCTGAAGCCTTTCTCGACGCGCCTCGCATCCGGACATAACTGTCGCGTAGCGGTTATTGTCGGTCCCGAAGGCGGATTCTCCGAGCGGGAGGTGGCGGAGGCCGAGAAGGCCGGGGCGCTTTCCGCCGGTTTGGGACGACGCATCTTACGCACGGAGACGGCCGCCATGGCCGCCCTGACCTGCATCATGTATGAATCCGGAGAAATGGGGGGAATTTAGTATGCCATCCGTTGCTTTTTACACGCTGGGCTGTAAAGTGAATTTTTATGACACTGAAGCGATTTGGCAGCTGTTTAAAAATGAAGGCTACGAACAGGTGGATTTCGAACAGACGGCCGATGTCTATCTGATCAATACCTGCACCGTAACCAATACGGGGGACAAGAAGAGCCGGCAAATTATCCGCCGGGCCGTACGGCGCAACCCCGACGCGATTGTAGCCGTAACCGGCTGCTACGCACAAACGTCGCCGGCGGAAATCCTGGATATTCCCGGCGTGGATCTCGTTATCGGGACGCAGGACCGCGACAAGATTATGCCGTATGTGAAAGAAATCCAGGCGCAGCGCCGACCGATCAACGCGGTACGGAACATTATGAAGACGCGGGAGTTCGAGGAGCTTGATGTTCCCGATTTCGCGGATCATACGCGCGCTTTTTTGAAAATCCAAGAGGGTTGCAACAACTTCTGCACGTTCTGCATCATTCCTTGGTCGCGCGGGCTGTCCCGCAGCCGGGATCCGCAGAGCGTGGTCGCCCAGGCCCGGCAGCTTGTGGCCGCGGGATATAACGAAATCGTATTGACGGGTATCCATACCGGCGGGTACGGAGACGATCTGGAGAATTACCGGTTATCCGATCTGCTGTGGGATCTTGACAAGGTGGAGGGGCTGGGCCGCATCCGCATCAGTTCCATCGAAGCGAGCCAGATCGACGACCGCATGCTGGAGGTGCTGAAAGGTTCCTCCAAAATGTGCCGTCACTTCCATATACCGCTGCAAGCCGGAAGCAATGAAGTGCTCAAGCGGATGAGACGTAAATATACGATCGAGGAATTCGAAGAGAAGATCAAGAAGATCCGCAACTTCATGCCGGATGTGGCGATTACGACCGACATCATCGTCGGCTTCCCCGGAGAAACCGAGGAATTGTACCGCGAGGGCTACGAGGCGATCAAGCGGATCGGCTTCTCGGAAATGCACGTGTTCCCTTATTCCAAACGGACAGGCACGCCTGCGGCCCGGATGGAAGATCAAGTGGACGAAGAAATCAAGCATGCCCGTGTACAGGAACTGATCGATCTGTCCGAGCAGATGCAACTGGCTTATGCCGAGAAGTTCGTCGGGCAAGTACTGGACGTTATTCCCGAGCGCGACGAAAAAGGCGTTTGGGGAGAAGGCTTCGTAACCGGGTTCAGCGACAACTACCTGCAAATCCGGTTTGACGGAACGCCCGATCTTGCCGGCAAGATGTGCCGGGTCAAGCTGACCAAGGCGGACGCCAATACGAGCGAGGGACAATTGGTCCGTGTCCTGGACGGGGCGGAAAGCGCCAAAGCGTTGGCCTGACCGGCCAGCCCTCGTGTGTTGGACCTGCAATTGCATAGAGCCGATTCAACAGGGATTTCACCCGTCAGGGTTGAAGTCCTTGTTGCCGATTGGGGTAATACGACAGTAAGGGGGCGAGGAAAATGCCGGACAAGGAAATATCCGCCGGAGGCGTTGTGTACCGCAGGACCGCCGGGCGGTTGCAGATACAGCTCATCACGGACCGGTACGGCAGGTTTTCTTTTGCCAAGGGGAAAAGAGAGCCCGGGGAGACGGTCGAGCAAACCGCACTAAGGGAAATACGGGAAGAGACCGGCTTGATCGGGCAAATTGACGGACTGATCGATATTATCGCTTATACCTACCGCCATCCTGTTCACGGGGCCGTGGACAAGGAAGTGCATTACTACCTCGTCGAAAGCCGGGGCGGACAGCTTCGTCCCCAAGTGGAAGAAATTCGGGGCGTGGCCTGGTACGATCCGAAAGAGGCCTGGGAGAAACAGCTGAAATCGGGATACGACAATAATGATTTTATTCTGGAAAAAGCTCTGAAAATGCTGAATCTGGAGTTTTAACGGAGGGCTGCCGATCGCCGGTCCGGTTACGCTTCCTTCGGATGCTCCAGGCGGCTCCAAATCGGCAAATAGCAAAAAGGCAGGGCGAGCAAGGAGCAAACGACGTTGAATATCGTTTGGGAATGGGCGATTTGGGCGGCCGGGTCTCCGGATATCCAGGCCGAGGCGGCGCCCAAAGGCTCCGTGAGCGGGAGAAACAACGCCGCGCCGAGCACGTTGAGCGCAACGTGCGACCAAGCGACAAAGCTGCCGGAACGCGAGCCGCCGAGCGAGGCGATCACGGCGGTGACGCAGGTGCCGACGTTGGAGCCGATCACCATGGCGATGCCGAGCGGGAGCGGCAGCGTCCCGGCGGCGACCAGGCCCATGGTCATCGCGATGGTGGCGGCGCTGCTGTGAACGAGCGCTGTCAGCGCCGCTCCGGCGGCCGCGCCCCAAAGCAGGCTGTCGCCAGCGTGATCAAGCAGCCAGCCGATGACGCCGTAGGCTTCCAGCGCGGGCCCGGCCGACTGCATCCAGCGGATCGCGATCATGATCAGGCTGAAGCCGGCGGCAGCCAGGGAGCCGAATTGCAGCGGCGTCAGCAGCCGGAACCACTTGGATGCCCGGTAGCCGCCGGGAAGCATCTCCTGGGCGGTGACGGCCGCGGCCCAAAGAAGCACGGATAGAATCAGCAGCGGGACGCCGATACTGGAAATATTCAAGGCGATCAGTTCCGTCGTCAGGCAGGTGCCGATGTTCCCGCCGAGGATAATGCCGAGCGTCCGCGCGTAGGACAGGAGCCCGGCGTTGACCAGACCGATGGTCATGACCGTAACCGCCGTGCTGCTTTGGAGCGCCGCCGTCACGAACGTGCTGGAGACCATGCCGGTCCAGGGCGTCCGCGTTGTGGCTTGCAGGGCCCGGATCAACCCGGGGCCCGCCCAGGCGTGAAGCGAGGCTTCCATCAGCTTCATGCCGAACAGGAACAGGGCCAGTCCGAAGGTTACGGGGAAAATGAGCTCATGGAACAATCGTGACGCCTCCTGTCCTACCAAAGTGTACAAGTTACATATATGCTTGGCCGCAGCGGTCCATGCTGCGTAATTTTGCATCGTTGGTTTGTGGCTTCAGGACCGCAAGCGGAGCTTGGGTTCTATCATCTTTATGGGGGTTGAATAGCGTGGCATCGGTTATTTTGCAGCGCAGCCGCAAAAAGCGGCTGGAACAAGGTCATCCATGGGTTTATAAAAGTGAGATTGAGCGTGTGGAGGGGGAGCCGGCTCCGGGGAGTCTCGTGGAGATTCTTGACCACCGGGGGCGTTTTCTGGCAACGGGGTATTATAACGCCGCATCGCAAATTACGGTACGCGCGGTGTCTTTCACGCCGCTTGCAGCGATGGACACCGGCTTTTTCGAGCGCCGGTTTCGGGAATGTCTCAAGCATCGGGAGCGTTTTGTCCGTGACGAGAACGCGTACCGGTTCGTTTACGGGGAAGCGGATTTTCTCCCCGGTTTGATCGTGGACCGCTTCGGCGACGTGCTCGTCATCCAGCTGTTGACGCTCGGCATGGACCTATGCCGGGAGGCGATCGTTGAGGCGCTGGTCGCCGTGCTTCAGCCCGCGGGAATTTACGAGCGAAGCGATGTACCGATTCGTGAGATGGAAGGGCTGGAGCAAGTGAAAGGCCCGCTTTACGGCACTCCGCCGCGGCATGTGACCGTGACGGAGAACGGGCTGAAGATTCGCGTCGATATTGAAGAGGGCCAGAAGACCGGCTATTTCTTCGACCAGCGCGAGAACCGCGCTTCCATCCGGCCGCTGATGACCGGCTGGGGAGAGCGGAGCGGGATCGCGCTGCAGGATGTGCCGGACGAAGCCGGGGGAATCCGCCGGGTTCCCGTCAACCGGAACGGCAAGGAAGTCACCTTCCCGTATTGGGACGGGGCCACGGTGCTGGAATGCTTCTCGCATACGGGAAGTTTTACGCTTCATGCCTGCCGGTACGGCGCCAAAAAAGTCACCTGCCTGGACATTTCCGAGCATGCGATCGAAAGCGCCAAGGCGAACGTGGAGCTGAACGGGTTCGGCGACCGCGTCGAGTTCGTCGTGGCCGACGCGTTCGATTATCTCCGCGGCCAGGTTAAGGGGCTTGCCGAGCGGAGCAGCCGGGCGGCGGCAGACGGCAAGGCCGACACGTCGGTGCCGATGACTGCGGGCGGCGGGCGTACCTGGGACGTCGTGATCCTGGATCCGCCGGCCTTCGCCAAAACGCGCAGCGCGGTGAAAGGCGCCTGCAGGGGATACAAGGACATCAACCTGCACGGCATGAAGCTCGTCAACGAGGGCGGCTATTTGGTGACCGCCAGCTGCTCTTACCATATGCGGCCGGATCTGTTCCTGGAGACCATCCAGGAAGCGGCGGCCGATGCCGGCAAGATCCTCCGCCTCGTAGAATGGCGGGCTGCCGGAAAGGACCATCCGCAAATATTGGGCGTGGACGAGGGGCGCTATTTGAAATTTGCAATTTTTGAAGTTCGTAGCAAAAATTTCTAAAGTAGGTCGAATTTATCCTATTCGGCAATGCCCGTTTTCCCTTTGAAAGCAGGGCTGGCGAATCGTGATAAAAGCTTTTTACGCCACGATTTTGTCGAATTCGGCTCATCGGAAGCAAATAGCGGCTTTTTTAGGCGTTTATTTTTGGGATAGAGAGATCCAATCCTTGATTTGGGGCCCGCACAAGGTAAAAAAGTCCCTTTTTGACACTAGCGTTGCATTAACCCGAGGGACTAACGGCTGTAACAGCCTCCCTTTGAAACCGGGCGGGTAGAGTAAGGGCCATTTGCGGCGCTAATTTGTCGAAATCGTCCTTTCCGTGTGAAATAGAGGTCCTTTGGGGCCTTATTTTTGGGAAAAGCGGGCCGAAACCTGATTTTTGTACCCCGCGGCAGGAAATAAGGCCTTTTTTGATCGTTATTTTCTCGACGGAGCCTAGGTCGGATCGAAATAACGGACCAAAAAGCCGCTATCAGTGCCTTTGGAATTGTGGTGGAGTGCATTTTTAATGGTTTGGGTCAAAATAAAGGGAATTCTTCCCGTTAATTTGGGGCGTGCGCGGCTGGAGAGGTGATTTAGCTGGAAGACCTCCCGCTAATTCGCCTGAAACTCTGTATATCGGCTATTGTGCCGCGAAATAGCTGGAGCTTTTCCAGCTAAGTCCGATCCAAGAGCCAAGAGGGGTACATTAACGGGAGGTTTTCCCGTTAGTGTGTAGACTCGCAATTGAAGAACCGGGAACTGATTAAGAGAAGACCGTTCGATGGCAAAATCGAATGGTCTTTTTTTAGATAATCCTATTATGTTAGGTTTGTGTCATATAAAACAAAGTAAACATCAAGTTTTCGGTGATTTTTCAAAGCGTTCATAATTTACACGTAAGCTTTCATGACATAATTTTAAAATGGCACCGCTTTCACTATTGACAGGCAGTTTCGACATGGTATAATTACTTTAAAATTTAGTTTGTTTGTTCTCCGACGAAACTGAAATAAGGAGGGGAGAGGTTGTATAATCGAACCGGAAGTTTGGATCTTATCAAGAAGATCAACCGGAATTTGGTTCTGGACATGATCCGCAGCGAGAAAAAAATCAGCAGAGCGTTAGTAGCCAAGAAATTGGGTTTAAGCCGGTCCACAGTCACCTCCATCGTCAACGAACTGATCAAGAAAAAGTTTGTCGTGGAAACGGGATTTGGCGACTCTACCAAGGAGGGGGGCCGCAGGGGGATCGAGCTGGGCTTTAACCCGAAATCGGGGTACGGCATCGGCGTCGATATCGGGCGGACCCGAACCCTGATCGTACTGACCGACCTCGACGGTGAAATCGAGTATAAAGAAGAATGTAAAACGACGGCAACCGTGGAAGAGACACTGGAACTGATTCAAGCGTTTATTCAAAAATCCGGGATCGAAAAAGATCGTATCCTCGGGATGGGGATCGGGCTTCCGGGGATTGTGGACAGCAGGGAAGGCGTTATCCTCGACGTGCCCGCATTGAACTGGGGAAACATCAATCTGGTTGAGAAGGCGAAAAACTATTTTGCGTTCCCAGTTTATGTAAACAACGATGTCAATTTTGCCGCGCTGGGTGAAAGGTGGCTGGGCAGCGAGGGAATGACAGACAATATGTTCTTCATCGCCATCGGAACCGGGGTAGGTGGCGCTATTATCGCCAACGGTGAATTAATAGAAGGCTATCGGTACTCCGCGGGGGAAATCAACCGCTTTATCGACCGGGAGGACCTGGCCCGGAACAGAAGGAACGGTCCCGGAGAGATGGGTGCTTTCGAACAGCAAATCTCGGCTTTCGCTTTGGAGAGGAGCGGGATATCTCCCGAAGAGCTTTTTGCTCGCTATACACGCGCAGAGCCTGAGGCGGTTCGCATTATTGACGGATTCGTGCAATACCTGTCGATCACCATTGCCAATATCGTAAGCTTGTTGAATCCGCAGCGAGTCATTATCGGCGGGGGCGTATCCGGCTCCATGTCTACCGTCATTGAGGATATCCGCAAGCAGGTATCCGATCTTACGCCGATCCCGACGGAGATTAAGTTGGCCCGTCTGGGCAGGGATGCCGGGGGACTGGGGGCTGTCGCTTACGTGTTCCAGCAGTTGCAGGATGCGGAAGACCTATAAAAATAGAAAAGTTCAAGTTCAGTCAACAAGAGGCTCTGAATGGAGAGCCACACCGTATTTAATTTGTTTGTACTTAGAACAAACTAACATAAATCAATGGGGGTTATTTCATGAAAAAGTCGTTACTCGGTATCATGTCCCTTGTGCTCATTCCGTCCCTGCTTGCCGGATGTTCCGGCGGAAAATCGGCAAATCCGGCCGATGACGGCGGCGTTCAAACGATCCGCATTTTGTCGAGCGATGACTTTGCAGGCTTCCGGGAAAAAGCGGTGGAGGAGTTCAATGCGAAAAACCCGGACATTAAGGTGGTTCTGGATCATGTAGCCTACGATCAACTGCACGACAAAGAACTGGCCTCCTTCAACGCCAGCGGTGAAGCGGCTTACGACATTGTGGACGTCGATGAAATCTGGACCTCGGAGTATGCCAATGCCGGATTCATCCTGCCGGTGACGGATCGTTACACCGATGAGATGAAGCAAGGCATCCTGCCGGCGAGCCTGCAAATCGCAAGCCTGGACGAAGAGATCTACGGCGTACCGATGTTTAACGACGTCGTATTCTTTTACTACAATGAGGAACTGCTGAAGAAAGCCGGTTTTGATCATCCGCCGGTGACTTGGGACGAGTTCACCACGATGTCGCAGGCTCTTCAGGAGAAAGGAATAACCCCCGGTTCGGCCAGCGCTTGGGGATGGAGCGCCAATGAAGGTCTCGTTGCTTACTTTGCCGAATTCCTCGGTTCGTTCGGAGGAAAATTCATGGATGAAACGGGCAAGCCGGTGTTCAATGACGAGAAGGGAGTTCAGGCACTCACGTTCATGGCGGATTCCATGAAGAACGGAGTAATCGACAAGGCGTCGATCAACTACAATGACCGTCAGGTGCTGGACGCATTTAAAAACGGAAAAACGGCGTTTGTTGCCGGCTGGTCCTTTTACTGGGGAGAACTGAACGGCAGCGATTCCAAGGTCAAAGACAAGGTGAAGGTGGGGCTGGTACCTGCGGCCGAGGGAGCTCCGCATACGGCGGCTACCGGATCCATGTACCTGGCGATCACTCCGCAATCGGAACATGAAGACGCCGCTTGGAAGTTTATCGAATATCTGGGCAGCAAGGAAGTCCAAAAGCAGCAATCGCTGGATGCCGGCTCTCTTCCGATTTGGAAGGACCTCTACAGCGACGAGGATCTGAATAAGAACTTTACCGCCTTGAAGGATATGGAGAAACAGCTGGAACAGGTGATTTCCCGCCCTTCGCTGGATGCTTACAATGAGTTTTCCAAAAATATGCAAATTGCTCTTCAGTCGGTCTTGACCGGTCAAAAGGATGCAAAGACCGCGCTGGATGAGCTGGCGGCAACGACGGAAGAACTTCAGGCGAACGGCAATTAACCGGGTCCCGCTTCGGCGGGATATCCCGCCGGGCCTGCGGAGTCTCATTTGGATGTGGAGGTATGTATGATCAAAAAACTTAGACCATTCGGATATTTGCTGCCCAGTTTTCTTGTCATCCTGAGCGTGACCCTGCTTCCATTGCTCTATGCGATCTTTATCAGCTTCATTAACTTGACCAAAAATGTGCATAAGCTGGACAATCCCAAGCTTTGGGATTACGTAGGCTTTGAGAATTTCGCCAAAGTTCTTTCGGACTCGTCCTTTTGGCAGGCCGTCGGTCGAACGATGTATTTTACGGTAACTTCGGTAGGTTTGGAATTCGTTCTCGGCATGGCCTTTGCCTTGATTCTGAATGAGAAATTCGCGGGAAGAGGCTTTGTAAGAGGATTTATGCTTATCCCTTGGGCTTTGCCGACCATTGTTAATGCGGTCTTATGGAAATGGCTTTACGATCCGGACCATGGAACGGTCACCGTGCTGCTGTCCGCCCTCGGTATTACGGATGGTTACTTTAATATTCTGGGTTCCTCCTTCTCGGCAATGAATGCCATCGTTATCGCCGATGTGTGGAAAAATACGGCTTTCGTGACGCTCATTTTATTGGCGGCGATGCAGTCCCTCCCCATGGAGGCCTATGAAGCGGGTAAAATCGATGGAGCCTCGGCGTTCCGAAGATTTTTCAGCATCACGCTTCCGTTGTTAAGCCCGGCCATATTGGTCGCGCTCATCATGCGGACGATGGAAGCCTTCAAGGTATTCGACATCATCTATATCATGACCGGAGGCGGTCCGGCCGGGGGAACGCAAGTGCTCTCCTTCCTGACCTATCAAACCTCCATGATGTTCGGCAAGTTCAGTTACGGCTCGTCCTTGGCGTTCGTGATGTCGATCTTCATTCTGATATTCGCCTTTATTTACATCAAAATTCTATACAAAAAAGCGGAGTGACCTATGGAGAGAACAAGAGCTCAGAAGTTTTGGATATATGTCGGCGTTTGTCTTGTCATGCTGTTCACGGCGCTGCCTCTGCTCCTGCTGGTGACCGCCACCTTCTCTTCCAGCGGGGATCTGAACGCGAAAACCCTGCACTTGTGGCCATCGGAGTGGACGCTTGGCAATTATACGAGGGTGTTCTCGGGTGAAGCGAGCGACGGCAGCCTGCCCCCATTTTTAACGGCGATGAAAAATAGTGTGATCGTCGCGCTCAGCTCCACCTTGCTGACCCTGCTCATCGGGATGTTTGCGGCGTATGCCTGCGCCAGATTCCGATTCCGCGGCAGGGATACCCTGCTCGTTTCGATTCTTGGTTTCCGCATGGTGCCGGAAGTGGTGCTGCTTATCCCTCTGTACGTGATATTCGCCCGGATGGGGATGATCAACCATAAGCCGGCGCTGATCCTGATCTACACGGCGTTTAACCTGCCGTATGTCATTTGGATGATGCAAACGTACTTCCGCTCAATTCCAAGATCCATGGAAGAATCGGCGCAAATCGACGGCGTGTCGCCGCTCGGCATATTGTTCAAGTTTTTGCTGCCGCTGTCGCTTCCGGGGTTGGTGGCAACCGGAATATTCGTTTTGCTGATCGCCTGGGATGAGTTTATGTTCGCCAGCATATTCACTTCGACTTATGACGCCAAGACCATTACGGTGGCGATCTCCGAGTTTTCAAAACGGGGCATGATCGATTTCGGCATGCAGATTACCGGCGGTTTCCTGGCATCTTTGCCGCCGATTGCCTTGGCATTATTCTTACAAAAATATATCATCAGCGGCCTGTCGGAAGGCTCTGAGAAGGGATGAGGATTATGAGTCAATTTTTCAACGAGGTTAAACAACAACCGGAGGCGATCCGGGAGACGATTCGAAACAACGCTTCTTTCAGCGCGGCGGGGGAAAAACCGTTGCTGTTGACCGGCATGGGCAGTTCCCTGGCCGCCTCCGAGCTGCTTGTCTCTTATCTGAACCTGCACGGCATCCAAGCTTCGGCTATCGACAATTCCGAAATTTTATACTATTATCCCGATTCTTTCCTGGACAAGTATCAGCTTTACATCGTTTCGCAGAGTGGGGAGAGCTTTGAGGCCAAGGAATTGGCCAGACGCTATCCCTCGGCATCGGCCATCACCAACTCTCCTGACGGCTCTTTAGCCGGTTTGGCCCGGGAGGTCCTCCTCACGCATGCCGGAAAAGAAAAGGCCATCGCTTCCTCGAAATCTTTTACGACGACGGCGTCTTTGATGCTGTTAATGGGAGCGAAGATGGCGGGGAACGATTTGACGGATTCGCTTTATCAGGCCGCCGACGTCATCGAAGAACATTTGAAGAGAGAAGATGAGTACCGGAAGCTGCTTGTCGATTTTATTAATCCGGAGAAGCCGCTCGTTCTCCTGGGCCGGGGGCCTTCGGTTTACACGGCGCGGCAGGGTTCCTTGACGCTGAAGGAAACTTCGCGCATGTTTGCCGAAGCAGCTTCGGCCCCGCAGTTCCGGCATGGCCCATTCGAATTGATTAAAGAAAACTTGCAAGCTATCTTCTTCAATCCTAAAGGAACAACTTACGATATTAATAAAAAGTATGTGCTGGAAATGGCCGAATTGGGCGCGAAGGTGCTCTATGTCTCCGATGAAGGGCTGCGGCACGAGCGCGTCATGTCGCTCGAAATTCCGTCGGTTCACGAATACGTAAGCCCCATTCCTTACTCGCTGGTCATCCAGTTAGCCGCCATCGAGCTCTCGGCGAAGCGGGGCCTGGTCGCGGGGGAAGCCGAAATCATCACGAAAGTTACAGGGAAGGAATAACCCCGATGATAAATTTGGTAGGTGTGATCACCGCGGATTTGATCCTAGCGCAAGTGAAAGAGCGGCCGGACTTCGGCGAAGAGCATATGGTCGACACAATGATTTTACGGCCCGGCGGCCTGGCCAACACGATTTTTCCGCTGGCCAAGCTCGGCGTCAAACAACGGGTCATCTCCCTTTTGGGCGAAGACGATTACGGTAACAAAATTTACGATGAGATAGCTCCGTTGATCGAAAATGAGCTTGCGCGAAGCGAAAAGGGAACCGTTTTGTCCGTATCGATCGTAAAAGAAGGCGGAGATCGCTATTTCGTGACCTATAAAGGAAATGCCGACGACTTAACCGCGGCTTCGGTCGAAGGGGAAACGGATTTCGAAGCGGCGCGCGCCACGCTTTTGTACGGTTATTTCCTGGCTCCGGGCTTCGGCCCGGATGCGGCCCTTACCTGCTTGAAACGGGCTAAGGCCGCCGGTCAAATCACCTTCTTCGATGCGAATTCGGCCATTGACGGTTGGAGTTTAAAGAGCAGGCAGGAGATCATCTCCTTCCTGCCCTACATCGATTATTTTATGCCGAACGACGAAGAGATCTTGCATTTGACCGGAGCGAGCGACGTGGATCAAGCCGCGAAGCAGTTAATTTCTCTAGGGGCCAACACGATTATCGTCAAGCGGGGAAGCCGGGGGGCAAGCGCTTATACCCGGTCGGGAGCCGTGCATCACGCCGGATTTCCTGTAAAGGCTTACGATACGACGGGGGCCGGAGACAGCTTCAATGCCGGGTTTATCCACAGCGTGCTGGAAGGCAAACCGATGGAGGAAGCATTGAGATACGGGAATATGCTCGCGAGCATCGTCGTTTCCAAAAAAGAAGACCGGTATCCCGCGCCCGCTGAAATTGAGAGGAACATCATGGAAATGCAGGCCGGCAGCGGATCTAAATAGCCGAATCCCGGCAAAAGGGTTTATTCCCAGGACAAGGTCCTGAGGGAATAAACCCTTTTTTTGCTCGGGGAACGTACATTCCTATTTTTATACAGTGTGGTATACTTGTTTGTAACTTAAACACGTTGTCGCAAGATTCAGACAATTTTTGGCGGGGGATTCAGGCCTTCGCAGGTGGGAGGCACCTTCATGTCATTACAATTCATTATCGGCCGCGCGGGAAGCGGCAAGAGCAGCCTGGTGCTTGAGCAGGTTACAACCCGGCTGCGGGAAGATCCGACCGGACCGCCCATGATTCTGCTGGCGCCCGAACAGGGGACCTTCCAGATCGAGCAGGCGCTTGTCCGGGCGCCCGGGCTGCGCGGGACAGTCCGCGTCCAGGTGTTGGGATTTCGCCGCCTTGCCTTGCGCGTAATGCAGGAGTGCGGCGGTTCCGCCCTGATTCCGATCAGCGAAGAAGGCAAAAAAATGCTACTCTACAAAATTCTCAGACGCCATAAGGACGAGTTAAAGCTGTACAGCCACGGCGGGGAACAGCTGGGGCTGATCGACCGGATCAACTCGCTTTATACGGAGCTCAAGAAATACAATGCGGATTTTACCCGTCTGGAAGATCATCTGCAAATGCCGGAATCCGCCGCGGGTCAGTCCCGTCTGCTCCGGGACAAGCTCCATGATTTGAATATTCTTTACCGGGAATTCGACGCTGAGCTTTCGCGCTTATATATCGACGGGGAAGACCATGTCCTCAAGCTGGCCGAGGGAGCGAAGAATTCGGCCTATTTGCGCGGAGCGGATATCTGGATCGACGGTTTTCACACCTTTACACCGCGGGAGTACCGGGCAATCGGTGAGTTGATGCAAACGGCCTCAACCGTTACGGTTGCCCTGACGCTGGACCGTCCGTATGACGACGGCGTGCCGCCGCATGAGCTCAATCTTTTTCATTCGACGGCGACGACCTACATCAAGCTTCGGTCTCTCGCGGAATCGCTCGGCATCGAGGTGAAGCCGAACGTCCGGCTAACGTCGCGCCCTTTTCCGCGCTATCAAGGCAGCGAAACGCTGTCTTATCTGGAGTCGGCCTATGAACGGCGGACTCCCTGGAGCGGGGAAACTCCACCGGCGGATCTGGCAGATTCGCTGTCCCTGCACGCGGCAAGCTGCCGGAGAACCGAGGTCGAAGGTGCGGCCAGGGAAATGGTCCGTTTGGCCAGGGAAGAGGGAGCGCGTTGGCGGGACATGGCGATGTTCGTCCGGAATCTGGATGATTATGAGCATATCGTTACTCCGGTTTTGGAGGACTTCGGGATTCCTTTTTTCATGGACCGGAAGAAAAGCCTCCTGCATCATCCCCTGATCGAAATGATTCGCGGCTCGCTGGACGTGGCGCTTAAATATTGGAAGTACGAGGATGTATTCCGGTGCGTTAAGAGCGAGTTTCTGCTTCCGCTGGACGGGAGCCTGACGCGTAACGATATGGATCTGTTGGAGAATTATGCGCTGGCGAGCGGGATTCAAGGTTACCGTTGGCATGACGGACGACCGTGGAAAGGGGTGCCGAGCCTTTCTTTGGAAGGCGACGAGACCGCACGCCGGGGGGCGGAGAACGAGCGGATGCAGCTCCTTGAACAATGTCGCGAAGCGGTTGTGGCGCCGCTGTCCGCCTTCGAAAAACGGCTGAAGCGGGCCAAGACCGTCCGGGACATGTGCGCGGCGGTTTACCGCCTTCTGGAGGAGATCGAGGCTCCGAGGCGATTGGACTTGCTGGCCCACAAGGCGTTGACGGCAGGTCGGCCGCAGCAGGCGATGGAGCATCGACAGCTGTGGGGCGCGGTCTTGGATCAGCTCGATCAAATCGTGGAGATGATGGGGGAAGAGAACTTGACCGCCGAATTGTTTGCGGGGGTACTGGAAACCGGACTGAAGGAACTGAAGCTGGGTTTGGTTCCTCCGGCGATCGATCAGGTGGTCGTCGGGAGCACCGACCGGACCCGAACCCGGCATGTGCGCCATGCCTTTTTGCTGGGCATCAACGAGGGGATCATGCCGGCCAATCTCCAGGAGGAAGGGGTGCTTAGCGAACAGGAGCGCCTGCTTCTAGGCGAGACCGGTCTAGAGCTGGCACCCGGCATGACGCGCCGCCTGCTGGATGAGCGGTTTCTGATCTACGGGGCCTTGTCCGCGGCAAGCCGTTCGCTCTGGCTGAGCTATCCCATGGCGGATGAAGAAGGAAAGACATTGCTCCCTTCCGAGGTCATCCGGCATGCGAAGACGATTTTTCCGGCGGGAATGCTGCAGGAGAAATTTATTGGCGAAGCTCCGTCCGCGGAGGATCCGCAGGAGCGGCAGCTGGAGTTCGTGAGCCGTCCCGCTCCGACCCTGCCGGCTCTGCTCGGACAGCTGCGGGCCTGGAAAACGGGGCTGTCTATCTCACCCGTTTGGTGGGAGGCGCTCCGCTGGTTCAAATCGAGACCCGAATGGGAGGGGGACGTCTCCCGGCTGCTCGGCTCGCTGGATTACCGCAACCGCGTCAGCGGGCTAACGCCGGCGACGAGCCGCAAGCTATACGGTAAAAGGCTGCGCACCAGCGTTTCGCGGATGGAGAAGTTTTCGGCCTGCCCTTTCTCCCACTTCGCTTCTCACGGTCTCAAGCTGAAGGAAAGACAGCTGTACAGGCTGAAGGCGCCGGATATCGGCCAGCTGTTTCATGCGGCGCTCAGCCAAATGGCGATTACCTTCAGAGAGCAGAACCGGAGCTGGGGAAGCCTGACGGAGGAAGAGTGCCTGAGAGAAGCGAACGCCGCGGTCGACCGGTTGGCTCCGAAGCTGCAGGGCGAAATTTTGCTCAGCTCGAAGCGGTACGGATATATTTCGCGGAAGCTCAAAAATATCGTCGGCCGGGCATCGGTCATTTTGGGCGAGCAATCCCGGCGGGGCAGCTTCGAGCCGATCGGCCTCGAGCTGGATTTCGGGCCCGACCGGCCGCTACCGCCCCTGACGTTCGAGCTGCCGAACGGCTGCGTAATGGAGATTGTCGGACGGATCGACCGGGTCGATGTCGCGGAAGGCGAGGACGGCTTGCTGCTGCGGGTGATCGACTATAAATCAAGCCAAACCGATCTCAAGCTGCATGAAGTGTATTACGGTCTGGCGCTGCAGATGCTGACCTATCTCGATGTGCTGCTGCAGTCGGCGGAAGCTTGGCTCGGCGAGCCGGCCTTGCCGGCGGGAGCGCTCTATTTTCACGTCCATAATCCGCTGCTGCAAAGCAGCAATGGCTTGAGTGAAGAGGAGGCCCGGAGCGAGCTGCTGAAACGGTTTAAAATGAAAGGCCTGCTGCTTGCGGACCGGGACGTGATCGCCAAAATGGACGGGCTGCTGGAAAAAGGGCATTCGGAGATTTTGCCGGTGGCGGTGAAAACGGACGGCAGTTTTTACAGCAGCGCTCCCGTGGCGACCCCGGAACAATGGGAAGTGCTGCTCGGTTCGGTACGCCGGACGATCATCGATATCGGCACCCGGATCACGGACGGGGACGTGGAGATTTCCCCGTACCGTCTAGGAACGGAGAGCGCCTGCACCCATTGCGTGTACAAGCCGGTCTGCCGGTTTGAAGAGACGATGGAGGGCGGCGGTTATCACCTGCTGAACAAACCGGCCAAAGATCAGATATGGAGCCTGCTGGGCGCAGCGGAAGGAGCGACAGAATGAAAGAAGGAACAGCCATGATGACGATACCGAAGCCGCCGGGCGTTTTTTGGAGCGATGATCAGTGGAAGGCGATCACGTTGTCCGGTGGAGACATCCTCGTCGCCGCCGCGGCGGGTTCGGGGAAGACCGCCGTGCTGGTCGAGCGGATTATCCGCAAGCTGTCGGCGGCGGATGAACCGCTCAGCGTCGACCGTCTGCTGGTGGCGACCTTCACGAAGGCCGCCGCTTCGGAGATGCGGCAGCGGATTCGGGAAGCTTTGGAGAAGGAACTGGAGCGCAATCCCGGAAACGAGCATCTCACACGACAGCTGGCGATGCTCGGCCGGGCCTCGATTACGACGCTCCATTCCTTTTGCATGGAGGTCATTCAGCGGTATTACACCTTGATCCCGCTCGATCCCGGGTTTCGGATCGCGTCCGAAAGCGAGACGGCGCTGCTCCGCCAGGAAGTGCTGGAGGAGCTGTTTGAGGAGAAATACGCGGTGGAGCAGGAAGGCAGCCGCTTTTTGGCGCTGGTCGACTGGTTTAGCGGAGAGCGTACGGATGATGCGGTCTTTGCCCTCGTCCAGAAGCTGTACGATTTCTCCCGCAGCCATTCCTGGCCGGAGCACTGGCTGCGGCAGGCCGCGGCCGCTTTCCGCCCCGCTGATCCGTCGGCATTGGAGGGCAGCCCGTGGATCGCAAGCCTGCTTGCCGACACGGACATGGCGTTAAGCGGAGCGGCGGACCTGTTGACGCAGGCCAAGAAGCTGGCCCTTTCTCCGGGCGGACCGGCGCCGTACGCGGCGACCGTGGAAGAGGACCTGAACACCGTGTTGTCCTTGAAATCCGCCGTCTTGGCGGGGGCGTGGCAGGGATTGTACGATAGGTTCCAATCCGTTTCGTTCGGAAAATTAAAGCCGTGCAAAAAAGATCAAACCGATCCGGTGATCCAGGAAAGAGTCAAGGGTCTGCGCGAAGAAGCCAAGAAACGGGTCGGCGATTTGCGGAGCCAACTGTTCGGGCGCAGCGCGGAGGCGTTCCTGAACGAGCTCTATCAGGCGGCTCCGGTTATGGAGGAGCTGGCCGATCTGATCACCGAATTCGGCGAACGGTATCGGCAAGAGAAGACGACGCACGGATGGCTTGATTTCTCCGACCTGGAGCATTACTGCCTGCAAATTCTCCGTCACCCGGATTCGACGCCGCTGGAGACGATCCCCTCGGACGCCGCCATGGAGTATCGGGACCAATTCGACGAGGTCCTGCTGGACGAGTATCAGGACACCAACACGGTGCAGGAGGATATCGTCCGGCTTATCTCCCGTCCGGCGCCGGGCAACCGGTTTATGGTCGGGGACGTGAAGCAGAGCATCTATCGTTTCCGGTTGGCCGAGCCGGGCTTGTTTTTGGAGAAGTACCGGAACTATGGCGACAGCTTCGACGGAGCGGGGCTCCGGATCGATTTGGCGAAAAATTTCCGCAGCCGCAAGCAGGTCGTTAACGCGGTAAACATGCTGTTCAGACAAATCATGAACGAAGGCGTGGCGGAAATCGCCTATGACGCCCGGGCCGAGCTGGTTTACGGCGAAGGCTTTCCCGAAGTGGCGGAAGCGGGCGAAGGTACGGATTATCGGCCGGAGCTGCTGCTAATCGACCGGAACGGGGAAGTGGGAGCCGCCGACCCGAGGGAAGCCGCTTCCGAAGAGAGCAAGGAAGGGGCGGACGAAGAGGCCGCCGCCGAAATCGAAGCGGTGCGCTTGGAAGCGCGGGCGGTGGCGGCCCGGATCCGGGAATTGACGGGGGATGGCGGCAAACCGCCGCTGCTCATTTACGACAAGCAATTGAAGCAGATGCGGCCCGTCTCCTACGGGGATATGGTCATCCTGCTGCGTTCAACGCTTTCCTGGGCGCCGGTTATGATCGAAGAGCTGCGAATGGAGGGGATCCCGGCCTATGGCGAGCTTAGCCAAGGCTACTTCCAGGCCTCGGAAGTGGAGACGATGCTGTCGCTGCTGCAAGTCATCGACAACCCGCGCCAGGATATCCCCCTGGCGGCGGTCCTTCGCTCGCCGATCTATGGGCTGACAGAGGAGGAACTGGCGGAAATCCGTCTGGCTTCGGGATCGGGCGGTTATTACGAGGCGGTTCTGGAGGCGGCGGAGGGGAACCCCGATGATCCGGCCGCGCCGCTGGCCCTTAAACTGCGCGGCTTTTTAAGCCAGTTGGAACGCTGGAGAGCCGAAGCCCGGGAAGGCGAGCTCAGCCGCCTGATCTGGGGGATCTACCGGGAGACCGGGTACCTGGACTGGGTCGGAGGGCTGCCGGGCGGACCATTGCGGCAGGGCAATTTGAGGTCGCTCTATGACCGGGCGAGACAGTTCGAGATGACGACCTCCTCGAGAGGCTTGTTCCGATTTTTGCGCTATGTGGGCCGCCTGCGGGAAAACGGCGGCGATCTGGGCGCGGCGGCATCCGCCGGAGGCCAGGAAGATGCCGTGCAAATCATGACCATCCACAAGAGTAAGGGGCTGGAGTTCCCGGTCGTGTTTGTGGCGGGATTGTCCAAAATGTTTAATCGTCAGGATTTGAACGCCAGCTTCCTGATGCATAAAGAGATGGGCTTCGGCCCAAGATTCGTGGATCCGGCACTCCGGGTCAGTTACCCGACGCTGCCGAATCTGGCGATCCGCCGGCGGGCGCAAATGGAGCTGCTTGCGGAAGAGATGCGGGTGCTTTATGTGGCGCTGACCCGTCCCAAGGATAAGCTGATCCTCGTTTCGTCGGTCAAGGATTTGGCGAAGGCGGCGGAGGTTTGGGGCAGCGCGCTGGAGGTCGGCGAAGAACAGCTGCCGGACTATTTGCTGGCCCGGAGCCGATCTTATCTGGACTGGATCGGCCCTTCGCTGATCAGGCATCCGGCCGCGGCCGAACTTCGCCGTTTTGCCGGCTTGCCGGAGCCCGCGGCCTCTATGCCGGACCTGACCGCCGCGGAGTGGGTGATCGGCTTTTTCCCGGCAAGGGAGATGTTCCAATCGCAAGCGGAGGCGGCTGTTTCTGTCGAGGTGGACGATGCCGGATCCGGTTCGGATCAAGAGTCGGGTTGGAGCCCCTCCATGCTTCAGTTGCTGCTGTCGGGAGGACCGGCACCCGTGACGGTACGAGAGGAAGAAGCCGGAATCAAGGACGAAGTGGACGCTCGCCTCGACTGGTCCTATCCTTTTGAAGCCGCTACGCGCATTTCCGCCAAAACCTCGGTCACCGAGATGAAAAGAATGCTGGCGGACCAAGAGGAGCCTCCGAGCGATGTCTTTGCCGGGCATGAACTGCGCAGAGAGCTGGAGAAGCCGGAGGAGGAGATCGATTTTACGCTGCATCTGCATCGTCCCCGTTTCATGGAACAGGCCGGGATGACGCCGACCGAACGGGGAACCGCCTATCATACGATCATGCAGCATTTGCCTTTTGATCGGGAACCCGGGGAGAAGACGGTTCACGAAACGCTGGCTTGGTTGGTGGAACGGCAGATCCTGACGAATGAACAGGCCGGGGCTCTGGACGTCCGGCGCATCGGCGACTTTCTCGCCAGCCCGCTGGGGGCGCTGCTAGCCAAAGCGGATTGGGTTCGACGCGAAATGCCGTTCAGCTATGGTCTCTCGGCCGCGGAGGCTTATCCGAGACTTGCCCCCCTGATTGAGGGGCCGCTTGGGGACAGCGGTAAGCCCGAACTGACAGCCACGGGAATGCTGGATCAGGAAACCGTGCTGATTCAAGGGATCGTCGATTGCCTCTTTTTCGCGGAGGGCCGGCAGATTCTGGTCGATTACAAAAGCGACCGGGTACTGCCGCACCGCGGTGGGATTCAGGCGCTGACGGAAGCCTACCGTTTTCAGTTGGAACTGTATGCTTCCGCCGTGGAGGAGATCACCGGTGTGCCTGTCGATGAGAAGTGGCTGTATTTCTTCGATACCGGAGAAACGGTGAAGCTTTAGGTTTGGCGGGTTGTACAGCACCACTATTAACTGTAATTTTTCGGAAAAACCGGTGTGGGGAGTTCGGTCCGTCCTGCTTGCGCAGTCGATGGATCTCAAAACTGCAAGCAGTGGTACCGACGATACCTATTATTCCCGCGAAGTCGAATCGGGCCGAAATAGTGGCTCGAAAGGCCGTTAATTTGGCGGGCTTTTGAGATGCGGCATCGGAGATATCAAGTAAGTTTAAATGTTGTTTTTTGCAGATCAGACTGAGGGGGAGGAAGACATGCGCATTTTGCATACGGGGGACTGGCATCTTGGCCGTACCTTGGAGGGGCGGAGCCGGCTGGCCGAGCAGGAACAATTCCTGGACGAGCTGGTGCTTATGGCGGACAACCAGCAGGCGGATCTCATCCTGATGGCCGGCGACGTCTATGACAGTGTGAACCCGCCCGCCGCGGCCGAGCGGCTGTTTTATGAAGCGGCGGCCAGATTGACTGAGAAAGGCCGGCAGCTTGTGGTCATTTCCGGCAACCACGACCAGCCGGAACGGGTATCGGCGGCCGCCCCGCTCGTCACGGGGCGGGGCATTTCGCTCATTGGTCTGCCGACGGCGGAAGCGGTACGGACCCCTGTGCCCCGGACCGGAGAAACCGCCGTGATCGCCGCGCTGCCCTATCCGTCGGAGTCCCGGCTGGCCGAGCTGCTCGCCGGCGACGGGGACGAGACCGAACTGCGGCTGGCATACAGCGCCAAAGTCGGCAAACTGATGCGCCAGCTCTCGGGAGCTTTCCGCAAAGATACGGTCAATCTGGCGATGAGCCACATTTATGTGCTGGGCGGCGTGGAGTGCGACTCGGAGCGGCCGATTCAGGTCGGCGGCGCTTATACCGTCGATCCTTCCGCTTTGGATACCGGCGCGCAGTATACGGCCCTGGGTCACCTGCATCGGCCGCAGGCGGTTAAAGGAAGCGGCCTGATCCGCTACAGCGGTTCCCCGCTCTCCTACAGCTTTTCGGAAGCGGGGCAAGCCAAATCGGTGATGCAGCTTGATCTGGCCCCGGGCGGGTCGCCGCTGCTGGAGGAGCTGTTTCTGACCAGCGGAAAGCCGCTGGTTCATTGGAGCTGCCGGGGCGGGCTGGAGGAAGCCTGGCGCCTCCTGGAGGAAGGAAGGGATCGCAATGCGTTCATCGATCTGGAGATTCACCTGACCGAGGCGATGTCCATGGGCGAGATCCAGAAACTGCGCAAGGCGCATGAAGGGATCGTTCATATCCGCCCGATCTATCCGGGACGGGAATGGGAAGAGGAGGCGGCTTCGCGCTCCCAAATGCCGGTCCACGAGCTGTTCCGGAAGTTTTATCAGCGCCAGAGCGGCGGTGCGGAACCGGAGGACGAACTGGTGGAACTGTTTATGTCCTTGCTCGACGAGGAGGAAGAAGCGCGTGAAGGGGAGGCTGGCGAATGAAGCCGATCAGTCTGAAGTTGTCGGGATTGCAAAGCTACAGAGAAATGCAGGAGATCGATTTTACCGCCCTCTGCGATACCGGGTTATTCGGGATCTTCGGACCGACGGGCAGCGGAAAATCCACCCTGCTGGATGCCATTACCCTCGCGATGTACGGCAAGGTGGGCCGGGCGTCCGGCGGAACTCAAGGGATCATGAACCATTCCGAGGACGCCTTGTTCGTCGCTTTTACGTTCGAACTGATGAGCGCCAAAGGGGCGGAACGCTACCGGGTAGAGCGGCGCTTTAAACGCCAGGGCGAGCTTTCCGTCAGCAATACGATCAGCCGTTTCATCGAGATTACCCCGGAAGGGGAAAAGGTGCTGGCGGACAAGCTGGCTGAGGTCACCCGACAGGTAGAAGAGAAGATCGGGTTGAAGATGGACGACTTTACCCGGGCGGTCGTACTGCCGCAGGGGAAATTCGCGGAGTTCCTGTCGCTGAAAGGCGTGGACCGCAGGCAGATGCTGCAGCGGCTCTTTCACCTGGAAAAGTATGGGGACCTGCTGGCCCAAAAACTCAGTAAGCAGGTCAAGGAGACGGAGCAGAAGCTGAAGCAGTTGGCCGCGGAGCAGCAGGGGCTGGGCGATGCCTCGGAGGAGGCGCTGAATGGAGCGCAAGCCGCGCTCCAGGCGGCCGCGGCGCAGGCGGAGGTGCGGCGGCGCGAGCTCGGCGATGCCCAGCGGCGGGCGGATGCGCTCGCCAAGGTGCGTGAGCTCAGCCGGGAGCGGGCCGAGCGGGCCGCTCTTTTGGCGGCGCTGCGCGAGCGGGACGCGGCGGTCCGCGAGCAGGAGACGCGCCTGGCGCGGGCGCAGGCCGCGGAAACGCTCAGGCCGGTGCTCACGGCCTGGAAATCGGCGCGGCAGCAGGCGGAGGAGCGTGGGGCCGCCGCCGCCCGCGCCGCGGAGGCGGCCGCTGCCGCGCAGGCCGCCGCTGCCCGGGCCGCCGCGGAAGCGGAGGCGGCCGCGGGGGCGCTCGGCAGGGACGAGCCGGCCCTGCTGCTGCGCCTGGATCAGCTGGAGCAGGCGCGGCTGCTCCAGCGGGAGTGCGACGCGCTGGCCGCGGAGCTGCGGGAGCTTGAGGCCTCCCGCGAGCAGGGGGGACGCCAGCGCGAGGCGACGGCGGAGGAACTGCTCAAGGAAGAGCAGCTCCTGGCGAAAGCGAAGCAGCGCCAGCAGGAGCTGGAGGCGCAGCTCAAGGAATGCGAGGTCAAGCCGGCGGAGCGGCAGCGGATTCAGACCGCCGTCCTGCTTAAGCAGCATCTCGAGAGATGTCTGCAGGAGGCGGAACGGGCGGCGTTGGAGGAGAACCGCCAGCGCGACAAAGCGGAGCGGGCGGAGCAGGCGCTCCAGCAGATACTGGCCCGCGAACGGGACGCGCATGACCGCGGCGGGAAGCTGGCCGAAACGGCGGCGGAATGCCTTGGCGGGCTGCAGACTCTGGAAGCGGAAGGCGCCGCTTTGGAAGCGCAATCCCAGCGGATGGAAGCGGCGATGCGCCTTCTGCTGAAGCAGAGGGAGGAAGAGGCGTGGTCCCGCCGGCTTGCGGAGCAACTGCGCGATGGAGAGCCTTGTCCGGTTTGCGGTTCCGTGCATCACCCGGGTTTGGCAGCCGAGGGCGTAACCGGCGAGCCCAGCGTCGGCGACGCGCAGTTGAATGAGTTATCCGCCGTTTTGTCCGGCATTCGCGACTGGCGGCACGCCGTATCCAGGGACGCGGATTTGTGCCGAACCCAACTGGAATTGCTGGACTCTTCCGAGAGCATAACCCGCTTGGCGGAGGCCGTGCAGCGGGAGGCGGCGGTCGCCGCGGAGCAGCCGGGTAACTCCGCTCCTGTCGGCGCGTCGGATCTCGCGGCTGTATTAGTACAGGCGCAGGAGCTGCGCGAGCGACGGGCACAGCTTCAGCCCACGCTGGAGCGGCTCCAGCGGGAAGTGCGGGAGGCCAAAGGGCGGCAGGGCGAGATCCGGGCCGGCGTGGCCGCTGCCAGTGCGGAGACCGCGGCGGCCCGGGAACTGCTGGAACAAACGGTGTTAAAAAGCGCGGCCACTCGTGCGGAACTGGAAAGCAAGCGGGAGGAGTGGGCCCGGGAGTTCGGGGAGACGGCTCTGGAGGAAGCGGAGAGACTCCGCCTGGATCTGGAGGAGAAGGATCGCAAGAGCGAGGATATCAAGCAGCGGCTAGCCGTCAGCATTCCGTTTATCGAGGAAAAATCGGCCAAACTTACCGCACTCGGCAAGGATTTGAACGAACAGGACAAACTCCTGCTTCAGTGGGAGATCCAGGAGCAAGGGAAAGCCTCGCTATACCGGGAGAAACGCGAAAGGCTCATCTCCTGGATCGGGGAGGTTCCGCTTGAAACGGCGCTGGCCGAAGCCAAGCAGAGGCTGGAGGGGCTTCGTACGGCGGCGGAGCAGAGCCGCAGAAAACAAGCGGACGCCGAAGCCGTGCATCGGGACTCCGCCCAGGCCGACGCCCTGGCCCGCCAGGCGCTGGCCGCCGGGGTGGACCAAGAGAAAGAGCGGGAAGAGCGGTGGCTTAGCGAGCTGTCCTCCTCTCCTTTTCAGGCGGAGGAAGAAGTACGCGGGGCGTTTCTGGATCCGGCCCAGGCCGCGGACATGGCCGAGATGATCCGCATTCACCGGGAACAGGAACGCGAGCATGAAATCGGTCTAAAAGAACTGGATGCCAAGCTCGGCGGCAGGATCGTTACCGAGGCGGAGTGGGAGGAATGCAGCCAAGCGCTGGAGGTCGCCAGAACGCAGGATGAAGCGGCACTGCAGGCCAAAGCCCGGGCCGAGCGCGATTTGGAGGACCTGGAGCGCAGACATCTCCGTTGGAGGGATTTGGAAGACAAGAGGCTTCAATTGGAGCACCGTTTCGGGCTGCTAGGCAAACTTCAGTCTTCCCTGCGCGGCAACGCCTTCGTCGAATATGTGGCGGAGGAACAGCTGATGAGCGTCAGCCGTGCGGCATCCGGGCGGCTGCGTTCCTTGACCAAACAGCGCTACGCCTTGGAAACGGACTCGGGCGGCGGCTTCGTCATTTGCGACGATGCAAACGGGGGCGTCAAGCGTCCGGTATCCACGCTCTCGGGCGGCGAGACCTTTCTGACCTCGCTGGCCCTGGCCCTGGCGCTATCGGCGCAAATTCAGCTGCGTGGACAGTATCCGCTGCAGTTCTTCTTCTTGGACGAAGGCTTCGGAACCCTCGATCCCGAGCTTCTGGATACGGTCATCAGCTCGCTAGAGCATCTGCATCACGATCATCTGGCCGTGGGAATTATTACCCACGTCACCGAGCTCCGCTCCCGTCTGGCCCGCAAGCTGGTTGTTATCCCGGCGGAAAGCGGCGGTTCGGGCTCCAAGATCGTGTTGGAGCAAATGTAAAAAAAATTCGAGAGTGATGTGAATCACAGATACAGTATCACCCTGCTGTTATACTACAGTTAGCCGACATCAATTTTTTGAAGCACCCCGGCGGACGTATTGGTGACAGAGATGGGAGATTTCTTATTTCGGTCCAATACGTCCGTGCGAAACGCGAACTCGCTGAGTGAGCAGGGTGCTTCTTTTTTTTGCCATTTTCCGGTATGATAATGTTGCGAAGTGTATAGTTCAAGTTAAAAATTCAGGAGGGTTTCAGATGGATGACTGTTTGTTTTGCAAAATTGCGGAGGGCTCCATTCCTTCGAATAAAGTGTACGAAGACGAGCGGTTCCTGGTGTTCCATGACATTCAACCGGCTGCGCCGACGCATGTGCTGATCATTCCCAAGAAGCATATCGCTACGATGAACGATGTGGAAGGAGAGGACTTCGCGCTGATTGGAGAAATGCACCGGGTTGCCCAGGAGGCAGCCAAGAAGCTTGGGGTGGCGGAGAGCGGTTACCGTCTGATCAACAATTGCGGTCAGGATAGCGGACAAGCCGTCTATCATATTCATTACCACTTGCTCGGCGGAGCGCGGCTCGGCGCGTTGGTGGCGAATTCGGATTCACACGCCTGAAAGCGTGTTTTTTCTTCCATATATTAAAATTAGGGTCTGCAGGTTGACACCCTATTTATTTTTCCCCTATAATGAAATTTGATGAACCGTGTTATGCTCTTGGACGGTCTGGTCGGAGGGAGGGAAAACTGGTGTCTGAAACTAAAGTTCGCAAAAACGAGACAATTGATGCTGCACTTCGTCGCTTTAAACGTTCCATCGCTAAAGATGGCGTATTGGCTGAGGTGAAGAAACGCAAGCATTATGAAAAGCCAAGCGTAAAGCGCAAGAAAAAGTCTGAGGCTGCTCGTAAAAGAAAGTTTTAGGAGGATTTGGCTACCATGAGTCTTAGCGAGCGATTGAACGAAGATATGAAGCAAGCGATGAAGAGTCAAGACAAGTTCAAACTCTCCACCATTCGAATGGTTCGTGCTACGATTAAGAATCTTGAAATAGATTTGAAAAGACCTTTGAACGATAATGAAGTGCTTGATATCCTAAGTCGTGAAATCAAACAGCGCAAAGATGCCCTCCAAGAATTTGAAAAAGCGGGTCGAGACGATCTTGCCGCAGGTGTCAGAGCAGAAGCCGAAATTATTGCCGAGTACCTTCCCGAACAGCTGAGCGAAGAAGAAATTAAAGTTATTGTACAGCAGACCATCCAGGAAACCGGTGCTACTTCGAAAGCTGAAATCGGGAAAGTGATGAGCGCGCTTTTGCCCAAGGTCAAAGGCCGGGCGGAAGGCAAGCTTGTAAATCAGGCAGTGCAACAGCTTTTGTCATAGTTTAAACCAAAGTAAACACTCTCTACTTTTGTAGAGGGTGTTTTTTCTGTTTCTCATAAATCCGTGACCTTCTGCATAGGGTGTAAAGTAGGGGAAGGAGGATTGCCTCATATGAGCCGGTTTGTCCGCAAAATCCGCAAATGGACGGTCGATGCGCTCGACCTGCCGAGTGATCTTGTATTCGATTTGCCCAGGCTCACCTTGATCGGAGGTAAGCAGTTATACATAGAGAATCACCGGGGCGTGGTGCACTTTTCCCCCGAATCCTTGCATCTGGAGCTTAGCCAAGGGACGCTGGAGGTCGAAGGCAGCGGACTCATCATCAGGGAGATTATGCCGCAGGAAGTCGTTGTCGAAGGGCGAATCCACGGCATTAAATATCGCGGAATGGAGGAATCCCAGTGAAAACACCGATATTTTCCCAATTGCGGGGGTCCGTGAGCGTGCTGATCCGCGGCGGATCAGTGGAACGGCTTATTAATGAGCTGGCGGGACACGGCATCGAAATTTGGGATGTGGAGCGCTTGCCGGATGGACGCATGAAAATGAGAATGCATGTGGCGGACTTTTTTCGTTTGCGTCCGCTGTTGCGGCGGACAGGCTGCCGGGTTCACGTACAGCGCCGCTTCGGACTCCCCTTTGCTCTAATCCGTTTATGGGGGCGCAAATGGTTTGTCTCCGGGTTTGCTCTGTTTATCGCCGTCGTATTCAGTTTGTCGCAGCTGGTATGGGATATCGAAGTGAAAGGCAATGTCGAGATTCCGGAAGAAGATGTGCTCAATATAGCCCGGGAAGAGGGGCTTTACCCGTTCCAATGGATTTTCGCCTTGCCGCGGCAGGACAAGCTCTCCGCGAACCTGAACCGCAAGCTGCCGGGGACGTCGTGGGTTGGAGTGTCCCGAACCGGGACACGGGTATCGATCCAAATTGTCGAAGCGACGCAGCCGAAGGACAAAAATTTGATGAGCCCGCGGCATTTGATCAGCAAGGCCGACGCGGTGGTCACCTATATTTACGCGGAAAAAGGGCAACCCGAAGTGAAGAAAAACGATCGCGTCAAAAAGGGGCAGATCCTGATTTCGGGGATTCAGGGCGGAGAAAAGGTCGTTTCCAAAGGGGAAGTCAAGGGGAATGTCTGGCACGAGTATGTGATTGAAGTTCCACTGGTCCGCAAGCAGCAGGTATACACCGGTGAAAAGAAAGAAAGAGGATATCTCTACTTCGGAAAAACGGCGATCCAGCTTTCCGGCTATGGGAAGACTCCCTTCGAGAAGTCCCAGGTGATGACGGAATTCAATCCGCTGACCTGGAGAAGCTTTAAACTGCCGATCGGCTGGATGAGCGAAAAAGTGCTTGAAACTACCGAACTTGAGATCCAACTCTCGAAGGACAAGGCGATTCGTGACGGAATCGAGCGGGCGAAACGGGATATTGCCGCAAAAAACGGGGCGGATAGCGTTGTTTTGAGTCAAAAAATTTTGCATGAGAAGACAGACAATGGTAAAGTTTATATGAAAGTGCTTTTTGAAGTGGAGCAAAACATAGGGGAAGAACTTCCCATAGTACATGACCAAGGAGAATGAGGCTATTTGTCGGAACAACAACAGAGCATAAAAATATCGCTTCAAAATGCCGGTGAGGGACTGGCCTTGTTCGGCCCCCAGGACGCCTTTTTGAAATTGGTGGAAGAGCATTTTAAGGCGGGCATTGTCCTGAGAGAGTCGGAGATCACGATAAGGGGCGAGGCTTATGAAGCCGAGCGCGCCCAGCAATTGTTCGAGGTGCTGTTGCAACTGGTTCGCAACGGGTATATCTTGACGGAAAGAGATGTTCTTTATGCGATTGATCTCGCGAAGGAGCTTCGCGCCGATCAACTGCTGGATTTATATAAAGGCGAAATTGCGGTGACCTATCGCGGCAAGCCGCTAAGAGTCAAGACGATCGGCCAGAAGCATTACGTCACCACGATCCGTAAACGCGACATCGTGTTCGGTGTCGGCCCTGCCGGAACGGGGAAAACCTATCTGGCCGTCGTTATGGCGATCACGGCGTTGAAGGAAGGGGCGGTAAAACGGATCGTCTTGACCCGCCCAGCCGTGGAAGCGGGAGAAAGCCTGGGCTTTCTTCCGGGCGATTTGCAGGAGAAGGTGGATCCGTACCTGCGTCCGCTGTACGATGCCCTTTACGACGTAATGGGACCGGAGCAAACGGCGAAGGCGCTTGAGCGGGGATTGATTGAAATCGCTCCGCTCGCCTATATGCGCGGACGGACGCTGGACGATTCTTTCATTATCCTGGATGAGGCTCAGAATACGACGCCCGAGCAAATGAAGATGTTTCTTACCCGGCTCGGGTTCGGTTCAAAGATGGTGATTACCGGTGACGTTACGCAAATCGATTTGCCGAAAGGAAAAAAATCGGGTCTGGTGGAAGCCAGAAGGATTCTGGAAACCGTGGAGGAAATCGGATTTGTCTATTTCGCGGATTCGGACGTGGTCCGGCATTCGCTTGTCCAAAAGATTATTGTAGCTTACGACCGTGCTGCTGAAAATCAGGGTTAAGCCGGCCTCCGAACCTTCCGGGTGGCATTTAGTCGCATGGGCACCTGTTTGTTGGAGGTCCCCGGCGGCAGCCGAAATCCGGAGACCAAAGCCTTTAAATTTTTCAGGAGGGCTGCCTTTATGACCTCAAAGAGCGATCAAGGAAAAAACAAATTTAATCCTACAACAGCGGGGTGGAAGACCAGCGCATCGGTCCGATACGTGCTGTATGTGCTGCTAGTAGCCATGCTTTATATAAGCATGGCTCCCAAACTTTTGCCGGAAACTTATGATATCGCCGTGGGCATGCCAAGCGACAAGGAAATCCTGGCGCCCATGGAGATTCCGGATACAAAAGCCACGTTGAAAGCCCAGGAGGAAGCTGCCGAAAAGGTCGGGCAGGTATACACGATTCTCCCGCTTCGCAACGAGGCGCTGGTCGCCAATCTCCTGGACCGAATTTTTCGCTTGAACCAGGACGATCAGGTGGCGACGGCGGACAAAATCGATATTTACCGGGAAGAACTGCCGCAGCGGGTGAAGGATCATATCCAAAACTTCATCATGAACAACCGAAATTCGGAAAACTATTCGCCGACGCTGTTTCAGGAAGTGACGCAGAAGGTCGATGAACAGCAGTACCAGATTTCCGAGGAGACGTTTATCAAGATCCCCCGGTTGACTCCCGAAGATATTAATGAAATGAAGCCGGTTGCTGCCGATATCGTAGCCCGTCTGATGACGGATCAAATCGTGGATGCGCAAACGGCCCGGGCCAAAGTGGCCGAGATGGTCTCCACCAGTTCGCTCAGCAAACGAATCTCCCGGGAGGTTGTGCAGGAGCTTGCACGCCTGTCCATCACGGCCAACAAGTTCTATGACGAGGAAGCGACGAAGGCCGCCAAGGTGGAAGCGCGCGAGAACACGCCGACCGTTTATATCAAGCAGGGCGACGTGCTGGTTGGAAAGGGCGAGAAAATTACCGAGGAAATGTACGCGTTGCTTGAAAAAAACGGTCTGCTGAAGGACGAGGTCAATTATTCGCCTCAGATTGGACTTGTAATGCTGTCCACGTTGATCACGATCGGATTGATTATGTTTATGCGGCAGTCGGAAGGTGTCAGCCGCTTTAAATATAACAACTCGCAGTTCGTTATGCTGCTCATGATTGTTTTGATTACGATCGTTTCCATGCATATCACCGCGATCGTTCAAAACGAGCAGCGGGCCTATATCGGCTATCTCGCGCCGGTGGCGACGGGAGCCATGCTGATTACGCTGTTGATCGATCTGTCTCTGGCCTATATTTGCTCGATTCTGTTCAGCATTCTGGCCAGCGTGATCCTCAATGTGCATCAAGGGCAAATTTTTGACTTTGAATTCGGCTTTTTTGCACTCGTTATTTCATTTGCGTCGATCTTTGCGATTCACCGGGCCAGCCAGCGCTCCACGCTGCTTAAAGCCGGAATCATGATCTGCTTGTTCGGCTCGCTTTCGGTTTTCACCATGATTTTGCTGAACAATGACGGCTGGAAGGATTCGAGCACGCTATATGCGATCGGGTTCGCGATCGTCGGCGGCCTGCTCACGACGATTCTAGTTATCGGGCTGATGCCGTTCTTTGAGGTTACCTTCGGCATTCTGTCCGCTTTGAAGCTGGTAGAACTGTCCAACCCGAACCACCCGCTGCTGCGCAAGCTGCTGACGGAGACGCCGGGGACTTATCACCACAGCGTCATGGTCGGAAACTTGGCCGAGGCCGCCGCGGAAGCGATCGGGGCGGATGGTCTGCTGTGTCGGGTCGGGTCCTACTATCACGATATCGGCAAGACGAAGCGGCCCAGCTATTTTATCGAGAACCAGAACAATATGGAAAACCCGCATGATTTTATCGATCCCAAACTGAGTAAATCGATCATCATCGCCCATGCCCGCGACGGGGTGGAGATGCAGAAAGAGTACAAGCTACCGAAGCCGATCCGGGATATTGCGGAGCAGCATCACGGAACGACATTCCTGCATTATTTCTATCACAAGGCGCTGGCCCTGGCGGAAGAACAGGGCATCGAACCGGATTTCACCGAAGATGATTTCCGCTACCCCGGTCCGAAAGCCCAGTCCAAGGAGGCTGCGGTCGTCGGTATTGCGGACAGCGTGGAAGCCGCGGTGCGCTCGCTGCGCAAGCCGACGGTGGAACAGGTGGAAACGATGATCGAGAAAATCATCAAGAGCCGGCTCGATGACCATCAGTTTAATGAGTGCGACTTGACGATGCGTGAGCTGGATCTGATCGCCCAAACACTGAAGGAGACGGTCATGGGGATTTTCCATTCCCGGATCGAATACCCGGAGCAAATCAAGAAGACCAAAGGAAATGACGAGAAGGACAGGGGGATGGAAGCGAATGGCGCTCAATCTGGTTTGGAACAATGAGCAGGACGTACTCGAGATCGGCGACGATCTCATTGAACTGCTGGACCGGTTGCTGCAAAAAGCCGGCGAAGCTGAAGAAATTACGGAAGGCGAGGTTGCACTCACCTTTGTCACTGATGAAGCCATTCATGAATTGAATCGCGAGTACCGCGGTATTGATCGTCCGACGGATGTCCTGTCCTTTGCCATGAACGAATCGTTGGACGAGGAGCTGGATATCGTTTATGAGCTTGAAGAGGGGGAAGAGCTGGACGAACTTACGGACGTGCTCGGCGACATCGTCGTTTCGGTAGAGCGCGCCAAAGCCCAGAGCGAGGAGTATGGACACTCGCTGGAGCGGGAAATCGGTTTTTTGGTCGTGCACGGTTTTCTTCACCTGCTCGGATACGACCACCAGGATACGGCGAGCGAGAAGGTCATGATGGACAAACAGGAAGCCGCATTGGCCCAGGTTGGGCTCGTTCGGTAATGGAACCGCGGCGTACATGCAGGACCGCCTTCCGGAACGCTTGGGAAGGGATCGCCGCCTCGCTGAAGACGGAGCGTAACCTGCGGTTCCATACGGCGGCCGCGGTCGTCGTTATGCTTGCCGCGTTGTATTTTCGCTTGCCGGCAAGGGACGTGGCGGTTTTGCTCCTGGTCATAGCCTTGGTAATCACGGCGGAACTGATCAATACCGCAATCGAAGCTGCAGTGGATCTGGCGGCTCCGGAATGGCACCGCTTGGCCAAAATGGCCAAGGATGCCGCGGCCGGAGCGGTTTTGGTCGCCGCGGCTTTTGCCGTCTTCATCGGGATTTTATTGTTCTACGAACCGGTCAGCACAGCCTTAGGGTGGGGATCGTAAGCCGGAACGACCTGTAAACAAGGAGATGAGAGAATGAATCACAGTCAACTGCTTCAGGAAGCGATCAAAGCTCGCGCCACAGCCTATATTCCGTATTCGGGATTTGGGGTCGGGGCCGCTCTGTTGGACCAAAACGGACATGTTCATCATGGCTGCAACATTGAGAACGCCGCTTATTCGCCGACCAATTGCGCGGAGCGGACCGCGATGTTCCGGGCCATTGCCGACGGCCTAAAGCCGGGAACGTTTCAAGCGATGGCTATTGTAGGAGACACCGACGGACCGATCGCGCCCTGCGGCGTATGCCGTCAGGTGATGCTGGAGCTGTGCGGGCCGGATATGCCGGTCATCCTTGGAAACCTTAAGGGAGAGATCCGCGAGACGACCGTTGCGGAGCTGCTGCCCTTCTACTTCAGCTCGTCGGATCTGTAACTCTGGCGAATAAACGGAAAGGACTAACATCATGGCGAAAAATAAATTCAAATCCGGATTTGTCGCGATCGTGGGCCGGCCGAATGTCGGAAAGTCCACGCTGATGAACCAGATTATCGGTCAGAAGATCGCAATCATGTCGGACAAGCCGCAGACGACGCGAAACAAAATACACGGCGTATATACGTCCGAGGAAATGCAAGTCGTTTTTCTGGATACCCCAGGGATCCATAAACGACAGTCCAAGCTCGGCGATTATATGAACACTACGGCGCTTAACACGCTCGGCGAAGTCGAGGCCGTTTTATTCCTGGTCGATACCGCGGAAGGATTGGGCGGCGGAGACCGGTTTATCATCGAACGGCTGAAGGATGTGCGCACTCCGGTAATTTTGGTGCTGAACAAAATAGACCGCATTCAACCGGAGGAACTGCTCCCGATTATTGAAGAATACCGGAAGCTTTATGATTTCGCGGAGATTGTGCCGATTTCGGCCAAGCTCGGGAATAACGTGAATACCTTGATTGAACAGATCGGCAAGTATTTGCCGGAAGGTCCGCAATATTACCCCGAAGACCAGGTAACCGATCACCCCGAGCAGTTCGTCTGCGCCGAGCTCATTCGGGAGAAAATTCTCCATCTCACTCGGGAAGAGGTACCGCACTCGATCGCTGTGACGATCGAAGACATGAGAGTGGAAGACAATGGAGTCGTCTACATTTCGGCGGTCATCTTTGTGGAGCGGGATTCGCAAAAGGGAATCATCATCGGAAAGCAAGGTTCCCTGCTGAAAGAAGTAGGCAAGCTGGCCAGACAAGACATCGAAAATTTGCTGGGATCGAAGATTTTCCTGGAGTTGTGGGTAAAAGTCAAGAAAGATTGGCGCAACCAGGAGCGGATTCTGAAGGATCTCGGGTTTCACCGGGATGCGTAAGTTCTGGACGGAGAGTGCTTTATACTGGGAGTAATTGCAACGCATAGTTCGCTCGCGCTCGCACATCCTATTCTTTGAAGATGCACGCGTCATTTCCGAAGAAAGGGTGAATACGAATGCGAGATTTTTCGTGGAAGTATTTTGCGATGACTGGAGATGTCGATGCTTACTTGCTGTATAAAGAAGCCAGCGGCAATTCCGATGAGGAAGTTGCGGCGGCGGAAGAACTGTCTGCCGAGGAGGAGACGGTCGAACAGTTCTGAGAGATGTTCCTGAATGTCTAGAACAGCTCTGTATTGAAACAGGTCAAGCTTGGGGGAAGAGGCATGCTATACAGGGTGGAAGGCATTGTCATCCGCAGCATGGACTACGGCGAGGGAAATAAAATCATCACGTTGTGCACGGAAACCCACGGAAAGATCGGGGTATTGGTACGCGGGGCGAAAAAAATCAAGAGCCGGCATGGGGCGTTGACTCAGCTATTTACCTATGGGGAATATGTGTTTTTCCGGCAAAACAGCGGCCTTGGGACGCTGAACGCCGGGGAGTTGATCGATGCTCATGCAACGCTGCGCGAGGATTTGTTTCTGGCGGCCTATGCCTCGTATGCTTGCGAGCTATTGGACAAAACCTTGCAGGACGAAGAGGTGGGCAGCTTCTGGTTTACCCAGCTTAAGGCGTGTCTGGAAGGGTTGTCGGCCGGTAAAGATCCGCAAATCGTAATCCATTTGTTCGAAATGAAAATATTGCAGGCAGCCGGTTACGGCCCGTCGTTTGAGGCCTGCATTTCCTGCGGCCGTACCGATGATCAACTGACCGTCAGTCCGCGGCTGGGAGGCAAACTGTGCCGGTCCTGCCGTCATCATGACCCGGCGGCACTGCAAATTTCGCCGGGCACTTTTAAACTGCTGTCGCTGTTCGAAAGAATGGATTTAAGAAGGCTCGGTAACATCGAAGTAAAGGATGCAACGAAACAGGAGCTGAAAACCGTCATGCGCCATTTTATGGACATGCAGCTCGGCCTTCGGCTTAAGTCGCGTCAATTTTTGGATCAATTGGACAAATACGAGATTTGACGAAGCTCGCAAAATCAGATATTATAAATGAGAATTTTCTCCATGATTTTGAATAGCGGATTTATGGGGAACTCATGTGTTGAACGGGAAAGAGTAATGGGAACGACACCGCTGCAGCGAGCCGGGGAGAGTGCAAGCCCGGACGGAAGGACTCATGAAACGGCGCCCCGGGAGCATGGGAAAATGAACGTGAAAAGCGGATTTGAGGTAAGGCCGGGTAACTTGTGCCTTTCGCAAATCAAGTAGGGTGGAACCGCGGGAGCAAGCTCTCGTCCCTACGTCTGACAGCAGGCGTAGAGGCGGGGGCTTTTTTTGGCGTCCCGGTTCTCCCCGCTGATTCGGCATAACCAAGTGTAAAGGAGTTGTGGTTCATGAATTTTCAGCAAATGATCTTGACCCTGCAGCAGTTCTGGTCGGAACAAAACTGTATCATCGTGCAACCGTATGATGTGGAAAAAGGAGCGGGAACGCTCAATCCGATGACCTTTCTGCGTTCCATCGGGCCGGAGCCATGGAACGTAGCCTACGTGGAGCCTTCCCGCCGTCCGGCGGACGGCCGCTATGGGGAAAACCCGAACCGGCTGTATCAGCATCATCAGTTTCAGGTGATCCTGAAACCTTCGCCGGACAATATTCAAGAAATTTATCTGGAGAGCTTGAATCGGTTGGGCATCAACGCGCTGGAGCATGATATCCGCTTCGTGGAGGACAACTGGGAGCATCCGGGCCTCGGGGCTTGGGGACTTGGCTGGGAAGTTTGGCTCGACGGTATGGAGATTACGCAGTTTACGTATTTCCAACAGGTTGGCGGGATCGAAACGAATCCTGTGGCCGTGGAAATTACGTACGGTATGGAGCGTCTGGCTTCTTATATCCAGGACAAGGAGAACGTCTTCGATCTGGAATGGGTGGACGGCACCAGCTATGGCGACGTATTTCACCAGCCCGAATTTGAGCATTCGAAATACACGTTTGAGATTTCCGATGTAAAAATGCTGTTCACTTTGTTCAATATGTATGAACAGGAAGCGAACAAAGCGATGGAGCAGCATCTCGTGTTCCCGGCTTACGATTATGTCCTGAAATGTTCGCATACCTTCAACCTTCTGGATGCCCGCGGGGCGATCAGCGTAACGGAACGGACCGGGTATATTACGCGGGTGCGCAATCTCGCCCGTCAGGTAGCGGCAACCTACCTGGAGGAACGTGAAAAGCTCGGATTCCCGATGCTGCAGAAAGGGGGCGTTGTCCGTGACTAAAGATCTTTTGTTCGAAATCGGCATGGAAGAAATGCCGGCCCGCTTTATTCGCGCGGCCATGGAGCAACTGAAGGAACGCATGGAGAAATGGCTGGAGGAATCTGTGATTCCTTACGGCTCGATCGAGAGTTACGCTACACCTCGCCGTCTGGCGGTGCTTGTGAAAAGGGTAGCGGAGAAACAGGAAGATGTCCATGAAGAAGTCAAGGGGCCTTCCCGTAAAATCGCTTTGGACGAGAGCGGCGCCTGGAGTAAAGCGGCGCTGGGATTTGCCCGCAGTCAAGGCGTAGATCCCGAGCAATTTACGTTCAAGGAACTCGGCGGAACGGAATACATTTACGTTAGCAAGAGCCGGGCAGGGGTGGAGACGAAATCGCTTGTGGCCGGGGGGCTGCAAGGAATTCTCCAGGCGATGAATTTTCCGAAAAATATGCGTTGGGGAAGCCACGATTTCAAATTCGTCCGTCCGATCCGCTGGATGGTGGCTTTATTCGGCGATGAAGTTATCGAGCTTGAGATCGCCGGGGTTAAAGCCGGCAACGTAACGCGCGGCCATCGTTTCCTTGGACAGGAGACTGTGATCGCGGAACCGGCCGCTTATGTGGAAACACTGCGTGGGCAGCACGTCATCGCCGACGTTAATGAACGGGAAGACATGATCAAACGCCAGATCGAGGCCTTGGCGGAAGAAAAGGGCTGGAATATCGCCGTGAAGGACGACCTGCTGGAAGAGGTGCTGTTCCTCGTGGAAACGCCGACCGTACTGTTCGGCAAGTTCGAGGAGTCGTTCCTCCAGATTCCGCAGGAGGTGTTGATTACCTCCATGCGCGAGCATCAGCGCTATTTCCCTGTCTTGAAGGGCCAAGGGGAGCTGCTGCCTTTCTTCGTCACGGTTCGCAACGGCGATGCCCGCTCCCTGGATATCATCGCCCGGGGTAACGAGAAGGTGCTGCGCGCCAGATTGTCCGACGCGAAATTCTTCTATGAAGAGGACCAAAAGCTGGAAATCAAGGACGCGCTGTCGAAGCTCGAGAGCATTGTGTTCCACGAAGAGCTGGGCACCGTGGGCGACAAGGTCCGCCGCATCCGCCGCAATGCGGAGAAGCTCACCGCTTTGCTCGGCATCGATACGGGCGAGGCGGAAGCGGTCAACCGGACGGCGGAAATTTGCAAATTCGACCTTGTCACGCAAATGGTCTACGAGTTCCCGGAATTGCAAGGGGTCATGGGTGAAGATTACGCCCGCAAAGCCGGAGAATCGGAAGCGGTGGCGCGAGGGATTTTCGAGCACTACCAGCCGCGTTTCGCTGGAGATGCCGTGCCGGCCTCGTCTGTGGGAAGCATCGTGAGCATCGCCGACAAGATCGATACGATCGCCGGATGCTTCTCGATCGGCATTATTCCGACCGGCTCGCAGGACCCTTACGGCCTGCGCCGTCAGGCTGCCGGCATCGTACAGATTATTTTGGAGCACAAGCTTTCGCTCCGGCTGACGGATGTCTTCGCCATCGCCCTGGAAACGCATCAGCACTTCCATGAGCTGAAGAGCTCCGGCGATGAGATTATGAAGGACTTGATGGAGTTCTTTGGCTTACGCGTCAGAAAAACTCTGTCCGACACTCTGCGTTACGATGTGGTGGACGCCGTTATGGCGGCGGGGTATGAAGATGTGGTGTCCGTCGTATCGCGCGGGGCCGCTCTGATGGATGCCGTAAACGGTCAGGATGACTTTAAGACGACGGTGGAATCGTTCGGACGCGTCAGCAACCTGGCCGCCAAGGCCTCCGCCGTAAAAGTCCGCTCCGATCTGCTTGAAGATCCGGCGGAAAAAGCCCTCTATGAGAAATGGCGCGGCGTGAGCGGCGAATACCGGGCCCTGCTTGATGCCCGGAACACTGCGGCGGCGCTGCGGAAGCTGGGTGAATTGAAGGAAGCCATCACCGTGTTTTTTGATGCGGTTATGGTTATGGCGGAAAATGAGGAAATCCGTACCAACCGGCTGGCCTTACTGGCGGCGATCGATGAAGATCTCAAGGCGTTTGCCGACTTCGGCAAGCTGGTTTGGGCATAATAGAAGGGCTGAAGGAAGGAGCGGGAGTCTGTGAATACGCGTATCGTCGTTGACGGAGACTCCTGTCCCGTCAAAACCGAAATTGCGGAGGCGGCGCGGCGCTTTGGCATCAAGGTTCTGATGGTTTCTTCATACGACCATGTGCTGCGCGAAAGCGAAGGCGTGGAAGTTGTCCAGGTGGACCGAAGCCAGCAGAGCGCCGATCTGTACATTGCCAACCATATTGCGAGAGGCGATATCGTCATTACGCAAGACTATGGTCTTGCGGCGCTGGCCATTGCCAAATCTTGCAAAACCATGTCTCCCCGGGGCGATATTTATCACCCGGGGAATATTGATTATTTGCTCGAACGCCGCCATCATCATGCCAAGGCGCGGCGCGGAGGCCGCTATTTAAAAGGCCCAAAGCCTTTTACCGATGAAGACAGGACGCATTTTGCCGAGGTATTGGTAAAACTTTTGCGAGATTTGCAGGAGAATGGGTAATTTTATCGAATAACTATTTACGTGTTATGAAAGATGAAGGTGGTTTGGATGAATACCGGACGAGGCACGATCCCGGAGGAAGTCATCGAGGCGGTCTTGCGGCAGCACGATATCGTCGACACGGTCGGCAAGCACGTTCATCTGACTAAACAGGGCAAATACATGAAGGGGCTCTGTCCGTTCCACTCCGAGAAGACCCCTTCTTTTACGGTGACGCCCGATCGGCAAATTTTTCATTGTTACGGCTGCGGCAAGGGCGGCAACGCGATTAAGTTCCGTATGGAGATCGAAGGTCTAACCTTCCCGGAGGCAGTCCGGATGATGGCCGAGGAAGCCCATATTCCGTTTGATTTCGGGGGCGGAGGCCAAGGAGCTGCACCTAGAAATCTTGAATTGGAACAACAGCTGCAAGCCAATGAGTGGAGCTCCAAGCTGTACCATTTTTTGCTGATGAATACCGAGCATGGGAAACCCGCTATGGAGTATTTGAAGAATCGCGGATTTACGGACAAAGCCATCGACACGTTCCAAATCGGTTATGCGCCGGCGCGTTGGGATACGCTGGTCCAATTTTTGGAGAAGCGTTCTTTTGATCTGGGAACGATGGAGAAGGGCGGTCTGATCTCCGCCAAGCAGGACGGAAGCGGATATGTCGACCGTTTTCGGGACCGTATTATTTTTCCTCTGCATAACAGGAACGGTAAAGTCATTGGCTTCGCTGGACGGGTGCTGGGAGAAGGTCAGCCCAAGTACTTGAATTCGCCGGAAAGCAAGCTGTTTAGCAAAAGCAGGACGCTGTACAATCTTCACCAGGCCAAATCCGAAATCCGGAAGAGCCGGCAATTCGTCCTTTTCGAGGGATACGGCGATGTGATCAGCGCCTGGGAGACGGGAGTTCATAACGGCGTGGCCACGATGGGAACGGCGTTGACCGAAAGCCATGCCTCCATGATGAGGGGGCTTGCCGACGAGGTGATCGTTTGCTACGACGGTGACAATGCGGGACAAGCCGCGGCTTTGAAGAGCATCCCGATATTGGAAGCGATCGGCTTTGTGACGAAAATTGCCCTGCTTCCCGAAGGACTGGATCCGGACGAATTTATCCGGAAATACGGGGGCGAGCGCTTTAGGCATCAGATCCTGGACGGGGCTGTTTCATCCGTCAAATTTAAGCTTATATATCTGAAAAAAAACCATATACTGCTAGAGGAAGACGGAAAGGTAGCCTACATCAAGGAAGCGCTCGAAGTGATTGCGCCATTGCCGTCGCCTACGGAGCGGGAGATTTACTTAAAGGAGTTATCCTCCGATCTCCAGGTTTCCTTCGACAGTTTGAAGCAGGAATGCAACGAATTGCGCCAAGCCATGCAAAAAAAGAACCCGCCCGGGGATAATAAGACCAAAAGGTGGAATAATGGTAGGCATAAAAAGGGGCAGGCATCAATGCCGGTTTTATTGCCCGCTTATCATGTTGCGGAACGCAGGCTGCTTTCCTTTATGCTTCAGGATGACGAGGTTGCCCGTTACGTCGGGGAACGGCTCGGGGACCAATTTAACATCGAAGATCATGCGGCGATCGCTGCTTATCTATACGCCTATTATGCGCAAGAGAAGGCCCCGGATGCGAGCAGGTTCATTTCATCGCTGCAGGATGAACGGCTGGAGCAGACCGTCATCTCCATCGCCATGATGGAGACGCCCCGGGAATGGAGCACCCAGGAGCTCGATGATTGTATAAGAGAGATTCAAAAAGTACCTCTCCAGCAACAAATCAAGCGCAAAAAAGAAGAAATGGTTGCGGCCGAGAAAGCCGGCGATTTTTTGCGTGCGGCCCAAATTGCAAGTGAGATTATTGCCCTAGAGAGACAGTAAGAGGAAGGACTTTCGATGTTTCTAGGGAGGAGGGAGCCAGGAATGACGAATGATCAACATACTGAACTAGAAACGGAACTAACTCTCGACCAGGTGAAAGACCGTCTGATCGAACAAGGAAAAAAGAGGTCTTCGTTAACGTACAAAGAAATCATGGAGAAGCTCTCACCCTTCGAACAGGATCCGGAGCAAATGGACGAGTTTTTTGAACATTTGGCGGACTTGGGCATCGACATTACCGGCGACAGCGACGAGGAGTTAACCAACCGGAATCATGATGAGGAAGGTCGGGATTCAGGCAGGGACGAATTCGGTTTTGAAGATGACCTGACCTTGCCTCCCGGCATAAAAATCAATGATCCGGTCCGGATGTATCTAAAGGAAATCGGCAGGGTTCCCTTGCTTACCGGGGACGATGAACTGGAGTTGGCCAAGCGCATCGAGAACGGCGATGAAGAGGCCAAGCGGCGTCTGGCCGAGGCGAATCTGCGTCTCGTCGTCAGTATTGCCAAACGCTATGTGGGCCGGGGGATGTTGTTCCTCGACCTGATTCAGGAAGGAAACATGGGTCTGATTAAAGCCGTAGAGAAATTCGACTACAGAAAGGGCTTCAAGTTCAGTACCTATGCTACCTGGTGGATACGCCAGGCTATTACCCGGGCTATCGCCGACCAGGCAAGAACGATACGTATTCCGGTTCATATGGTGGAGACCATTAACAAATTGATCCGTGTATCCAGACAGCTGCTGCAGGAGCTCGGACGGGAACCGACGCCGGAAGAAATCGCCGCCGAGATGGAACTCAGCGTAGAGAAAGTACGGGAAATAATGAAGATCGCCCAAGAGCCGGTTTCGCTGGAAACACCGATCGGGGAAGAGGACGATTCCCATTTGGGCGACTTTATTGAAGACCAGGAAGCCTTGGCGCCGGCGGATGCCGCCGCATACGAGCTTCTGAAGGAGCAATTGGAGGATGTTCTTGACACGCTGACCGAACGGGAAGAGAACGTACTTCGCCTGCGTTTCGGATTGGACGACGGACGAACGAGAACGCTGGAGGAAGTGGGCAAAGTATTCGGCGTTACACGGGAAAGAATTCGCCAAATCGAAGCCAAAGCGCTCCGCAAATTGCGCCATCCAAGCCGCAGCAAACGGCTGAAGGATTTTCTCGAATAAGCGTGGAACCGACCTTCTGCAGCAAGCAGCAAGGTCTTTTTTTTCGCTGACGGGGCGCGTTCTGAACTTCGGGAATTATTTCCTTCTTTATGATTTATTGTTATTTATTTTAGCTCTTTTCCGGTGCCATTGCAAATTAAGAAAGGCGGCGGACCGGAGCTGCTGGATCAGAATATAGGGTAAAAAAGGATGTGAAGGCTTTTACATGAAACTTTCGGCCAGACTACAACAAATCGCCGACCGGCTCCCAGCAGGCTGCAGGATGGCGGATATCGGCTCGGATCATGCGTTGCTGCCCGTTTACGCCGTGCAAAACGGTATCGCTGCGTTCGCCGTAGCCGGGGAGGTCAATGAGGGTCCGCTGGAAGCGGCCAAGCGGCAGGTTGCCGAGGCCGGGGAAAGCAGCCGCATCTCGGTAAGGAAAGGTGACGGCTTGGCCGTGATCGCGCCGGGCGAGGTCGATTGCGTTACGATCGCCGGGATGGGCGGAGCCTTAATCGCTGCGATATTGACGCAGGGACGGGAAAAGTTGACCGGAGTGACGCGCTTGGTGCTCCAGCCCAACGTGGGGGAGGAACTCGTTCGGCGGTGGCTGGTGGAGAACGGTTGGTACTTGACTGATGAAGCCATTTTGGAGGAAGACGGAAAGATCTATGAAATTCTTACGGCGGAACGCGCTGCGGATGCTGACGAGTTGAATAAGGCTTTGTATCAGGAACGACGCATTCCCGGCTGCTCCGTATCGCTCTCACAGGAACTTCAACTGCTGATGGGCCCGCGGTTGACAATGGCTCCAACGGAAGTGTGGGTGGCCAAGTGGCGTTCGGAAATCGCGAAGCTGGATAGGATACGCCAGTCCGTCGCCGCCTCCACACAAGAGACTGCGCGCGGGAAGGAAGCGGAATTGACAAGCCGGATTTATCAGCTTAAGGAGGTGTTGGCATGCTTGCCGAAGGTCAAACCGTAATTCAGATCATGGAGCAGCTTGCTCCCAAACATGTCGCCATGGAGGGCGATAAAATCGGACTGCAGCTCGGAAGTCTGCAAAAGGAGATCACCGGCGTGCTTACCGCGCTCGACGTGAATGAAGCGGTGGTGGATGAAGCGATTCGGCTAGGGGCCAATCTGATCATCGCCCATCATGCGATCATTTACCGTCCGCTCGCCAATCTGCAAAGCGACACACCGATGGGGAAAGTCTACGAGAAGCTTATTAAGAACGACATCGCCGTCTACGTAGCCCATACCAATCTGGATGTTACCGAGGGCGGAATGAACGACTGGATGGCGGAAGCGCTAGGGATCCGAAGCAGCGGCCCTTTGGAGGACATTCATACCGACCATCTGTACAAGCTCGTCGTTTTCGTGCCGAAGGATCACCATGAACGGGTACTGGATGCCGTACTTAACGCCGGAGCGGGAGCGATCGGCAATTACAGCCACTGCAGCTTCAACATCGAAGGTTACGGTACGTTCATTCCCGGCGAGGGGACCGATCCGTTTATCGGCCAGCAGGGGAAAATGGAGAGAGCGGAGGAGATCCGCCTTGAAACCGTAGTGCCGCAAAGCATCCGGAACAAAGTCATCCAAGCCATGCTGAAAAGCCATCCCTATGAAGAGGTGGCTTACGACTTGTACCCGATGGATCTCAAAGGCCGAACCTTTGGACTGGGGAGAGTCGGCCCGCTGGATACGACCGTTACTTTGGAGCAATTTGTACAGCGGGTGAAGGAGAGGCTGCATGTTCCTAAGGTTCGCGTAGTGGGCGATTTGAACCGTCAGATCAAAAAAGCGGCGGTGCTTGGCGGCTCGGGGGGCCGTTATTGGAAGGCGGCGATGTTCCGGGGAGCGGATGTGCTCGTCACGGGGGATATCGATTATCATACGGCTCAGGATGCGGAGATGGCCGGTATGACGCTGATCGACCCCGGTCACAATGCGGAGAAAATCATGAAGTCCAAGGTTGCCTCCTGGCTGAAGGAGAAACTTGCGGAACAAAAGTACAGTACGGCCGTGCATGCCTCCGAAATCCAAACGGAGCCGTTTATTTTCCTGTAATTCCTGCAGTTTCATACTTGTGATTCCTCTTCAATCCCTGTATACTATCAAGTGTTGCCTTCGAAAGTTTGACAGACAATCGCCGGCGGCTTTAAGCCGCGGGAGGAAAGTCCGGGCTCCATAGGGCAGGGTGCTGGATAACGTCCAGTCGGCGCGAGCCGAAGGATAGTGCCACAGAAACGGACCGCCGATGGCCGCTGCAAAGCGTGCACAGGCAAGGATGGAACCGAGGTGTAAGAGACCCCGAGGAACGCTGGTGACTTCGTTCCTGGTAAACCCCACCTGGAGCAAGACCTAATGGGACGCAGCTTCTTCGCGAAGCAGCCTTAGCCCGAGGCGCGTCCGGGTTGGTCGCTGGAGCCGCCCAGTAATGTGCGGCCTAGATAGATGATTGTCGCTCAACGCGGGAGGGTAGTTCCCGTTTTACCGCAAAGAGTACAGAACCCGGCTTACGGCAAACTTTCATCACTGCAACCTTGTTTTTTACTTCTATAACTGTACAGAGAGGCTGTCCCGAGCGCGTATGCTCAGGACAGCCTCTTTTTTTTGTTACTTGCCTTCCTTGAAAATCTTGTCGACCTTGCGCTGCATCGACTGGGGCCAGAACTGAAGGGGAGCGTCGTTTCCGCCTCCCGCAGCCTCCAACGCCGCAAACACGTCGATTTGTCCGTAACCGAAGTATTTATCGTGTCCGGCGTCGCCAAGGTCAATGACATTGCTGCGGATAATATCCATCACCTCGGTGTTCTTCAGATCCGGGTTAATCGAACGGATCAAAGCCGCCAGTGCCGAAACATGGGGACTGGCCATGGAGGTGCCGGACAAAGCCGCGTATTGGTTGCCGGGATACGTGCTTGCAATGCTTTCGCCCGGGGCCATTACATCCACGTAATCTCCGTAGTTGGAGAAGGAGGCGCGCTGCTGTTGAAAATCGGTCGCAGAGACGGACAGCACTTCGGGATAGGCGGCCGGGTAACCCGGACGCTCCGTGTTGTCATTCCCCGTGGCCGCGATCAGCACGACATCCCGGTCAAAGGCATATTTGATCGCTTCGTGCAGAAACTGAGAGTCGGCATAATTGCCCAGGCTCATATTGATCACCTTGGCTCCGTGATCCGTGGCCCAAATAATCCCTTGCGCCACGGAATAGGTGGTACCGGAACCCGTGCTGTCCAAAGCTTTGACCGGGAGGATTTTACCGCCCCACATCATTCCGGCAATGCCTTCGTTATTATTCACGTTGGCCGAGATGATTCCCGCCACGTGCGTGCCATGTCCGACATCATCCGAAGGCGCTTCTTCCGGTGCAACGACGTTATAGCCTTGCAGCAATCGCCCTTGAAGGTCGGGATGATCCAGGTCCACGCCGGTATCGACTACCGCGACGATCACATCATCGCTGCCTTTGGACAGCGTCCATCCCCGATTGGTTTCAATGATGGGAAGGTTCCATTGATATTCCGAAAACAGCAAATCGTTGGGAATCTCGGGGTGCTGCTCATCCGCAAGGCCGGTCTCATTTTCATTGGTGAGGTACAGGTAATGAGGTTCCATGTAATTCGGCTTCCAATTCTTTTGAAAATAGTCGTGGAGCTGCTGCATATTCATCGTCTCTGACCGGAAGATATAGGTCCGTCCGATGGTTCGTGCCGGTTTGCACCGGAGATCGGATTGCATTTTCGTAAGCTCCCGGGCGGAAGGCGTCTGCCCGAATGTCACGACAATTTCATTCTCATAATAATGACTGGCTTTTTCGTTGTCATGGCCGGTTTTTACGGTTATATCCCGTAAGGTGTCCGCATGGGCAGATTCGATTTTGTACTTTCCTTCTTTCGGATACGGGATCAGGCGCAGGTTTTTGTTCTGATGTTCTTGTACGCGCCGTAAAATCCCCGTATCCATCACTGCAATGATCCCTTCTCCGGTTTGTCCGGAAGGCTCGGCGAGGACGAAATACTTAGGGTTACCGCTTGGAAAGGCGGGGGATTCATAAGCCCGGCCTTTTTGCAGCGCTTTGCGGGCAAAGCCCAGATATCCGTTCAACTGCTTGAAATCTTGTTGTTCCGGACGGAAGGATTTGCCGCGGATTTCTTGTTCCTGTTCCCCGGACCGCCACCTTAGAGAGAGGAACTGCAAATGGTCTTGTTGCAGATTCCGGGCTGTTCGCAAACGCTCTGCCTGTGACGCGGCCGGCCATTGGCCCGCCATACTTTTGAGATGCCGTTTCGCATCCAGTCTCGCCAGTTTTTCCGTTGCCTTCATATCCCGATGCAGCATCGTTTTCTTCAGCTTTTGCTCCTGAGCCGCCTCGACCCGAGCTCCCTTTCCGGGGTTGGGGGGAACAGGAGGGGCCGTGTCCGGAACCAGGTTGTACAGGGCAACGGCCCCAACTCCCGCCAGAGCCAGTGCGGCCCATCTCTGCCATTTCATCAGAAGTTCCTCCTTACAGGCATTATCGTGTTATGCATAGAATGAGGTAATACCGGGCGTTTTATTCCCTCGTTCATACCTGAGGATACCGCTTTCACCGATTTTATGGTACGATGGACCCGGGGACAAACTATAAGGCGCCGAAACCTGACGGCTCAGGGGAGAGGGAGTATGGGAACCATGTCACAAACCAGTATCCAGCAACTATGTGCGAGTGCGAAAGAACGATTGAAATTGGCAATCGGCCAAATGGAAACCTTCCTTAACCATACGACGTTGCCACAGCTGGCGGAAGGCCAGGATGAAGAGACCGCTCATTTTTATCGGGGATTCATGGCCGATCTGCGGCATTTACTCGTTTTCTCAGAGGTGTGGCAGGAAAAGTTGGGAATTATACTGCGGCGGGGAACATTTGATGCGGAATCCGCCGAAAAAACGCTTTATCATGTTTATCACGATTGCGTAAACGCCTTTTTTTACCCGAAAAATGAAAGCTATTCCGAAGACGGGCGATATGCCTATACCGGTAAAGACGCGATTCGGTTCCGTAAGAAACCGGTGCGCGCGGCCCGGGACATTATTTTGGACATTTCCAAAGTGTACGAGGAACTGCGGGATGAATTAACTTATTATGAAAGCGATTATCTGACACAGCTCCGGATGCGGAGCAAATAACGGTTAAGCCATTTCCAAGATGCCGGTCAGGCATCTTTTTTTGTTGCATGAATTTGACAAAACGGGAGGCGCATAGGCCAACCGGGGACCGGGGACAATGATCTGTGAGGTGATCAAAATGCCAAACGGGGATAAACCCATTGTTAAATGTAGTGTGTCCAATTGCTCTTACTGGGGAGAACAAAACGTTTGTAAGGCGGACTTAATTATGATCGATATCGACAAGCACGCCGATGCCCGTTACAATGCCGAGTTTGCCGGTGAGTCCTTCGACACCGATCATCGGGACGAAGCTGCATCGTCCTCAGCGACTTGCTGTCACACGTTTAAGCCAAAATCATCCTAAGGGCTACCTAATTTCAGGAGGTGCTGTGATGACTGATCGAATCAAGGGGAAAACGAAATACCCGGAGTCTTCCAAAAAGCGTGTGGATTATCCCAGAAAAACGCATAAGGAAGAGTATGCCGCCGAAGTCGCGCCCATAAGAACCGTCGCCAATCGAGAGACTTTATCGGAGCGGACGGAAGCGGGGGGCGTTAGAGCCGCAGACCGGAACCAAGCCCAAACGGCAGGTGCCGGGAGAACCGTCGGATATGTGGGCGTTGGGCTCGGGATCGCATCCCTTTTCATGTGGTCCATTATTTTGGGGCCGCTGGCTGCCGTGATGGGCTTTTACGCTTACAGCCAGGGAAATAAAACCTCGGGCGCCTGGGCCATCGGCCTAGGTATCGTCGCCACGTTAAGCTATTTCGTCCTTATTCCGTTTACCCGCTAATTTCCGTAAAACTCCGTTTTCAGGCTGACGTCGAAAGACGCCGGCCTTTTATCGATTCGAGTTATTTTTGCAAATTCCGATAAAATGGGTGGTCAAGTTTCCGGTTCCCGTGTAAAATATAGGAATAATACCTTTTGAGCGTAGAAGAGGAGTTTTATTTACATGCAAATCGATCCGCGAACCATGGGACAGTTAATTCAGCTTCAAACGAGAAGCGAGTTGGATTTACAAGGGAATTCGGAAAAGGGAAACACGGTGGACAGCCAGGGCTCCTTGTTTGATATATTGCTGAAAGAGATGATGATGGCAGAGGGAGAATCTTCGTCAATGAATGATGCGGCTGACTCCTTGACCGCCACCGCTTTGGCCTATGGGGACAGTTACGATGGCATGCTGTGGCAGACGCTGCCGGCAGGCGGAGATCAGGCTGTGGAGGCGACCGTGCAGCCTTCCGAGTCGGCACCGGTATCCTTTACGGGTAAACCCCCGCGGCTTGGCGGGGATTTGGACGAATTGATCGCCATGGCCAGCCGGAAATACGGCGTGTCCGAAAGCTTGATCAAAGCGGTGATTGAAACGGAATCCTCCTTTAATCCGGAAGCCGTATCGTCCGCGGGGGCCAAAGGGCTGATGCAGCTGATGGATGGAACCGCCGCCGGGCTAGGGGTCAGCAATCCTTTTGATCCGGCCCAGAACATCGATGGGGGAACGCGGTACCTGGCCAACCAACTCAAACGTTTTGGCGGGAACGAGAATACGGCGCTGGCCGCATACAACGCAGGTCCGGGAAGACTGCAAAGATTGGGGATTTCCAATGACGCGGAGTTGATGGAGAAGCTGCACCTGCTGCCGCGGGAAACGCAGAACTATATCGGCAAAATCGCGGCCGCCCGCTCAAAGTACGAAGTTAGAGGCTGATTGGGGAAACTGGATAGTCGCAGCACCCGCTTTTTATTAGCGGGTTTCTCTAAGGAAGATCAGAAGGAAGAACGCCTGAACGGAGAGCGCGTTTTTCCTTTTGGTCTTTTTAACATGGGACATTCTTCAGGGGGGATATACATGAAATATTTCGATTACGCGGCAACGACACCTCCCTATGAGGAGGTCGTCCGAACGATCACCGAGGTGATGTCCGCCCACTACGGGAATCCATCCTCTTTGCACCGTTACGGCGAAGAAAGCGCCCGCTTGTTGCGGAAGGCGAGAGAGGTTTGCGCGGAAGCTTTGGGAGTCCAAGCCGGAGAGATCGTTTTTACCTCCGGGGCTACCGAAAGCAACAACATGGCGATTAAAGGCGCCGCCCTGCAGTGGATGAGCCGGGGGAAACATTTGATCACGACAAAGACGGAGCATCCTTCCGTGTTTGAATCCTTCAAACAGCTGGAACGCCAGGGCTGGGAGGTAACCTATCTGGAAGTCGACGCGGCGGGAAGAATCACAGGGGAGCAAGTGGCGAAAGCTGTTAAGACGGACACGGTTCTGGTTTCCGTGATGCATGTCAATAATGAAACGGGGTGCGTGCAGCCGGTGGCTGAAATCGGCAGCATGCTGAAAAAGAAGTATCCCCGGGTACTGTTTCATGTGGACGGTGTTCAGGGATTCGGAAAGGCCGCGTTGTCCCTCAAGGGGAGCGGCATTGATTTATATAGTCTGTCAGCGCATAAAATAAGAGGGCCGAAAGGAATCGGGCTTCTTTATGTCCGTGATGGTGTAACGCTTTTTCCTCTATTGACGGGGGGAGGGCAGGAAGGGGAGCTTCGTCCGGGGACGGAGAACATCCCTTATATCGTCGGGATGGCCAAGGCGATTCGAATGACGAAGGCTGCGGAACCGGCGGTTTCGCAAAGGTTGGAGCGGCTCAAGGCGATGCTAATGGAAGGAATTTCGCGGCTGCCCGAGCTTAAGATGAATTCGATTCCGGAAGGAGCGCCGCACATCGTGCATTTTTCCCACCCCGGCATGAAAGCGGAGGCCTTGCTGCATATGCTGGAAGAGGAGGGTTTTCTCGTGTCCACCAAATCCGCATGCTCGTCGAGGAAAGCCGAGCCCAGCCGCGTTCTTCAGGCTATGGGGAAATCGCCGGACATCTGCCACTCGGGCATTCGCATCAGTCTGGGCGATGAGCATACCGAGCAGGATATTCAGGACTTGCTTGTCGCACTGAACAAAGCGGTAGCCCGAGTCCGACACTTAAAGGGAGAGAACATAACATGATCGCATACGATATGCTGCTGCTCCGTTTTGGAGAAATCACACTCAAGGGAAAAAACCGCACGCGCTTTGAAAAGGCGGCGTTGATGCATATAAAAACTTTGCTTCGCCCATATCCCGCGGTGGAGATTTTAAGGGAGTTCGGCCGGATTTATGTCCGGTTAAACGGGGAGCCCGCGATGGAGATTGCCGAAGCGCTGAAACAGGTATTTGGCGTGAACTCCATCAGCCCGGTTAAAATCGCACCTCTCCGGCTGGAGGAGATCGTTGCGGTGGCCAAGGATTTTGTACAGGAACTTCCTTCCGACCGTTCCATTCCCTTCAAGGTGAATGCCCGGCGGGTCTGGAAGGAGTTCCCTTACGGGTCTCAGGAAATGAACCGATTGATCGGAGGGCCGGTGCTTCAGTCCTCCCCGCAACTCAAGGTGGATGTCCACCACCCGGAAGTGGAGCTGCGCGTGGAGGTTCGGGAGCAGGGAGCTTATATCTTTTCCGAAGTCATTCCAGGGGCGGGCGGCTTTCCGTTGGGGACGAACGGCAAGGCGATGCTGCTGCTCTCCGGGGGAATTGACAGTCCGGTCGCGGGGTGGTCCGCGATGCGCCGCGGTCTTGAAATCGAGTGCGTGCATTTTCACAGCTACCCGTTTACGAGCAAGAGGGCCGAGGAGAAGGTGATCGAGCTGGCCAAGGTGCTGTCCCGCTATGCCGGCCAGGTCAGGCTGCATCTCGTCCCGTTCACGGAGATTCAAACGACGCTGGCCCGAACCGGGCAGGAGAATTTGATCATCACGCTGATGCGGAGATCCATGCTCCGCATCGCCACCAAGCTTGCCGAGCAAAGTGGTGCGCTTGCCCTTGTGACCGGCGACAGTCTGGGACAAGTGGCCAGCCAAACATTGCCCAGCATGAATGTCATCGGGCGGGCTACCGATCTACCGCTGCTTCGTCCTCTCGTTATGAATGACAAGGAAGAGATTATTCAAACCGCGAAAAAAATCGGTACGTACGACCTGTCGATTTTGCCCTATGAGGATTGCTGCACTTTATTTGTGCCGAAATCCCCCTCCACGAATCCGAACCTTCGGATTGTGGAAAAGATTGAGGCCGGGTTAACGGAACTCGCCGAGCAGGTGGAAGCTGCCGTAAACGGTACGGAAACGCTGGTCATCCGTCCGCATGAAGAGGTCAAGCGGAAGTCCGGCCAAGAAGAGACGGCGGCTATTCCCGAAAAATGGTTTTAAAAAAATCGCTCCCGAAGGCCACCTTGATTTGGCTTTCGGGAGCGATTTTCTTTTTTTGCACAGCTTTTTATCGGGTTGCCGGGTGCGACTTGGCCTTCTTCTCTTCGTTGCGTTGTTTCTGTTTCTGTTTCTTGAGATAGCCAGCCAATAGAACCCCCGCCACGACCAGGGCAATGAACAGGTAGCGAATGACAGGGTTGTCCTCAAAGAAGTGCAGGAAATGCGGCTCTTCGGTAATCATATGGGATGCGGTGTAAGCCAGAACGCCGGCGCCAACATAAGCGATCCACGGAAATAAGGTCAACAGCTTGATAAACAGGGTGCTTCCCCAAATGACAATCGGAACGCTGATCAGCAGGCCGATCACCACGAGAATCATATGCTGCCCGGATGCCCCGGCGACGGCAATTACGTTATCGAGTCCCATCGCCGCGTCGGCGATAACGATCGTGCGGACAGCGGGCCAAAGCGAATCCTTGGCTTCGATGGAATCGTGGTCACCTTCATCGGAGAGCACTTTATACGCGATGAAGACGAGCATGAGGCCGCCCACCGCCAAGAGCCACGGAATGCGCAGGAGCCATACCACGACCAGCGTAGCCAGGATACGAAGTAAAACGGCACCGCCGGTACCGTATAAAATCGCCTTCTTCTGAACGCTTTGCGGAAGCTTTCGGGCCGCCATCCCGATGACGATTGCGTTGTCCCCGGCCAGGATCAAATCGATAAAAATGATGTTGACCAGAGCGAGAAAAAATGCTGGACTGAATAATTCCACTTGAAGGTCACTTCCTCTACAAACGTATATACGAATTATTTAACCAAAAGGATTCATTTGTCCAGATTTTTATTACCGACAAAAGAAAAAGCATAGCTTGCCCCCTCGGGACATACATGTTTTAAAGGGGGGATACGTGTGGAACAATTGCTTCTGCTTTCCGAGATTTTGATTATCAATCTGGTGCTCAGCGGGGACAACGCCCTGGTCATCGCCATGGCCAGCAAAGACCTGCCCCACAACCAACGCAAACAGGCGGTCTGGTGGGGAGCCCTCGGCGCGGTGCTGCTGCGCTGCCTGTTGACCTGGATTGCAGTTATCATATTACAAATACCTTTCATCCAGGCGGCCGGAGGACTGATGCTTGCCGGCATCGCCTTTAAGCTTCTTATGCCGCATGGGGAGGATACCCGGGTGAAAGAAGCGCGCACCTTGTGGAGGGCGGTTCAAACGATTCTGGCCGCCGACTTTATAATGAGCCTGGACAATGTCCTTGCGATTGCGGCGTTGGCCAACGGTGATCTGGCTATTCTAGTGATCGGCATCGGCATCAGCATTCCGATCGTGGTATGGGGAAGCAATCTCATTGCGGAATGGCTGCAGCGACTGCCGATTTTGACCTATGCCGGAGCGGGAATTTTGGGATACACGGCAGGGGAAATGCTCCTCAATGATCCAAAGCTGGGAGGCCTTCTTGAGACGATCGTCCCGACTCTGTCCCACCTGCTGCCTTTTGTTCTGGCCGCGCTCGTTATTATGTTCGGCTGGGCTCATAAATATAATGCCAATCGCGGGTAATTGCAACCCCGTTGTACAAACGGAAATCCTTGCAAAAAATCATTCTTCCGCCAGGGCGGCAGAGTGGTTTTTTTTGCTTTGTTCGTGATAAACTGGAATGAGAAGGAAATGTCGTAATTTGCTGCGGCCTGTCCTTCATTGTCATCTGGAAGGTGTGTGATGGGATGTCCGATAACAACAAGCTCACGACGGGAATTTTGATTTTGGCCGCAGGTATCGTCATCCTGCTGGGAAAGCTCGGGGTATTCAGCTTTTTGGGCAAGGCGCTCTGGCCTTTGATTCTGCTGGTTCCGGGGATTATTTTTCACCTCTGGCATTTTTGGCGGAAAGGACCTTCCGAGCTGTTATTGCCGGGGGGCATTCTGGTCGTCTACAGTATTCTGTTCTTCATAGCGAATTTCTGGGGCTGGCATACGTTTAAGTATACCTGGCCGGGGCTGATCCTCGGCATCGCGGTGGGGCTTTATGAATATGAGTATTTCTCGAAGATGCGCCAGAGCGGCGTTCTGCTCGCGGCCGTCATTTTAGCGGGTGTTTCGGTTATCTGCTTCGGATTTACGTTGTTTTCCCTGGCGCTAATATATGTGGTGGCCATCGTCTTGATCGCGATCGGAATTTGGTTGATTGCGGCCCGCGGCAAAACCCGGCGCAACTGGTGATGGCGGAGAGAAGTTCTTGAAATTTTCACGATTTTGCGTATAATATAGGGGATATGTCCAAGCGTCGGTGATGTGAATTATCCGACGCTTGTTTTGTGGTGAATCAAGCTGATCCAAGCTTTAGGAAATAAGTAAACAGAGATGAAAGGATTTGGAGAAAACCCATGCATGAAAGAAAAAACATTCGCAATATTGCGATTATTGCCCACGTCGACCACGGCAAAACGACTCTGGTCGACAAGCTCCTCCAGCAATCCGGAATTTACCGGGAGAACGAAGCCGTTCAAGAACGCGCGATGGACTCGAATGATCTGGAACGGGAACGCGGGATTACGATTCTGGCGAAGAACACCGCCATTACGTATAAAGACTATTTGATCAACATTGTGGACACCCCGGGACACGCCGATTTCGGCGGCGAGGTGGAACGGATCATGAAAATGGTCGACGGCGTTCTGCTCGTAGTCGATGCCTACGAAGGCTGTATGCCGCAAACGAAGTTCGTGCTTCGCAAAGCGCTGGAGCATCAGTTGACACCGATTGTGGTCGTCAACAAAATCGACCGTCCGGCCGCTCGTCCGGCTGAAGTCATCGACGAAGTTCTCGATTTGTTCATCGAACTCGAAGCTAACGATGAGCAGTTGGAATTCCCGGTCGTTTATGCGTCCGCTCTCAACGGAACCTCCAGTCTGGATCCGGAGAAGCAGGACGAGAATATGCTTGCTTTATATGAGACGATTGTCGATCATATCCCGGCGCCGACCGAGAAAGTGGACCAACCGCTGCAGTTCCTGGTAACGCTGATGGATTACAACGAATATTTGGGCCGGATCGCCATCGGCCGCGTCAATCGCGGGATTATCCGTCAAGGTCAGAGCGTGGTGGTAATGACGCGCGATGGCGGCAAGAAGACGGCGAGAATCGAAAAGCTGTTCGGCTTCCAGGGTTTGAAACGGGTGGAGACCGAAGAAGCGGGTGCCGGCGATATCGTGGCGATCGCGGGAATCAAGGACATCAACATCGGGGAAACGATCGCCGATCCGAATCAGCCGGAAGCCTTGCCGGTTTTGAAAATCGATGAGCCTACCCTGCAGATGACCTTTCTCGTGAACAACAGTCCGTTTGCGGGACGCGAAGGCAAATGGGTCACCTCGCGGAAACTGCGCGAGCGTCTGTTTAAAGAACTGGAGACTGACGTTTCGCTGCGTGTCGACGAAACGGACAGCCCGGACGCGTTCATCGTATCCGGCCGCGGCGAGCTGCATCTTGGCATTCTGATCGAGAATATGCGCCGGGAAGGCTATGAGCTCCAAGTTTCCAAGCCGGAGGTTATTGTCAAGGAAATCGACGGCGTCAAAATGGAGCCGATTGAGCGCCTGCTGATCGATGTGCCGGAGGAAAGCATGGGCGCCGTCATGGAAAGCCTGGGCTCCCGAAAAGCGGAGATGGTCAATATGATCAACACGGGGACGGGACAAGTTCGGCTTGAGTTCCTGATTCCGGCCCGCGGTCTGATCGGATACACTACGCATTTCCTGACTTTGACCCGCGGCTATGGCGTGATGAACCATGCGTTCGACAGCTATGGGCCGCTTGTGGGCGGACAGGTCGGCGGACGCCATGAAGGCGTTCTGGTTTCCAGCGAAAACGGCGTTTCCACTCTCTACGGCATTCTTTCGATTGAGGACCGGGGCACGTTGTTTGTGGAACCGGGGACGGAGATTTATGAAGGGATGATCGTCGGCGAGCATAACCGCGATAACGACATCGTCGTCAATATTTGCAAAGAGAAGCAATTGACCAACGTCCGCTCGGCGACCAAAGACGAAACGGTGAAAATGAAAACCCCGCGGCTCTTCTCGCTGGAGCAGGCGCTGGAATATTTGAACGATGACGAATATTGCGAAGTTACGCCGAAATCGGTCAGACTTCGCAAGAAGATTCTGAACAAGAGCGAACGCGAGCGTGCGGAGAAGCACCGCAAAAATGCGGATGCCAATATTTGATCTTCCCTAATAGGTAATTCATGAATGTAACCATGAAGGAGGGACCCGTCTTGCAAGCTTGGTTTGCGCAAAATCCGGTCATTTCGTATCTGTTAATTTTTGCCCTGGTGATTTTCGTGTACAACAAAGTGTTTCGCACGGGGCAGAAGCTTCCCCTACTTAAGGAGATCTTTCTGTACGTGCTGATGGCGATAGGGTCTTTCCTTTTGCTGATTTTTCAGATCGACAAACTGCCGATTATTCAATGTCTCCTTGTCGCCGTCGTTCTGATGCTGATGGTGCGGATCCGCTACTTTGTGGAAGGACGCCGCAAACGGAAGCAGGAAGCGGCCTCGGCCACCGCGTCGGCGCAAGGCACGGCAGCGAACAAACAAGAGTAGCCGTAAACAGACGTAACTTTTGCTGAATGAGCAAAAGTCCTTATTTACACGACTATTTTACTTGAAATCAGGTGTGATAATTCATGAGTTCTGATCGCAGCGGGTTGCCTCCACGGGGGCAGAGCCAAAAGAGCACATCCAAAAGTACAAAACCGAGGAAAAAGAAAAAGTCGGGCGGCAAAACGTTCTTGAAAGTGCTGCTCAGCCTGATGATCTTTGCCGTTGTTGGGGTGGGGGCTTACGCCGGTTATCTGTATCTGACCGTAGACAAAGTTATAGACGATACCGGAACCTCCGGCAAAGTGGCCCCGGAAAGATCCGCCAAAGTCAAGCCGCTTACGATGCTGCTGCTCGGTACGGACTACCGTAAACAGACAGGAACGCATTTGAGCGATGTCATGATGGTGGTGGCGATGAATCCGAAGACGAAATCGGCCACAGTAGTTTCGCTGCCGCGGGATACACTCCTTGAATTGGACGGCTACCGGCCGAACAAGTTGAACGCCTATTACCCGAATTTCCTGGCTGCTGAGAAGAAGTCGGGCATCCCTGCGGAGCAGGAGATGCAGACGATGATCGGCAAGTACTTCGATTTGCCGATTGATTATGTGACTGTGCTGAATTTCCAGGGTTTCCGCGATGTGGTTGACGCGCTCGGGGGAGTCGATGTCAATGTTGACGCCAATATGTGCTACCGTGACAGTGCCGACGGCACCGACATTAACTTGAAAGAAGGGCCGCAGCACTTGAACGGCGAAGATGCGCTTGGGTTTGTCCGGTACCGCAAATCGAATTGCAGGCCGAGAACGAAAGCTTCCGATGACTTCGACCGGAACCGGCGGCAAAACGAAGTGCTTCACGCATTGATCGACCAGGCCAAGTCGCTGAACGGCGTGCTTGGAGCCGGCAAGGTGATCGAATCCGTCGGCAAGAATATGGAGACCGATCTGGAATCCGAGCAAATGAAGAACTTGATCGCCACTTATTGGAATATTTCAAAAGAAAACGTGGATTTTGTCCCGGTCACGGGACGGTGGAAGAGCCCCTATGTTTATTTAAGCGAGGAAGAGTTTGATAAGGCGAAACTGGCGCTGAAGGACGAGCTGGCCGGAACGAAGCCGGCGGGGGCCGCGGAAGAGAAATCCGAAGATGTACAAGCGGGCGAGTAACGATTGAATGCAAGTTTTCGGCAATGATATAATACAATTGATATAAGTAATTTGTATTACAGGAGGGCTGGCGCTTATGTCCGAACTCGTTACCCAATTGTCTGAAGCCTTGTACACCGCATTTCAATCTGAAACCTTCGTACTATTAAGCACGGTGGATGAAGAAACCGGCGGTCCGACCTCCAGCGCGATTTCCTGGATTTATGCCCTGGATTACTCCACCCTGCGTTTTGCGCTGGATCACCGATCCAGGCTGGTTCGCAACATCGTGGCCCATCCGAGAATTACGGTTACTGTGTTTGGGGAAGAAACGATCTATGCGATTAACGGCAAAACGAAAGTGGTTCAGGACCCGCTCGAAGGGGTCCCCTTCAAAATGTGCTGCTTCGATCTGAAAATCGATGCGGTTCGCAATGCGCTGTTTTACGGAGCACAGCTTGCGTCCGCACCGGCCTATGCCAAGGTCTATGATCAGCGTGCGGCGGAAATGCTGGACAACCAGGTTTTTGCCGCTATGAAAAAAGCCTAGCGATTTTTTTCGCTGGGCTTTTTCTTTTGGACATCTCCGGTCGTTATCTGCCGGGAGCCATGTTCATTTGCCGCTGGGTTCCAGTTTGTGGAGCGGTCCGGTTATTTCCCGGCACGTTTTGGTTCGTGCGATCGCCAGGATTCCCGGTGTCGCCGGGATTTTGGCCCTCCCGAGGGCGCGTATCGCCGGGCATTTGCGGAACGATTCGCCCGATAATGTCCGCCAGCTCGGTCGCAAATCCGGCAAGCGGTTGACCATTTGAGATTTTGTTGCCAATCTCGGTGATCCGCTGGTTGAGATCGATATCGGCGGTGACGATCGCTCCGGCTCCGTTCGGGTCTTTGCGCAGCGCTTCCGCCGCCGCGTACTTAATGCTTCCGACCCGGGCCCGTTCCAGCTTGGCGTCCACATCGATGCCGACGATCGCGGTATTGCCCATAATGACGCAATGGGCGTCCCGTACGCCGGGGATACGTTTTACGAGCTCTTCCAAATGAACTTGACGATCTTGTTGCGACATCGTTCCGTTTACGTTATTTTTCCTAACTCCATTTCCCACTTCGTTGCCGCCTTGCATCCGAACCTGGTTCGTTTGCGTTTGATCCTGAGGAGAGGGTGATGCGTTTCTAGAACCTATGGCGCAGCTGGTAAGCAGAAACATCGTCGTTAACAAACACAGCCATATTCGCATAAAGCTGAACCGTCCTTTCAAGTAGGGATCTGACTACCTCTATCCAATAACATTTCCCGGACGGGAAAAAGTATGTATGCGAATCAGAGCTGCAAGATTTCCGGTGGAGGGGATATCCGTGAAGAAGATCTTTGTGCTGGATACGAACGTTTTGCTGCATGATCCGGGGGCGATTTTTGCTTTTGACGAACATGAGGTGATCATACCTGCCGTGGTGCTCGAAGAGATCGATTCGAAAAAAAGAAACGCCGAAGAGATCGGCCGCAATGCCCGCAGAGTATCAAGGCTATTGGACGGCTTGAGGGAAAAAGGGCATCTTCACGACGGCGTGCTCTTGGACTCCGGCGGCAGGATTAAGGTAGAGCTCAATCACCGTAGCTTTCTCAAAGTCCAGGACATGTTTGTTGAGATTACGAATGATAACCGGATTTTGGCAGTAGCGTTAAACTACCATCTGGAACAGCAGGAAGAACCCCAGCCCCGCCCGGTCGTTCTGGTCAGCAAAGACGTCCTGGTCCGGATCAAGGCGGATGTTCTGGGCGTTACGGCACAGGATTATTTGTCCGACCGTACCGCAGGGCCTTCGGATTTATATAGCGGGTATTTGACCATTCAAGTACATCCCTCGCTAATCGATGAATTTTACTCGTATCGTTATTTGTCCGTAGATCAGCTTGGTTTGACCTATCCGTTATATCCGCATGAATTTGTTATTTTGAAGGATGAAATGGGGACGGGGAAATCGGCGCTGCTGCGGGTGAATGCGGATGCTTCCCGATTGGAGCCGCTATTTCTGAGCAATGATCCCGTTTGGGGAATCAGCGCTCGCAATGCCCAACAACGGATGGCTCTGGAGTTGCTGCTGAACGACGAGATTCCGCTCGTTACGATAACGGGAAAGGCCGGTACCGGAAAAACGCTGCTGGCGCTGGCCGCCGGTCTGATGAAAGTGGAGGATGATCATAAATATAAGAAGCTGCTCATTGCCCGGCCCGTCGTACCGATGGGCAAGGATATCGGATACTTGCCGGGGGAAAAGGAAGAGAAGCTAAGACCTTGGATGCAGCCGATTTACGATAATCTGGAATATTTGTTTGACACCAAGAAATCGGGGGATATCGAAAAAATCCTGATGGGCCTGGGAAGCATCCAAGTTGAAGCGCTGACCTACATCCGCGGCCGCTCGATTCCCGGCCAGTTTATCATCGTGGATGAGGCGCAAAATCTGACGAGACACGAGGTGAAAACCATTGTCTCCCGGGTAGGGGAGGGAAGCAAAATCATCCTGATGGGTGATCCCGAACAAATCGACCATCCTTATCTGGATTCCGCCAGCAACGGTCTGACTTTTCTGGTGGAACGTTTTAAGGAACAGGGCATCAGCGGGCATATTACGCTGGAAAAAGGAGAACGCTCCAAGCTCGCGCAGGCCGCTGCCGATCTTCTGTAACAAAGAGGAGCAAAATAAGGGTTAATGCCGGGCGTTGTCCCGGCTTTTTGTCATGATTTGTAAGGACAAGTTCCAGGAAGATTTGCTACAATAAGGAGGAATATAGGCTCATGTCCAGGGATACAGGTGATTAAGTTTGAACTTGCGGAGAGGAAGAACGGGTGTGAAGCGTAGAAACCACTGGGTGCTTTTTGCCATCCTGTTGCTCGCCTTGATAAATTTGTCGCCCAGCGAGACATCGACGCTGACGAGTTCGGAAGATCGCGGCGAATCCGAACCGGTCGCCCCCCAAAACAGGGAGGCGGATAAGGAGCCGGGACATATTGCGGTTGCGGTTCAAACGAGCGGAGCCGAATTTGGCGAACTTCAGCAACTGAATCAAAAGGTTATGGACGAAACCGGAATGAAGGTCGAGTTAACCAATCTTACGATGGGAAGCGAATTGGAGGCGATTCGGCAGAAGCTCGAGCTCGGGGAGTCTCCGGACGTGCTGCTGCTTGACAATGCGTGGGTACGCCAACTGGCCTCCGACGGATATTTGCTGCCGACCGAAAACTATTATCCGGGAACCTTAACCGGGGAGGTGTTAAGCGCTTCCTTGGCGCAGAACGAGTGGAACGGTTATACATGGGCTGTCCCGTTGGACATCGATCCCTATGTGTGGGTTTACCGGGACGACAAGCTGCAGGCGGAAAATTTGAAACTCCCTTTGACAACGGAAGATTGGAAAGAACTGTTGGCAAAATACAAAACCCAAACTCATCCACCTTCTCTTATAACCTTTGACTATGGAGATCCTTATGCGGGGATATCATTGACCTTGCAGCTTTCGGGTCATACCGGATCAAGCGATGCCAACTCCGTGTTCAAGCGGTCCAAAGAAACCGAGGAAGCGGTCAAACTGCTGGATGCGCTGCGTCCGTATTTGCTCCATTCCGGAAGCGGCGCTTCCGGCCAAGATAATGTCTGGAATAAACTATCCAGCGGGGAAGCGATATTTGGGCTGGTCAAATGGAGTGAGGCTCGCCGGCGTAATTCCGGCGGCCTCCATATCGTCTTCCCGGATCAGGCTATTTCCGGGGAAATGTGGATCACGGGACGGAGCTATGCGGTGACGGCCGGATCGGACAACGGGGAAGCCGCGGGGCGGTGGATCGCCGCGATGACGAACCAGATTCAACAGCGTCAATGGTTTGAACTGACCGGGAACTTGCCGGTTCGCAAAGAGCTGTATGTACAGGCGGAGCACGGCGGTATACCCGCCGGTCTACCTCCGTCCCTTGTAAAAGGAAAGGGAACTCCGGTACCCGCAGGCGCCGAAATTCCCGAAAGGATGGAGAAATATGCCTCTGTTACCGCGGCTTTTCTTAAAGGCGGCTTAGGAATGCAGGCTTACTTGAATGAACTGTCTTCATTAGGATTATAAATCCAGCTTTAACTTTACAATCAGCGTCCCTTTTTGGATGGAGGCCTCGGTGGCTTCCACAAAAGGGACGATTTTTTTGGGATAAAAGCCGAGATCAAAATCATTTTCAAGCTCCGTACGGGTCGTATCCGGAAGCTCCAGTCCGTTAAAAACAATCCGGCTTACGTGGAAGACAATCGAATTTTGCGGTTCCTGCTCAACCGTGTATGTTCCTTCCACTTTCAGCTCCAGGCCGTCTCTGCGCCCTTCGGCGATAATGCGTTCATTTTCGAACACAAAGGCCATATTTTTCAACAAGTCACTACGGGAATGCAAAAAATCGTTCAAATCTTTCTCCTTGACGGTAAGTACATACCCTTCTTTTTCGGAGGAAAGGCTCTCCTGGTGCTCCTGCAAAAAGTCCGGAAATTCCGCCATGGCCGCGGACAGTTCTTTAAAGTACCGGCGTATTTCATATAGACCGACATTTTGCCAGTAAACGGTCAACTCCTCGATCATCGCTTTAAGTTTCTCGGGGTCCGCGCTTGCGCCCAGCGATCCGTCAACACTTTGTTGCAGGGCGGCTACCCGGGTCCGCTGCTTCACAAGGCTTTCTTTCATGGACCCAAGCTCCGCGGACAAGCGGTTCAATTTGCGTTTGGTCTTTTCCAAACCGTCGTACTCGGTCTTGTATTTGTTCAAGATGTAGTGATCTCTTTCGGCAATAAGCTGATAATAATCCAGCATCGACAAAAAATCTTTCAGGCTGTTGGCCGACAACAAGGCGGACAGCAAGCTTTCCCTTTCCCCCATATAATAAGCGGCCAGCCTCTTTCCGGCCTGTTCCCGGCTGCCTTCGATCTGTTCACTCTTACTGGACAGTTGCTGTTCAAGCTCCCCGATGGATTGCTCCGTTTGACGCTGTTCTTCCTCAATTCTCGTGATTTCCCGGTCGAGCTCCACGATGGAAAGGCTCTCCTGCAGCACTTTCAGTTCCTCGTCGGACATCGGGACGGCGGAAACCTGGACCGGGAACAGGAGGACGGACGCAAACAATATCGAAAGGTACAGCGCCGTGGTTCGTCTGTTCAATGGTTTTCTCTCCCTACGTTGAATTACATCATATATATGATACCAGTTCGGCGAATAGCAGTGGGTTATTAGTTTTGTCCAAATGAAAAAAAGGCGACCCGGCCGCGGCCGGGTCGCCTTTGAGTTATAAAGCCAAGGGGATTGCTTACAACGGAAGCCCCATTTGGAAAATGGTCCAATAGCTGAAGCCGGTAAAGGCAACGATCATATATCCCCAGAACAACAGGATATAGGTTCTTTCCGTGAATTTCAGGTAGCCGAACAACACGAAAAACGCCGTTTGCAGGAAAAAAAGCAAAGCCATTTCAATCAGGTCACCGGCAAATGCCATAAGTCCGATGGCGAGTGTGAAGAAGCCGAGGACGCGGAACATGCGTGCCAAGAGAAATCCCCCTTTCCTATGTATACACGTCTACTGAATTCTATACCTCATTATACCCGCAAGTCATATAAGTGTAAACGAAAAGTCACTAAATTTACCTTTTAAGACCTTGACTTGTGATATTCGTTATTGACTTGAGTTACACCCTTATAAAAAATCTTTTATTTTGACGTGAGGTATGGACCAGGGCCGTTTTGGAAATACATTTTAGTATCAAATAGATTCTATGAACTCTATGAGAGGCATAGAAATGGAGTAAGAAATATTTTACCAGCAAGCCTGCCGGAATTCCGGCCGGAAGACGGTATATCAGGATGTCGTTAGGAGGTTTTTATAGCATGACAGCAGTTAGACAAGACGCGTGGAGCGCTGAGGATGATTTGATCTTGGCGGAAGTGACTCTGCGCCATATTCGGGAAGGCAGCACCCAGTTGACGGCATTTGAGGAAGTGGGGGAACGAATCGGAAGAACGGCGGCAGCCTGCGGTTTCCGGTGGAACAGTTGTGTCCGGAAGAAATATGAAGCCGCGATCGGCATCGCCAAAGCGCAACGCCAAAAACGCAACTATATGAAAAAGCAGGGGACGCTCGCGGGCAATCCCGCCATTTCTTCACTGGCCCCGGCCGAGTTGGAAGAAGGGACTTACCGGAGCGATGGGGCTACGGAAGAAACGATCTCGATCGATGCCGTCATCCGTTTTTTACGCGGTTGGAAGAATTCCATTCAGGATACGAACAGGCATGTAAAAAATTTGGAGAAGGAGCTGCGCGAGAAAGAGGAGCAGCTTGCCAGACTAAGAGAAGAGAACGAGCAGTTGTCTGCGCAAGTGAATGAAGTACAGACCGATTACCGGGTTGTGAACGATGACTACAAAGCTTTAATTCAAATTATGGACCGGGCGCGCCGGTTGGCTTTCCTGAATGAAGAGGACGAAGAAGCGAAAACCCGTTTTAAAATGGATGCGAACGGGAATCTGGAGCGCATCGAATAACAAAAAGACAAAATCCTGCCGATCCGGCGGGATTTTGTCTTTTCGGGAGAAGAAAAGGTTGGTATAAAAGAATTAGTGAAAACCGGAGGCGGGGCAGAAGAAGGAGATGTATTTCTGATGAAAATCGAGATTATAGGCGCCGGGGCGCTCGGGCTGCTGTTTGGGGGAATGCTGGTTCATGCCGGAGAGCGGGTCCGCTTTTGGACAAGAACCCCGGAGCAATCCCAGTTCTTGAATTCCGGCGGGTTTAGTATAGAATACCCGGGCGGCGCGGTTCGGCTTGCGCCGGGGAGTTTTACGGCCTACCCTATCGATGCTGCGGTGAAGGGGGAAGTTGGGGAGGCGGCGGACTGGGTCTTTTTGATGACGAAACAGCGTCATATTGAAGGGCCGCTTTTGCGGCATACGGGGAAGCTGCTTGGCGAAACCACCGGGATTTTATGCTTTCAAAACGGGATCGGACATATCGAAAAGGTGCGCGGAGCTTTCCCGGGATTTCCGGTTTATGCGGCCATCACTACGGAAGGGGCCAAGCTGGCGGACAAAAGCAAGGTGATCCGTTCCGGAGCGGGGGTCACAAAACTAGGGCTGCCCCAGGCAGCGGAAGCGTATGCGAAATCCGTTTCAAGCGAGAATCGTCGGGAAAATGAGACTCGGGCGAGCCATGAAAACGTAAAAACTGCTGAATGTTTGGCAAAAAAACTGACGCAGGCAGGATTTCAAGCCATTTTGTCGAATGACATCGATACGGAGATTTACAAGAAGCTGCTGATCAATGCGGCGATTAATCCTTTAACGGCGTTGTTAAGGGTTTCTAACGGAGAGTTGCTCATCGGCGAAGAACGGAGGCAACTGCTGAAGCAGTTATGCCGCGAGACGGAGCAAATTTACCTTGCGCACGGTATTCCCTGTGAGCCCGATACTTATGCTATGGTCATGAGCGTTTGCCGCTCCACTTCGGGGAACATCTCTTCTATGTTGAAGGACGTGCTTCAGGGAGAGATAACGGAAGTGGATCATATCAACGGGCGTTTGGTGGAGATGGCCCATGCGGCAAAGATTCCCGCTCCCGGACATGAAGCTGTCTGGCGCTTGGTGAGGGCGCTTCATCCGGTCTGAACCGTATAAAAATATAGCATTTAACCAAGCGAGTGAGCTTTTTAATTCCAATCGCGCCGGGGAGGTGGAACTATTGAGTATATTACTCTCGTCTGTCGGGGTTCTTTCGGTCATGCCATTCATTCCTTTTCTGCTGGTGTATTTCATCGCCAATTATATGAAGAAAGACAAAAAAGCGGCGATCAAGCTGGCGATGGATGTCACCACGGTATTTCTGATCCTTTCGGTTTCCGCCTTGTTCAATAACGTCTTCGGTTCCAAGTTCGGGTTCTACCTTATCCTGTTGATTCTGCTGATTGCCGTCGGACTCATCGGCGGAGCGCAAAACCGGATGAAAGGGAAGGTCGATGTCCGCAGGTTATTGAGAGCGGTTTGGAGACTTACGTTTGCGGGAACGGGCCTGGCCTATGTCTTGTTATTTCTCATTAGTATTTTTACATATGTTACGGCGCAGTAGGCTAAGCTAATGAGTATGCAAAAATCTACATAAAACATTAACATCCGAGGTTAATTGTAAACGAAATGAAAAGTCAATATTGTATATTGGACTATTTTGTTAAGAAAAAGCTCGATTATATTAATTTTCGATTAATTTATTGAAAATTTTTGTTGGATTTTTTTGACCGCTGGTTGTATAATCTTAAAACATATACCACAATTTTAAGGGGGAACTGCAAGATGAAGAAGAGTAAGAGCCTCTTGCTCCTTTTGACGCTCGTTCTTGCGGTTGGCACGCTGCTTGCGGCATGCGGATCGAATGGGAACCAGGGCGCATCAAACGGTGGCAACACATCTTCCAACGGCGGCGAGAAGGCTGCGAACAGCGGTGAAGAGAAGTTGGCCGCGGATCAGACGCTTAGAATCAACCTGAGTGCGGAGCCTCCTACATTTGACCCGGCTCAAGCGAAAGACAGCCAGGCCAATACGGTTCTGAAAACGATGTACGAAGGGTTGACTCGTATGGACGAGTCCGGTGAACCTCAACCGGCTGCAGCCGAGAAGTGGGAAGCTAAAGGCAATAAAATTACTTTCCATCTTCGCAAAGATGCGAAGTGGAGCAACGGCGACCCGGTGAAAGCCAGCGATTTTGTTTTCGCTTGGGAGCGCGTGTTAAGTCCGAAAACAAATCCGGCAGCTCCTTATGCTTATCAATTGTTCTACTTGAAAAATGCTGAAGATTATAATTCAGGAAAAATCAAAGACTTCAGTCAAGTCGGCGTAAAAGCCGTTGACGATTACACCCTTGAGGTGGAACTGGTTTCGCCGACTCCTTACTTCGTGGGTCTGACTTCTTTCTATACCTACTATCCGGTTCATCCATCCGTGAAGGACGATCCGAAATGGGCGGTTAACAAAGACAAAATGATCGTTAACGGTGCGTTTACGTTGACTACCTGGACAAAAGGCCAAACGATCGAAGTTACGAAGAACGAAAACTATTGGGGTAAAGACGAAATCAAACTCAGCAAAATCACGATGTCCCTCGTAAACAGCGGCGCTACCGAGCTTACGAGCTACAGAAATGGCGAGTTGGATCGTGCGGGCCATCCGAACGGCGAAATCCCGACCGACCAAATTCCAATCGTTCAGAAAGAACTGAAAGACGAGTACAAAGTTAAAGGTATCGCCAGTACCTATTTCTATGAATTTAATATAACGGCTAAACCGTTCGATAACGTGAAAATCCGTAAAGCTTTCGCGATGGCGCTTGAACGCCAAGCTATCGTTGACAAAATCACGCTGGGCGGACAGTTGCCTGCTTTCGGTTTTGTGCCTCCAGGCATTAAAGGCGTGAAGGATGAATTCCGTAATGAAAATCCGGACAAGGAATTCTTTACCGAAAATGTAGAAGAAGCGAAGAAATTGCTTGAAGAAGGTATGAAAGAAGAAGGCTATACGACACTGCCTGAAATCACTTTGATTTACAACTCCAGTGAAGCCCACAAGAAACTCGCTTTGGCTGCAGCCGACATGTGGAAGAAAAACCTAGGTGTTGACGTGAAAACCGAAAACCAGGAATGGAGCGTCTTCATCGAAAACCGTCAAAACAAGAACTACCAAATCGCCCGCAACGGCTGGAGCGCGGACTACAATGATCCAATGACATTTATCGACATGTGGACTTCCAACAGCGGTAACAATGATACCGGATTTAAGAGCGAAGAGTATGATAAACTCGTTCAAGAGGCTAAAACTACGGAAGATAACGCAAAACGTAACGAAATCTTCAAAAAGGCTGAAGAGATTCTGGTTAAAGACAACATGATTATCCTTCCGGTGTACTATTACACCAACGTTGCCCTTGAAAAAACATGGTTGAAGGGCGTAGTTGTTGACTTCAGCGGAGCCATTGACTACACTCGCGCCTACCTGACTGAACACTAATTCGATGGTTTAGTGCGTTAAAGAATTGCATAGCTACATCGGGATATATATGTGGGTATTCCATATATATCCCGTTTTTTTTGTGTGCATCGGGTTTCTTCCAAGCTTTGTAGGGGTATGGCAATTATATTGAATAGACAAAGTTCCGGATTTAACCTAAAATCGGTTTATGTCGAAATTTTTGATAGGGAGGTGTTAACGGGCATGGTGCGTTACATTGCCAATAAGTTTTTTTACATGTTGGTCTCATTGTTCATTTTGATCTCCGCCACCTTCTTTCTGATGAAAGCCATTCCAGGCGACCCTTTCACTTCAGAGAAAAAGGTGCCGCCTGCAATTCAAGAGCTTCTATATAAACAATTTGGACTGGACAAGCCCGTTTATCAGCAGTATTTGAAGTATTTGGGAGACGTTGTTCGAGGGGATTTCGGGATTTCCATGAAGAAGATTAATCAGGACGTTTCCGATATCATCGGGCAAACCTTTTCCGCTTCTCTTAAATTGGGACTCGTAGCCATTATAGTAGCTGTTATCGTAGGGGTACTGCTTGGAATGCTGGCAGCGCTGTATCATCGCAAACTGATTGACAATGTGGCGATGGTGTTAGCGGTGCTGGGCATCGCGGTTCCCAGCTTTGTCGTGGCCTCGCTTTTACAGTATATTTTCGCGTCAAAACTGCACTGGCTGCCTACCATGGGCTTCAAGGGCCCGATGTATTATGTCCTTCCTGTAGCCGCTTTAACGGCGCAGCCGATCGCCTTTATCGCGCGGTTGACCCGTTCGAGCATGCTGGAAGTGCTGCATGCGGATTACATTAAAACAGCGAAGGCAAAAGGTTTGAACTGGTTTGCTATTCTTTTCCGCCATGTCATTCGCAACGGAATTATGCCGGTCGTCACCTATATTGGCCCGATGACCGCGAATATTGTCACCGGCTCGGTTGTCATCGAACAGATTTTCGGGATCGGCGGGATCGGTAAACAGTTCGTTGAAGCAATCGGGGGTCGTGACTATCCGGTTATCATGGGGATTACGATCTTCTACGGAATCCTTTTGATGCTGGCCCGCTTCCTTACCGACATTGCTTATATCTTTGTTGATCCTAGAATCAAACTTGGCAAAAGGAAGGAGGGGTAAGGGTGGATAACAATCCAATTCAAGTGATGCCAACGCCTGTGGAGTTGAAGCCGGAAGATTTTCGTAAAATCGGGACGGATGAGAAACAGGCGGAAGTCATCCAACGGGAAAGTATTTCCGCTTGGCGTGATGCCTGGTATCGTCTTCGTTCCAACAAGATGGCCATGACCGCGCTCGGCGTACTGTTGCTGATTGTCATTGCCTCTCTTGTCGGTCCGTTGATTTCCAAATGGGTGCACGGATACAACTATTATTCCAACGATCTGATGAATACAAACCAAAAACCGTCCGCCCTGCACTGGTTCGGAACCGACGACCTCGGCCGCGACATGTGGGTGCGCACCTGGATGGGGGCCCGGATCTCCCTGATCGTAGGTTTGGCCGCGGCGTGTATCGACTTGATGATCGGTGTTATTTACGGCGGCATTATGGGTTATTTTGGCGGCCGTGTCGATGAAATTATGAATAAATTTTCCGAGATTCTGTACTCCATCCCTTATTTGCTGGTAACGATCTTGTTGCTGGTCGTAATGGAACCTAGTTTGGGAACGATCATCTTGGCCTTGACGATTACGGGCTGGATTAACATGTCGTGGATCGTCCGCGGTGAAATTATGCAGCTCAAAAACCGCGAGTTCGTTCTTGCATCCCGTTCGATGGGCGCCAGTTCCGGACGTCTGTTGTTCCGCCACTTGCTGCCGAATGCGGTAGGTCCGATCATCGTTACCGTGACCTTGTCCGTACCGAACGCGATTTTTTCTGAAGCCTTCTTGAGCTTCCTCGGTCTGGGCGTACAGGCTCCGATCGCATCGCTCGGTTCGATGATCAACGATGCCTTGACCGGTTGGCTGTACTACCCATGGCGCATGCTGTTCCCGGCGGCTGTCATCAGCTTGACGATGCTGGCGTTTAACATTTTCGGCGACGGCCTTCGCGACGCGCTGGATCCAAAACTGAAGAAATAGGAGGTGGAGTGATGGAGCCGATTTTACAAATCAAAGATTTGCATGTCTCCTTCCAGGTAAAAGGCGGAGAAGTGAAAGCCGTACGCGGCATGAACTTTGAAGTAGGCAAGGGGGAAACGGTTGCGATCGTCGGTGAATCGGGCAGTGGCAAAAGCGTCACGGCCCAAACGGTCATGCGACTGATCCCGTCCCCTCCGTCCATAATCAAGCAAGGTGAAATTCTGTTCCAGGGACAGAACCTTTTGCAAAAAAGCGACAAAGAAATGGAAGCCATTCGCGGTAAAGATATTGGCATGATTTTTCAGGACCCGATGACCTCGTTGAATCCTACGATTAAGGTAGGTAGACAAATTACCGAAGTGCTTATCAAACATCAGAAAATGTCAGCGGCCGAAGCGAAAAAAGAGGCTATTGAGATGCTGAAGCTTGTAGGCATCAAAAATGCGGAAGCCCGCTTTAATCAATATCCGCACGAATTTTCCGGGGGGATGAGGCAGCGTGTGATGATCGCCATCGCGCTGGCTTGCCGGCCTGCTCTGCTTATTGCCGATGAACCGACCACCGCGCTTGACGTAACGATTCAGGCCCAAATTATGGACGTTATGAAAGAGATGCAGGAGCGTCTTGGTACGTCGATCATCTTGATCACCCATGACCTTGGTGTTGTAGCGGGTATGTGTGACCGGGTCATCGTTATGTATGCGGGCGAAGTCGTCGAAACCGGAACGAAGTGGGAGATTTTCAAAAACCCTCAGCACCCTTACACCAAAGGATTGCTAAGATCGATGCCGCGCCTTGACCAGAAGAAGGGCGAGCCGTTGATCCCGATCATCGGGACGCCGCCGGATTTGATCAAGCCGCCGATCGGCTGTCCGTTCGCAGCTCGCTGCGAACATGCCATGAAGATCTGCGAACGCATCGATCCGGGCGCAACGGTGTTCAGTGACACGCATATGGCGCGTTGCTGGGATCTTCACCCGATGGCCAAGGAGGGACAGTCGTCATGAGCAAGAACCTGATCGAAGTCGAAGGCCTCAAAAAATATTTTAACGTCGGCAGCGGCAATGTGCTTAAAGCCGTCAACGATATCAGTTTCTCGATCGCGGAAGGCGAGACATTGGGTCTCGTCGGCGAGTCGGGCTGCGGCAAGTCCACCGCCGGACGGACGATACTTCGTCTATATGAGCCGACCGCAGGCAGCGTTCGTTTCAACGGTACGGATATCAACAAGCTGTCTCCGCGCAAAATGAAAGCGATGCGCCGCGACATGCAGATGATTTTCCAGGATCCGTACGCCTCGCTGAATCCGCGGTTTACGGTCACGGATATTATCGGGGAGGCGCTGGACATCCACGGCATGGCCGGTTCCCGCGCCGAGCGGAAGAAACGGGTAGAGGAACTGCTGGATATGGTAGGTCTGAACCCGGATCACGCTACGCGTTACCCGCACGAGTTCTCGGGCGGTCAGCGGCAACGGATCGGGATTGCCCGCGCGTTAGCGGTAAACCCGAAATTCATTATTTGCGACGAACCGATTTCCGCGCTGGACGTATCGATTCAAGCGCAGGTGGTCAACCTGCTTAAGGAACTGCAGGACCGCCTCGGTTTGACTTATCTCTTCATCGCGCATGACCTGTCGATGGTCAAGCACATCAGTGACCGCGTAGCGGTTATGTATCTGGGCCGGATCGTGGAAATGGCGGAAAGTGAAGAATTGTACGCCAATCCGCTTCATCCTTACACCAAAACCTTGCTGTCGGCCATTCCGATTCCGGATCCGGAAGTGGAAGCCAACAAGAAGCGGATTTTGCTGGAGGATACCGGCAACGGACCGATTTCATCGGCGAAGGACGGCTCCGCCAGCGGCGGCGCTTTCGACCTGGAAAACTCGGAGTTGGTCGAAGTATCGAAAGGCCACTGGGTATCCATGCCGAAAAAAGGATAATTGGGGTCCCCGTTCCCCAGCCCCGCACCGTGTTCCGGTGCGGGGTCTTTTTTTAGCTTCGCGATTGTCCCGGGGTTGTGCTATATTTTATAAGAAGCTAAGAAGTTTAAAGCTTGTGAAAAAAGAACAGGAGGATCGATCCCTGATGAATATGGTGAAAGAGCCGCTGCCGACGGGACAACCGCTCGCCGAAGCGCTCATTCAGGATTATGCCCGGGTTAGCTCATTCTATGAGTATAATCCCAAGGAGGAACGGAGCTGGAAGGAACGGCTCGAATGGCTGGATCAAAGCGAAAGTTCCCGTGTAGGTCGAGAAGAACTGGTGTCCCGGCTGCGGGAATATAATCGCCTTCACAACCCGGAGGACGCGGTTGCGAAGAACCTTGAGCTATTGGCTCAGCCGGGGACAGCCGTCATCGTCGGCGGGCAGCAAAGCGGTTTGTTTACCGGCCCGCTGCTCGTTATATACAAAGCGGTGACGATTATCAAGGCGGCCCGGGAAGCCTCACGGAAGCTGGGACGGTCTGTCGTACCGGTCTTCTGGATTGCCGGCGAGGATCATGACTGGGACGAAGTCAATCATGCGTATGTGTTGTCGGGCAGCCTGGAGGTCAGCCGGGTACGGATCGCTGACGGTCATGAGCAGGGCAAGCCGGTCAGTTGGACGGAGATGATGCCGGAAGCATGGGACCAGGCGGCGGCCGAACTGGAACAATTGCTGCCGGAGACCGAATTCCGGCCGGGGTTGATGGAGCTGTTCCGGACATGCTCGTCTTCCTCCTCAACATTGACGGAATGCTTCGCCAAGCTGATGGGGCATTGGTTCGGCAGGTACGGACTGATCCTGCTCGATTCCGCGGATCCCGAATTGAGACGGCTGGAAGCCCCCGTATTTGAAGCGATGATCGAGAGAAACGATGAGCTGGAAGAAGCGTATATGGAAACCTCCCGGGCCTTAAAGGAACGGGGCTTTACGCTTCAGGCGGATGTCCGGGAGGACGGAGCGAATCTTTTCTACATACATGAAGGAGAAAGATTGCTTTTATTTAAGCAGGATGGCAAGTTTAATGATCGCAAGGGCAAGGTGGCTTTTTCGAGGGAAGAACTGATCGGGGAGCTACACGCCCACCCGGAACGCTTCAGCAACAATGTGCTGACCCGTCCGCTGATGCAGGATTCGCTTCTGCCGGTGCTGGGTACGGTGCTGGGCGCGGGAGAAATCGCCTACTGGGCACTGACGCGCTCCGCCTTCCGCAAGCTCGGTCTGCAAATGCCGATTTTACTGCCGCGGGAGTCTTTTACCGTGATGGAAGGCACCTTGCAAAAGCATATGGAGAAATATGGACTGCGCTGGGAAGACGTAGCGGATCGCGAAGCTCTGCGCAGCAAGCGCGAAGCCTGGCTTGCCGGGCAAGACTCGCTGAATCTGGAAGAGCGGTTTGAAGAAATCAAAGCGGCCTTTACGGCGATGTATAATCCTCTGATCGAGCAGTTGGGCACGATTCAGGCGGGACTCGTCAAGCTGGGCGGGGCCAATCGCGATAAGATCGTCGATCAGATCGACTATCTGCGGGGCAAAACGAAGGATGCCCTGGAGAAATCGAATGAAGCGGGTCTCCGCCATTTCGATCGTATTGAGTTGTCCCTATTCCCGCTCGGGAAACCGCAGGAAAGAGTCTATAATATTTTTTATTACCTGAACCGCTATGGTTCGGACTGGATTGACGGTTTGACGGGAATTCCTTATGATGTAACGGGAAGTCACCGGATTATAAACTTGTAGGAGGGAAAAGTCGATGAGTTCAGCTATTCAAAACAGCATCGTCGCCGATATGAAACTGGCCCCCGAGGGGCACTTGAAGATTGATTGGGTCGAGGCTCATATGCCTGTGCTTGGACGGATCCGCAAGCAATTTGAGCAGGAGCAGCCTTTTAAGGGGTTAAAAGTAACGATCTCGCTGCACTTGGAAGCAAAAACGGCTTATTTGGCGAAGGTCGTCAAAGCCGGCGGAGCCGAAGTGACGATTACAGGAAGCAACCCGCTTTCCACCCAGGACGATGTATGCGCGGCATTGGTCGAAGACGGCGTCACGGTGTTTGCCAAATACAACCCGGAGCCTGAGGAGTACAAAGCGCTTCTTATTCGTGCTCTCGAGACGAAGCCGGATCTGATTATCGATGACGGCGGAGACCTTGTGACGATCCTTCACTCGGAACGTCCGGACCTCCTCGAAAATGTTCGCGGTGGCGCGGAGGAAACCACGACCGGGATTTTGCGGCTTAAAGCGATGGATAAGGAAGGGAAGCTGCAATTCCCGATGGTAGCCGTAAACGATGCGTATTGCAAATACTTGTTTGATAACCGGTACGGAACAGGACAATCGGTCTGGGACGGCATCAACCGGACGACCAACCTGGTCGTGGCGGGGAAAACCGTCGTGGTTGTAGGCTACGGCTGGTGCGGCAAAGGCGTGGCGATGCGGGCCAAAGGGCTTGGCGCCAATGTCGTTGTCGCCGAAGTGGATGCGATCAAGGCAGTCGAAGCTTATATGGACGGGTTCCATGTCATGCCGATGCTGGAAGCGGCCAAGATCGGCGATTTCTTTGTCACCGTAACCGGCAATCGCGACGTCATTCGCGGAGAACATTACGATGTGATGAAGGACGGAGCCATTCTGTCCAATGCCGGCCACTTCGACGTGGAAGTGAACAAACCGGAGCTGGCTGAGCGCTCCAGCTCGATACGTACCGTTCGCCGGAACATTGAAGAATATCAATTGAAGGACGGACGCAAAGTGTATGTGCTCGCCGAAGGCCGCCTGGTCAACCTGGCTGCCGGTGATGGACATCCGGCGGAGATCATGGACATGACGTTCGCCCTTCAAGCCTTGTCACTTAAGTACGTGAACGAACAGTATGAGCAAATCGGCAAGACCGTGATCAATGTTCCGTATGAGTTGGATGAGCAGGTGGCCCGCTTCAAGCTGGAAAGTCTGGGGCTCGGCATCGATACGCTGTCCGAAGAACAGCGGGCTTATCTGGACAGTTGGCAGGAGCATTAAGAAACCGGAAACACGGCTTGATAACATGAAACGATCCATAGAAGCGTGAGTGTGGGGATTTAATGATCCCCGTCGCTCGCGCTTTTTTTACGTCCGTTCACCCGGATATAATTACCAACAAAAAAAGTTTAAGAGATAGCAGGATTTTTATCCGTAGTGGAGAATAAGTACTATTCATAGTGGTGGAAAGTGGTGCAAAGTGGGGGGAAGAGGTAAGGAGTGAGTGAACCAATGTTTATGGGGGAGTTCCAACATAGCATTGACGAGAAAGGCCGAATCATTATTCCGGCCAAGTTTCGCGACCTCCTAGGGACTTCTTTCGTCGTCACCCGCGGGCTCGACCAGTGTCTTTTCGTATATCCGCAACAGGAGTGGGAAGTCCTGGAACAAAAGCTTAAAGCCCTGCCGCTGATGAAATCCGATGCGCGTGCGTTTACGCGGTTTTTTTTCTCCGGGGCGACGGAATGCGAATGGGATAAACAGGGAAGGGTAAATTTACCCCCCAATTTGAGGCAGTATGCCAAACTGGAGAAGGATTGCGTTGTACTGGGCGTGTCGAACCGGGTAGAAATTTGGAGCCGGGATATTTGGGAGCACTACTTCCAACAATCCGAAGACACCTTTAACGAAATTGCCGAGAAGCTGGTTGATTTTGATTTTTGATTTGGAAAGAAAGATAGAGTCTGGAGGCGTAAGTCTTGTTTCATCACATCACGGTGCTTAAAAAAGAAGCGACAGAAGGGCTGCGCATCAAGCCGGACGGCATTTATGTGGATTGCACTTTAGGCGGAGGCGGCCATAGCTCCGTGATCCTGTCCCGGCTTGGGGAACGCGGCAGATTGATCGCGTTTGACCAGGATGACTGGGCTCTGGACAATGCCAGAGAACATCTGGCATCCTACAGTGGCCGTCTGACCTTGGTCAAGAGCAACTTTCGCCATTTACAGCAGAAGCTGCTTGAGGTTGGCGTTCCGACGAAAGATGGTATACCGCAGGTGGACGGTGTTTTGTTTGACCTCGGCGTATCCTCTCCCCAATTTGACGAAGGAGAGCGGGGGTTCAGCTATAACGCCGACGCTCCGCTGGATATGCGCATGGATCAATCCGCATCGCTAACGGCCAGGGATATTGTGAATGAGTGGCCGGAACGCGAAATAGCAAGAATTTTGTTCCAATATGGCGAAGAGAAGTTCTCCAGACGAATCGCCTCGGTCATTGCGCAGCGAAGGCAGGAGGCGCCGGTGGAAACGACCGGAGAATTGGTCGAATTAATCAAGGAAGGGATTCCTGCGGCGGCTCGCCGAACCGGCGGCCATCCGGCGAAGCGAAGCTTTCAGGCGTTGCGGATCGCCGTAAACGATGAATTAGGCGCTTTGGAAGAAGGGCTTCACGCCGCGGTCCGGTGTCTCGCCCCCGGGGGAAGAGCTTCGGTGATTACGTTTCACTCGTTGGAAGATCGGATCTGTAAACAAATTTTTGCCAGCTATGTGGAAAAGTGCACCTGTCCCCCTGATTTTCCCATGTGTGTATGCGGCGGTCAGGGACAACTGAAACTGGTCAACAGAAAGCCGCTCGTTCCTTCAGCGGAGGAACTGGAACAAAACCCGCGGGCGCGTTCGGCGAAATTGCGTGTAGCGGAGAAACTGCAATCAAGTGCGGAGGAAGTGTGAAATGGCGTATACACGGGGGAATTTGGCAGTCAAAGAAAAAACGGCGGAACGCGGTCACCAGTCCCAGCGTTACCGGGAGACCACAAAAGTAGTTACCCGGCGGGCACCGCTTCCGGTCAAAGAGAAGCTGCTTTATTTGGCGACGATTGTATTTTGCGTGGCGATCATGGGCGGCTTGTTGGTGCAAAACGCGAATCTCTACAGTATCAAACGTGATATTTTCAATTTGAACGCGGATATCCAGAAGATTCAGGTGCAGGTGAAGGAAATGGCCGTTCAAAAAGAAAAGCTGGAGGAGAAAATTCCGGAGGAAGCCGCCAAACTCGGCTACGTTTCGCCTGCGGCAGAAGGGTTCCACATTCAAATTCCTGTCGGTCTGAAAGCGTCCGGGTCCGCGGAGTAAGCGGGTCCGGGCACAAATCATAGAATCACGAGGTATTGCCATGATCAAGAGAATAAAACTTCGGACGCTGCTGATAGGGGGATGCATTACCCTCTTTTTTACTGTTCTTATAGGTAGAGTGTTCTGGATTCAGGTCGTGGAGGCCAGCTTTTGGCAGGGCCATGCCGAAGAAATCTGGTCAAAAGAGAAAAAACTGCCGGCTACGCGCGGTACCATTACCGACCGGAACGGGGACGTATTGGCCATCGATGCCCCGGCCTATACCGTGGCGGTCAATCCCAAGCTGATCCACAAATTGAATTTGCAGAACGAAGTGGTGGAAGGGCTCCATAACTTGCTTGGCAAAGACAAGCTCCAACTGGAAGAAATCGTCAACGCCAAGAAGGAGGACGGAACTTTCTTAGCGCAGCGGGAGGTCCGCTACGAAGGCTGGAAAATCGATCAGGAGCTGCGGGACAAAGTCGAGGCTTTTACTAATGAACTGGAGAAAAAGCACAAGGTTGAGGATGCCGGTATTTATTTGCTAAAAGAGCAAAAACGGTATTATCCGAAAAAAGATCTAGCGGCCCATGTGCTGGGATATACGGACCGGGACGGGAAAGCGGTCTCGGGCCTCGAAGCGGCTTATGACAAAGAACTGAGCGGCATTGACGGCAAGCTCCAATACAAGAGCGATGGCCGGGGAATCGAGATTCCCAAAGCGAGCGAGATCTATCAGCCCGTTAAAAATGGAGAAAATATCCGGCTGACGATCGACGGGACGATACAGTATTATATCGAAGAAGCGATGAAGGAAGCTTTCGATCAATTGAAGCCGATCAGTATGACGGTCATTGCCGCGGATCCAAAGACGATGGACATTCTCGGCATGGCCAATTTGCCGACCTATGATCCGAATCAGTACTGGGCCGATGTGGACCAAAAGAACTTTTACAACCATGCGATCAAGTCGGTCTACGAGCCGGGATCCACGTTTAAAATCGTGACATTGGCGGGCGCCGTCGAGGAGGGATTGTTCAATCCCGAGGCGGAATATATGTCCGGAAGCATTCGCGTTCCCGGGCAAACCATTCACGACATGAAACGTTCGGGATGGGGGCGTATTAGCTATTTGTTAGGGGTTAAACGTTCCAGTAACGTCGCCTTCGTTAAGCTTGGATACGAGATGCTAGGTCCTGAGCGACTGAAACAATATGTGGATGAGTTTGGTTTCGGCCAAAAGACGGGGATTGAGCTGCCCGGCGAAGCGGCCGGGGTCGTAACGCCGAAGCAGCAGGCGGACTTTGCGGCGATGGCTTACGGGCACGGCAAGCTGCTCGTCACGCCACTGCAGCAGGTCGCTGCGGTTGCGGCCGTGGCAAATGGCGGGAAACTGCTGGAGCCGCATATCGTCAAATCCATTACCGACCCGCAAACCGGGGAAACGACGGAAACAGAAGTCAAAGAGATCCGGCAAATCCTTACCCCGGACAAAGCGAAGGAAGTCAGCGAAATTCTGGAGCAGGTCGTTTCCGACCAGAAAATCGGTACCGGGCGGCACGCGTATATCGAGGGCTACCGGGTCGCCGGTAAAACGGGAACGGCGGTTAAAGTAGTTAACGGGAAATACGACTACACGAAACAGGTCGTTTCTTTCATCGGTTACGCGCCGGTGGATGATCCCAAAGTCGTCATGCTCGTGCTCATCGACGAACCAAGGGACTCGGAGCTCGGCGGCGGTGCCGCGGCGGCGCCGGTGTTTCAAAAAATTATGAAACAGACGCTGCAGTACATGGGCGTTCCGAAAAATATGAACGACAAAGCTCAATCGGCCGGGACGGAAAGCAGCGGCGGCATTAAAGCGCCGGAGTTAACCGGGCTTTCCTTGCAGGATGCAAAAAATAAACTTGGGGAAAAGGGGGTTTCCTACGTCACCCTGGGGGGAGGCAAGGAACTCGTGTCCCAGTTCCCGAAAGCGGGGAGTACGTTAAAGGCCGGCCAATACATGTATCTGCTGACCGAGGAAGGCGAGAAAATGGCCATTCCGAACCTGAGCGGCAAATCGTTAAGAGAAGCGATGGAGCTGCTCTCGGCCCTTCAGGTCTCCGTGACGGCCGAAGGCGAAGGGTACGTGGTTTCCCAGACGGCCTCCGAGGAAAAAGGCCGGCGTAAGGTGCACCTTGTGCTCGAGCCGCCGGTAAAAGATCCGGCGGAGACGGAGGCGGATTCCGAGGAGGACGCCTCTTCCGGTGATAGCGGCGGTGGCGGTGAGAACGCCGCGGCAAACGGCGGAGAGAGCGGAGATTCTTCGCCCTAGCTTGTTCTAACCCCTGTTTGTCCTGAATATTCATGTGAAGAGATCGACCACATGTTTTTGGATGGACAGGGGGCTATCGTGATGAGAATATCCAAAGTAACGGTCAGACGAAGATTATTCGTATTGCTCATGCTGCTTTGTCTGCTGTTCGCCGCTCTAGTAATCCGGCTGGCTTATGTGCAGCTCGGCCAGGGAGAAGAGCTATCGGCCAAGGCGGAGGATTCCTGGCGCCGCAATATCCCTTACTCCGCGAAGCGGGGGGAAATCACCGACCGGAACGGCGCGGTGCTGGCCTACAATATTACGACGCCGACCGTTATGGCCATTCCGGTGCAGGTGAAATCGCCCGAAACGACGGCGAAAAGCCTGGCTCCCTTGCTGGGAATGAGCGAGGAAGCCGTGCTTAAGGCGATTACCAAGAGACAATCCATAGTCAGGCTGCAGCCCGGCGGACGCAAAATTACGATGGAAAAAGCGCAGCAAATTCGTGATTTGGCTCTTCCGGGTATTGTCGTTGCCGAGGACAATAAAAGGTACTATCCCTATGGGGGCCTCGCCGCCCATATTCTAGGGTTCACCGGCGGCTACAATCAAGGCTTGACCGGCGTGGAGAGCAAGTATGACAATAAGCTGAGCGGCATGAACGGAAGCGTCTCGTACTTGTCGGACGCGGGGGGCAGGCTGATGCCCGGCTCATCCGAAAAGTACGTCGAACCGAAAGACGGTTTGAGCTTGACGCTGACGATTGACAAATCGATTCAGAGCATCATGGAACGCGAGCTGGATCAGGCGATGGCCCGGCATCAGGCCAATTCGGCGCTGTCGATCGCGATGAATCCGAAAACCGGGGAGATTCTGGCGATGGCCGCGAGGCCGGGATATGAGCCCGCGGAATATCAAGAGGTGGACCCGGCGGTATACAACCGAAATCTCCCGATCTGGATGACCTATGAGCCCGGCTCCACATTTAAAATCATCACCCTATCGGCCGCTCTGGAAGAAAAAAAGGTGGACCTGCACCATGAGCAGTTCTTCGACCCGGGCTATGTCAAGGTGGGCGGAGCTTCGCTGCGCTGCTGGAAAAGAGGCGGACACGGCAGCCAAACCTTCCTTCAGGTTGTGGAAAATTCCTGTAACCCCGGGTTTGTCGCGCTTGGTCAGCGCCTCGGGAAGGAAACTTTGTTTAAGTACATTAAGGATTTCGGCTTTGGTACAAAAACGGGGATTGACCTGGCCGGGGAAGAAAACGGCATTTTGTTCAAGATGTCCCGCGTAGGCCCTGTCGAACTCGCGACAACTTCCTTTGGTCAAGGGGTCTCGGTGACGCCGATTCAGCAAATTACGGCGGTTTCGGCGGCAATCAACGGAGGCAAGCTGTTTAAACCGTTTGTGGCTAAATCCTGGAGTAATCCTGACACAGGGGAAGTGGTATTCACCAATGAACCCCAGCTCGTTCGGCAGGTGATTTCCGAAGAAACGTCCAAGCAGGTTCGCGAGGCGCTTGAGAGCGTGGTGGCAAAGGGAACCGGCGGAAACGCCTTTATCGACGGGTACCGGGTCGGAGGGAAGACGGGAACCGCGCAAAAGGTCATTAACGGCCGCTATTCGCAAAACGAGCATATCGTTTCGTTTATCGGCTTTGCTCCGGCGGACGACCCGCAGATCGTCGTTTACACCGCGGTGGACAATCCGCAGGGAATTCAGTTCGGCGGCGTAGTGGCGGCGCCGATTGTACGGAATATTCTGAAGGATGCGCTGGAATACATGAAGATTCCGCCGCGGCAGGAACAGGTCGCCAAAAAGTACAAATATGGCGAAACTCCGGTCGTCACGGTTCCCGATTTGATGGGGCACACCGTTCAGGAAATTTATGAAGATCTCAATATGAACTTTAATCTGGCCAAATCGGGCGCGGGCAACGTGGTGATTAACCAAGCGCCGAAACCGGGGACGCGGGTCGACCGGGGTTCGACCATCCGGATTTATATGGGCACCGAGGAGGACGCCGAGCGAGGCGGACTTCATGAACATCAGGATGAATCATCCTGAACCGCGCCAACTTTGGTGATAATTATGAATAAGGTTGTTTTTTCAGAAATTGACGGAGGGGTAACTTATGCTGCTTAAAGATTTAGCGACTTATATCATCGGAAGCGAAATCCGGGGCGATGCCGGCACGGAATGCCGGGGAATCTCGATCGATTCGCGAAAAATATCGCCCGGGGATTTGTTCATCTGCCTGCCGGGCCATACGGTCGACGGCCATGACTTTGCGCAGAAGGCGGCGGAAGCGGGGGCAGCGGCGCTTGTCGTACAACGCTGGTTGGAGAATAACCCGCTGCCGCAGCTTAAGGTCAAGGACAGCCGGGTGGCGATGGCGGTGCTGGGCAATGTGGTTTTCGATTTCCCCAGCTCCCGTATGAAAGTGATCGGAGTCACCGGAACGAACGGGAAAACGACGACGACGTATTTAATCGAACGGATCTTGCAGGATCAAGGGAAATCCGCCGGCTTGATCGGAACGATCCAGCGCCGTTATGCCGGACAGACGTTTCCGATGTCCGGAACGACGCCGGAGTCGCTGGATTTGCAGCGTTATTTGCATGAGATGAAGGAAGCAGATACGGATTACTGTGTTATGGAGGTTTCCTCGCACGCGCTGGATCAAGGACGCGTTAAAGGAACGAAATTCCGTACGGCGGTGTTTACCAACCTGACGCAGGACCATTTGGATTATCATAAATCGATGGAGGAATACCGTGCGGCGAAAGGGTTGTTCTTCTCGCGCCTCGGCAATACTTATGCTTCTTCCCCGGATGAGCGCAGCTATGCCGTGCTTAATGCCGACGATCCGGCTTCCTCTTATTTCGCCAAGCAGACGGCGGCTGAGATCATTACTTATGGTGTGGATCAAGAAGCGGATGTGCGGGCGTCGAACATCCGGATTACGGCGAAAGGAACCTCTTTTCACGCGGCCACTTTCCTGGGAAATATTGATATCACCTTAAAAATGGTAGGGAAGTTCAATGTGTATAACGCGCTGGCGGCGATGACGGCCGCCCTGCTCGAAGGAATTGAACTGCAGGACATTAAGGCGAGCCTGGAAGCCGTTCCGGGCGTGGACGGCCGGGTGGAAGCGGTGGACGAAGGTCAGCCGTTCGCGGTTATCGTGGACTATGCGCATACGCCGGACGGCCTCGAAAATGTGTTGAACGCCGTTAACGAATTTGCCAAAGGGCGGGTCATCTGCGTGTTCGGCTGCGGGGGCGACCGGGACCGGACCAAGCGGCCGCTCATGGGCAAAATCGCAGCGCGTCTGTCGGGCCATGTCATCGTGACTTCCGATAACCCGCGCACAGAGGACCCCGGGCTCATTCTGAAGGATATCGAGGCGGGACTTGAAGAGGATCGGGTGCCGCGCGACCGTTACGAACTGATTGTGGACCGCCGCGAAGCCATTCAAAAGGCTATTGAAATGGCAAGCCCCGAAGATGTAGTATTGATTGCGGGGAAGGGCCATGAGACCTACCAATTGATCGGCAAAGAGGTGCACGATTTTGATGACCGGATCGTCGCCAAAGAAGCGATAAGGGGTTTGAACAAGTGATTAAACGTAAACTAGCGGAAATCGCCGCGATGGCCGGCGGACAATTAGGAAATCCCGGCGATGCCGATATACTTATTGAAGGAGTTACCACCGATTCCCGCCGTATTTCGCCGGGCTGTCTGTTTATCCCGTTAGCCGGCGAGCGGTTTGACGGCCATGATTTTGCCGCGGAATGCCTTCAGGCTGGGGCCGGAGCCGTTCTTTGGTCGAAATCCCGGGGAGAAGCCCCGGGGCCTTGCGTGCTTGTGGACGATACCCTCGAGGCCCTGCAACGCCTCGCCAAAAGTTATTTGGCGGCGAGTCGCGCCCGCGTGGTCGGGATTACGGGAAGCAACGGGAAGACGACGACCAAGGACCTGCTTTTTTCACTGCTGGCCACAACTTTTAAAGTTCATAAAACGCAGGGCAACTATAACAATCACATCGGGCTGCCGTTGACGATTCTGTCCATGCCTGAAGATACGGAAATCGCCGTGCTTGAAATGGGGATGAGCGGCCGGCATGAAATCGAGCTTCTGTCCAAGCTGGCGGAGCCCGAGGCGGCCATCGTCACGAACATCGGGGAGTCGCATTTGCTGCAGCTCGGCTCCAGGCTGGAAATCGCCCGCGCCAAGCTGGAAATTTTGTCCGGGCTCCAAGAGGGAGGGCTTTTTGTCTATAATGGGGACGAACCTCTCATCACCCAGGTTCTGGCGGAGCCGGCCACGGTTAAACCGGCAGCGTTGAAGCTGTCGACCTTCGGACTCGATCCCGGCAATGAGGATTATCCGATCGGCATCATGCACCTGGAGGACAAAACGGTATTTACTTCGCACGCGCTAGGAGATATCTCTCTTGAGCTGCCGCTGCCCGGCGAGCACAATGTCGTGAACGCTTTGGCGGCGCTGGCTGTAGCGACATACTTTGGTGTGTCCGAACAAGCGCTTGCCGAAGGGCTAAAGCGGGTGGAACTGACAGGTATGCGTATCGAGACCGTTCGCGGCGTCAGCGGCATCACGATCCTGAACGATGCTTACAATGCCAGCCCGGCTTCCGTGAAAGCGGCGATCGGAGTATTGGAGAAGAAGCGCGGCTACCGGCAAAAAATCGCCGTACTTGGCGATATGCTTGAGCTTGGTGAGGATGAGGTCGAATACCATCGGGAAGTCGGCAGATTCTTAAGCCCGGGAAAAACGGATATGCTGTTTACTTACGGGAAGCTCGGAGCGGCCATCGCCGAAGGGGCGGCGGAGCGTTTGGAGAAAGAACGCATCTTCTCCTATCGGGATAAAAACGAGCTGATTGAAGCGCTGATTCCCCGGCTGCATCCGCAGGATGTTCTTCTCGTCAAGGCATCGCGCGGCATGAAGCTGGAGGAAGTCGTCGACGCGGTCAAAACCAGCAGCCTTCATCGATAAATCCGGCGAAAGGGGGGTGATCCCAATGGACTTTGGACTCATACTATTAACGATTGGCGTATCTTTTATATTAGCGGTGATCTCGGCCCCTTTGCTGATTCCTCTGCTGCGGCGCATGAAATTCGGGCAGCAGATCCGCGGCGAAGGGCCGCAAAGCCACCAGAAGAAGGCGGGAACGCCGACCATGGGCGGCATTATTATCATCTTGGCATTCACGCTCGCTTTTCTTAAATTTTCGGTCGTGAACACCGATTTTTATGTCTTGCTGATCGCCACGCTCGGCTTTGGGCTGGTCGGATTTCTGGACGATTACATCAAGATCGTGTTCAAAAGATCGCTGGGGCTGACGCCGAAGCAAAAAATGTTCGGGCAGCTGCTGTTTTCCGGCACCATCTGCGCGCTTTTGATTTCGGAAGGACACAGCACGGCGATCGGCATCCCGGGGACCGGCTTTTCGTTTGATTGGGGCCCGTGGTTTTACTATCCGTTTATCATTTTTATGCTGATTGCCATCAGCAATGCCGTCAATTTTACCGATGGCCTGGACGGGTTGCTTTCGGGGGTAAGCGCGATTGCGCTGGGGGCCTATGCGGTTGTCGCGATGCAGGTGACCTCTCTTCCGGCGGCGGTTTGCGCGGCGGCCATGATCGGCGCGGTTTTGGGTTTCTTGGTATTTAACGCGCATCCGGCCAAGGTGTTTATGGGCGATACGGGCTCGCTCGGGATCGGCGGAGCCATTGGGGCCATCGCGATTATCACGAAGAGCGAACTGTTGTTCCTCGTGATCGGCGGCATTTTCGTCATTGAAATGCTATCCGTCGTGCTGCAGATCGTTTCTTTCAAGACGCGCGGGAAACGAATATTCAAGATGAGCCCGATCCATCATCATTTCGAACTATCGGGATGGTCGGAGTGGCGTGTTGTTGTCACGTTTTGGGCTGTTGGCCTGCTGCTGGCGGGCATCGGACTTTATTTGAACAAGGGGCTGTAGAAATGAAACATCCAGATGAATACCGGGGGCGCCAAGTGGTTGTACTCGGTCTAGCGAAGAGCGGATTGCAGGTCGCCAAAACCCTTCACCGAAGCGGCGCGGTCGTTACCGTCAACGATAGGAAGACGAGAGAGGAATGTCCCGAAGCATCCGAATTGGAAGCTTTGGGAATTTCTGTTGTATGCGGAGGTCACCCGGAGGGATTGATTCACGCCGGGGTCGAACTGGTGGTCAAGAACCCGGGAATCCCTTACAGTGCGCCACCCGTGGCCAAAGCGGAGGAATTGGGAATCGAAGTCGTGACCGAGGTGGAGGTGGCGTATCATCTGACTGAGGCTCCGATCATCGGCATTACCGGCTCCAACGGAAAAACGACAACGACTACATGGATCGGCAACATGCTCGAATCCGCCGGGCTCCATCCGCTCGTTGCCGGGAATATCGGAACGCCGCTGTGCGCGGCGGCGGAAGAGGCCCGTCCGGAGAACCGGCTGGTGGCCGAACTGAGCAGCTTTCAGCTCAAGGGGACGCGGGAGTTCCGCCCGGCGGTGGCGGTGTTGCTGAACGTTGCCGAGACTCATCTGGATTATCACGGCACGATGGAGGATTATGTTGCTTCCAAAGCCAAACTGTTCGCGAATCAGACGGAATCCGATATCGCCGTCATTAATTGGGACGACCCTGTCTGCCGCGAGCTGGTCCCTTATATCAAGGCGAAGCTGCTCCCCTTCTCCATGGCGGAGGAGCTGCGGACGGCGGGCGTTTATGTCCAGCCGTCCTTTATTCCCGGCGTTCAGGATAACTTGACCCGGCATATCGTTTACCGGGATGAAGCGGGTGCGGAACATCGCATTCTCGATATTGCGGAAATCGGCTTGGCGGGCCGTTTTAATGTGGGGAACGCACTGGCGGCCGCGGCGGCATCGCTGGCGGCCGGAGCCGCTCCCGAAGCGCTTGCCGGACCACTCCGCTCCTTCCGGGGAGTCGAGCATCGGCTCGAGTTCGTGGAAGTGAAATCCGGCGTCGCGTATTACAACAATTCCAAGGCGACTAATTCGAAAGCGACGGTTACGGCGTTAGGCGCGCTGGATCGGCCGATCGTGCTGATTGCCGGCGGCCTGGACCGGGGCTCCGATTATATGGAGCTGCTGCCCGCCTTTAAGGAGAGAGTCAAAGCCGTGGTGGCGATCGGCCAGACGAAGGAGAAAATCGGCCGGGTCGCCGAACTGGCGGGTCTAAGCGATATCGTGCTGGTCGATACTGGAACCAGCGCCGCCGATACGCTGCGGGAAGCGATCAATGCTGCCGCGGAACTGGCCGCCGATGGGGACATCGTGCTGCTGTCCCCGGCTTGCGCCAGCTGGGACATGTTCTCGTCCTATGAAGAGCGTGGACGCATTTTTAAAGAGGCGGTGCATACCCTTTAAGTAGGGGGGTGGAAAAGCCCCTACTTTCTGTCAAGAGGTGGCTTCCACGATGGTCAAAAACCGCACGGCACCGGATTTTTGGTTAATGGCCAGCATTATCGGCCTGCTGGTGATCGGGATTGTGATGGTTTACAGCGCGGGCTCCGTACTCGGTTTTCACGATTACGGCGATCCGTTTTATTTTGTGAAACGGCAGTTGTTCTTTGCCGTCCTCGGTTTGGTGGCCATGTTCTTCACTATGAACCTGGACTACCGGATCATGAAAAAGTATGCCAAAGTCGCTTTGCTCGCCTGTTTTGTGCTGCTTGTCGCCGTGCTGATCCCCGGCATCGGGGTTGTGCGCGGCGGGGCACGGAGTTGGCTCGGCATCAGTTCGTTCGGCATTCAGCCTTCAGAGTTTATGAAGCTCGGCATGATCCTGTTTCTATCGGTCTGGCTGAGCAAAGAGGACTACCGGATTACCCACTTTACGCGGGGCCTTTTGCCGCCGCTCGGGTTGATCGGCCTCGCATTCGGACTGATCATGCTTCAGCCGGATTTGGGGACGGGCACAGTGATGATGGGCGCCTCGATGCTCATCGTATTCACGGCCGGGGCCCGCATCAAGCATTTGGCGGGCTTGGCGGCGGTCGGCGTACTCGGCTTCATCGGGCTGATCCTGGCGGCCCCTTACCGGCTGCAGCGGATCACCGCTTTTCTGGATCCCTGGTCCGACCCGCTGGGGGCCGGGTACCAGATCATTCAATCGCTGTACGCGATCGGCCCCGGGGGACTGGCCGGGCTGGGACTCGGCATGAGCCGGCAAAAATACAGCTACGTGCCCGAACCGCAGACGGATTTTATTTTTTCTATTCTTACTGAAGAACTGGGCTTTATCGGGGGCATGATTGTGCTCCTGCTGTTTATGATTTTGGTTTGGCGAGGCATGAGGGTAGCGATGACGGTTGACGATATGTTCGGCAGCCTGCTGGCGGTCGGCATTGTCGGCATGGTGGGCGTGCAGGTCGTCATCAATATCGGGGTTGTCATTGGCCTCATGCCCGTCACGGGGATTACACTCCCGCTGATCAGCTACGGGGGGTCCTCCCTGACATTGATGCTGACGGCACTCGGCATTTTACTGAATCTATCACGTTATGCGAGGTGAGGAATATGCGCGTCGTTCTGAGCGGCGGCGGTACGGGGGGGCACATTTACCCCGCGCTCGCCGTGGCAAGCAGGTGCGCTGCGGAATTTCCGGAATCCGAATTTTTATATATCGGCGGACAGCGGGGCTTGGAGAGCACCCTGGTTCCGAAAACGGGCATTCCCTTTGAAGCGATCGATATTACCGGCTTTCGTCGGAAACTTTCCTTTGAAAATATGAAAACAGTCATTCGTTTCCTGAAAGGCGTCGGCCGTTCGAAGCAATTGCTTCGGGAATTCAAGCCTGACGTCGTGATCGGTACGGGCGGCTATGTTTGCGGGCCGGTTGTATATGCGGCCGCGAAGCTGGGGATTCCTAGCATTATCCATGAACAGAATGCGGTGCCCGGGCTGACGAACCGTTTCCTGAGCAAATACGTCTCCACGGTCGCCGTGAGCTTTGAAGGCTCCGAACAGGCTTTTCCGGGGGTAAAACATGTGATTTATACCGGGAATCCGCGGGCGACTACCGTATTTGAAGCGGACAAAAACAAAGGCTTTGCCTCCTTGGGACTGTCTCAGGGCAGTTCCATTGTGCTGGTTGTCGGCGGCAGCGGCGGGGCGAAGGCGATCAATCGGGTAATGATCGAGATGGCCCCATTTGTGCGGAATTTGAGTCACCTTGCGTTTGTTTACGTCACCGGGGAGGCGTATTATGAGCCAACCCGCCGGGAAATCCAGGCCCAAACGGGAGGAATCCCGAAGAATCTGATGATTAAGCCTTACGTTCACGAGATGCCCGAGGTGCTCGCGGCGACCTCGTTGATTGTCAACCGAGCCGGCGCTTCTTTCCTCGCGGAAATGACCTCGCTCGGGATTCCGTCCATTCTCATTCCGTCGCCGAACGTGACGAATAACCACCAGGAGAAAAATGCGAGAACCCTGGAAAAAGCGGGGGCGGCCCGCGTGATTTTGGAACCGGATCTGAACGGACAGAGGCTTTTCTCGTCCATCAAAGAGATTGTGTCAAACCCGGGCCTCCACGCCTCCATGTCGGAAGCGTCGCGGAAGCTCGGAAAGCCGGAATCGGCCGGCCTGATCGTCGAGGAGATACGGCGGCTTACCGAAGGTATACGCAAATAACCGGGGGAGCCGGTGGCCTTGGGCGAGTGTCACACTCTTCGTAAGGAAGGCATAAGATACCCTATACATCGTGACATTCTTACTTTAGTAAGGGATCGGGAAGAAGAGCGTTTGTCCCCCGGTCTATTGCGGACCCAGGCGCCGGGCTTTCTCCGGGGCAATACCGGATCATTCGGGCTTTAAAAAGAGAGAAAACGAGAATCCGGCATGTTTAAGAGGAGGGATATGCGATGCAGCAGTGGCTGTCGAAATTATCGCAACTTGAAATCGGAACGGTTCTGCTTAACGAACCGATGTCGAAATACACTACTTGGAAAATCGGCGGTCCCGCTGACGCTTTGGTCGTTCCGGAGAATAGGGAACAACTTGCGAGTCTCATTCGCCTGCTGCATGAAGAGCGGATTCCATGGATGATGATCGGCAAGGGCTCCAACATGCTCGTATCGGATAAAGGCATCCGCGGTGCCGTTATTAAGCTGGGCAAGGATCTGGAGAGCATTGAGTTCAACGGAACGGAAGTTACGGCCGGAGGCGGCGCATCCTTCGTCAGATTAAGCATTATGGCCGGAAAAAACGGCTTGACCGGTCTGGAATTTGCCGGCGGTATACCCGGAACGGTGGGGGGAGCCGTTTATATGAATGCCGGCGCCCATGGGTCCGATGTGTCACGCATCTTTAAATCCGCTGAAATTGTTCTGGAGACAGGTGAATTGGTAACCTACGGGGCTGAGGAGATGGAATTCGCTTACCGGCATTCCGTTCTGCACGACCGTCCGGGTATTGTGGCCCGAGCCCGTTTATCGCTGGAGGCGGGCGACCGGCTGGAGATTGCCGCCGCCATGGCGGCCTATAAGGACAGGCGCCGCAAGACGCAACCGCTGCAGCAGCCCTGTGCCGGAAGCGTGTTTCGCAATCCGCCCGGAGATCACGCCGCCCGGCTGATTGAAGCTGCCGACCTGAAAGGACGGAGGGTGGGCGGAGCCGAAATATCCGAACTGCATGCCAATTTCATCGTCAATAACGGGCAAGCGACAGCAGAGGACGTTCTTACGCTCATGGAGCAAATCAAGGACACCATTTCTTCCAAATATGAGATCGCACTGGTGCCGGAGGTCTACTTCGTGGGTGAACGGTAAACTCGGAGGTGATACATTGGACAAATTGGTGATCGAAGGCGGGAGACCCCTATCAGGATCCATTCGCATCCATGGAGCAAAAAATGCCGCCTTGCCGATCATGGCGGCCAGCTTGCTGACGGAAGGCAAGGTGAGACTTCGAAATGTCCCCCGGCTGCTCGATATTGACGTCATGCTCGGAATCCTGAACCGTTTGGGGTGTGCGGTAGTCCAGAAAGAGGATACGGTTCTCGTGGATACGGGCGGGGTCGTTTCAAGCCATGTGCCGGAAGACTTAATGAAGCAGATGCGGTCATCGATATTTTTGATGGGGCCTCTCCTGGCGAGATTCGGCGAGGTTTGCATTTATCAGCCCGGGGGTTGCGCGATCGGCGAACGGAAAATCGACCTGCATTTGCGAGGGTTGCAAGCGTTGGGAGCCCAGATTGAAGAAAGCAACAACCAAATCTGGTGCAGGGCCTCCAAATTGAGAGGAAGCGATATTCATCTGGACTTTCCCAGCGTCGGAGCGACGGAGAACATCATGATGGCCGCCACGCTGGCGGAAGGCACGACCACGATTACAAATGCGGCCAGGGAGCCGGAAATCCAGGACCTGCAAAATTTCCTGAACGCCATGGGCGCGAACGTGATCGGGGCGGGCACAGAGGCCATCACGATTCGCGGAGTGCGGGCGCTTGAACCTTGCGATTACGAAATCATTCCCGACCGGATCGTGGCGGGAACCGCGCTGATCGCGGCCGCGGCCACACGCGGAACCGTGACGCTTACCCATTGCAATCCGTCCCACTTGACCGCTCTGTTCCATGTGCTGCGGCGCGCCGGTGTTCAAATCGGGACCTGCGATGATATAATAACCGTAAGCAGCAGCGGCCGTCTGAAAGCTGTCGAGCGGATCGTAACTTCGCCCTATCCTTCTTTTCCCACTGATTTGCAATCCCAGGTGATGGTGCTGCTGTCGCTTGCCGACGGGCTTAGCCTGATGAAGGAAACGGTGTTTGAAGGGCGTTTCAAGCATGTGGATGAATTGGTCCGTATGGGAGCCGACATTTCGGTGGACCTGAACACCGCTTTTATCCGCGGGGTAGCAAGATTGTATGGAGCGACCGTGGAAGCTACGGATTTAAGAGCGGGGGCGGCTCTCGTCATCGCCGGATTGGCGGCCCAAGGAAAAACGGTAGTCGAACAGGTTCACCATATCGACCGCGGCTACGACCGGATTGAAACGATGTTCAGACGGCTTGGCGGCGTTATGCACCGGGAGACCCCGGCATTGAAGCAACTGGATTTGGCCTGATCCTGATCTGGATGGTCCCCTCCGGCGGAGGGGATACAGGCTTTATTTTAGACGATATCGGAGAAATGATATGCCAAAAACTACAGTACCTGTACTCAAAGAACCCCAGCAGAAAAAGAAAAGCAGCCGGAAGATTGCCGGCATTCTTTTTCTGCTCGTTCTCATCTTGCTTTGTGTATTATTCTTCCGTTCCTCTATCAGCAAAATATCGGAAATCTCTTTCGAGGGCAATACCTATCTTTCCGATAAGGAGCTGCTGGACATCTCCGGGTTAAAGATCGGCGCGCCGTTTTTTGGGACAAGCGCTTCCAAGATTGAGGCCAAATTGTCCGGAATAAAGTCCCTGCAGGAAGTCCGCGTGGATAAGTCTTTTCCTGGAAAGGTCCGGGTGGAGATTCAAGAGTACCCCGTCGTCGCTTACGAGCTGGCCGCGGACGGTCAATTGAACGGTCTTTTGGGCAACGGAACGAGGGTCAGTCTCGATAACGGATCCATGCCGATCGAGAAACCGATTTTGACGGGCTGGTCGTCGGACGACCCCAATTTGCCTAAACTATGCGGGACCTTGGCTAAAATTTCGGATGCCTTAACCTCAGAAATTTCGGAGATTACGCCTTCGCCCACCGTGTCCTACCCAGATCGGATCAAGATGTACACCCGATCCAAATTTGAGGTGATTTCGGCGATTTCCGTCTTGGCGGATAAGGCGGAGTACATGAACATGATTATGGATTCACAGGACCCGGGAATTTTAACCCTTTTGGAGGCCGATACGTATGTGCCTTACGAGACGCCTGAGGATGAAACGGCCGGTGAAAATGATACTACTCATAAATAACAATCAATGATAAAATACGTTTTATGGGCTAGTTTCCTCCCTCTTCTTTTTTTCTTTTTTTTACTCAAGTTAGGAACTTGCTTCTATCATGCGGGTATGCAAAACTTGGAAGCCAAAAATATTGTAGAAAAAAGAGGGAAAGGTTAACCGGCGTTGAATATGTAGAGAGTGCGTTTTTACAGTGACATTATATTTTTTATTTGGAAACAGGAGGTGCCAGGGGCTTGAGCAACAATGACATCATTGTTAGTTTGGACATCGGTACATCCAAAGTTCGTGCTATTATTGGGGAAATTAATAATGGAACCTTTAATATTATTGGGGTTGGATCTGCCGACTCGGAAGGAATTCGCAAAGGCGCGATTGTAGATATTGACCAGACGGTTCAGTCGATTCGCAGTGCTGTGGATCATGCCGAACGGATGGTAGGTATTCAAATATCGGAAGTGTATGTCGGCATTTCGGGAAACCATATCGGACTCCAAACGAGCCATGGAGTAGTAGCGGTTCAAAACGAAGACCGGGAAATCGGCGAAGACGATATCGACCGTGTCTTGAAGGCAGCCGAAGTGATCGCACTTCCTCCGGAACGTGAAATCATCGACGTTGTTGCCAAACAGTATGTGGTGGACGGCCTGGAGGGCATTAGTGATCCGCGGGGAATGATCGGTGTGCGTCTTGAAGTGGAAGCGACGATTGTGACTGGCTCCAAAACAGCGATACATAATTTGCTTCGCTGTGTGGAGAAATCGGGACTGAAGATCCGCGATCTTGTACTGCTGTCGCTGGGCGCGGGGCAATTGGCGCTCTCGAAAGACGAGAAAGTTATGGGCTCTGTCCTGGTGGACATCGGAGCCGGATCGACGACGATCGCCGTTTTTGAAAGCGGAACGATCGTAGCCACATCCACGTTGCCGATCGGGGGAGAGTTCATAACGAACGATATCGCTTACGGACTGCGTACGCTGACGGATCAAGCCGAGAAGGTGAAGCTGAAATATGGCTGCGCCTCGATCGAAGACGCCGCGCCGGAAGTCACTTTTAAGGTAACCCGCATCGGCAGCAATGTGGACAAGGAATTCACTCAAGAAGACCTGGCTGCGATTGCGGAGCCGCGGGTTCAGGAGATTTTCCAACTGATCGGGCAGGAAGTTAAGCGGCTTGGTTACAATGAACAGCCAGGCGGTTATATACTTACGGGAGGCACGGTCTCCATGCCGGGCTTGCTGAAGATCGCCCAGCAGGAGCTTGCCGCCAGCGTACGTATTGCCGTGCCGGATTATATCGGCGTGCGCGACCCGGGCTATACGGGAGGCGTCGGGATATTGTACAAGGTGATCAAGAATATCCGGGTTCGGAATGCGGGACCGAAGAAATCGGCGAATCGTCCGAAAGCCCCGGGACCGCAGGAAACCGTCCGGAAAACGGGCGTGATGGAACGCCTCAAGAAACTATTCAGCGAATTTATATAATTTGGGAAACCGCGATGGACGGGCCATCCATGCACAATGAGGGGGAGATGGAATAGTATGTTGGAATTTGATTTTGAAATGGAGAGCTTGGCTCAAATAAAAGTCATCGGATGCGGCGGCGGCGGAAGCAATGCCGTAAACCGGATGATCGAAAACGGAGTACAGGGCGTAGAGTTCATTACGGTGAATACGGATGCCCAGGCTCTTCATTTGGCCAAGTCTGAGCATAAACTGCAAATCGGCGACAAATTGACCCGCGGTCTCGGTGCCGGCGCCAATCCGGAAGTCGGCAAGAAAGCGGCCGAAGAATCCCGTGATCTGATCGCGAATACGCTGAAAGGCGCTGATATGGTGTTCGTCACCGCGGGAATGGGCGGCGGAACCGGTACGGGGGCAGCTCCGGTCATTGCGGAGATCGCTCGGGAATGCGGCGCGCTTACCGTTGGCGTCGTAACCCGTCCGTTTACCTTTGAAGGGCGGAAACGTTCCTCGCAAGCCGATATGGGGATTGAAGCTCTCAAAGAAAAGGTCGATACGTTAATCGTTATTCCTAACGACCGTCTGCTTGAAATTGTGGATAAGAAAACGCCGATGCTGGAAGCGTTCCGTGAGGCGGATAACGTGCTGCGTCAGGCTGTTCAAGGCATATCCGACCTGATCGCCGTTCCCGGCTTGATCAACCTTGACTTTGCGGACGTCAAGACGATCATGACCGAACGCGGCTCCGCGTTGATGGGAATCGGTCTTGCAAACGGCGAGAACCGCGCGGCGGAAGCGGCGCGCAAGGCGATTATGAGCCCGCTGCTGGAAACCTCGATCGAAGGAGCGCGAGGCGTGATTATGAACATTACCGGCGGCGCGAATCTTTCGCTTTATGAAGTCAATGAAGCCGCGGAAATCGTCATTTCGGCTTCCGATCCCGAGGTGAATATGATTTTCGGAGCGATCATTGACGAGAATATGAAGGACGATATCAAGGTGACGGTTATTGCGACCGGATTCGAGCATAAAGCACCTCCTGTAATGCCTGGCCGCAAGCCGGTAGCAGGTGTCTCGGAACAGCAGGAGAATCGCGCTACGTCCTCCACGCTGAGACCTTTCGGGAATCAGCCAAGCGGAGACCAGTTGGATATACCTACTTTCCTTCGCAATCGTCGGAACAACAACGAATAATATTTTCTCGCAAGTCTTCCCCGAAGACCTTGTCCTGCTGCCAGGACAAGGTCTTTTTTTCTCTACCTTATAAGTTTAATTTAAGAAAATCTGGGACGGGCAGCGATCGGAAGAACATTTCACACGGCGGCCGTACATGTAAATCAATAGCTCAATTTATATAGATGAGAAAAACGACAAAATTAGTGGGCTTCCGCTTTCAATTTTAGACAGACTTTACATAGGGAACTCTATATACTGATAAGCATCTCCACGTCAATAGGCGCTAGATTTTAAGAGCCAAAAGCGGGCAGGTGAAGAACGTATGGTTGTTTATATCGATTTGATATTTCTAATGAACCTGCTGATCGATGCCGCGCTGCTAGCGATGACCGCTTGGTTGCGAAAACGCAAGGTGGTTTATTGGCGCCTGGGTCTCTCGGCTGCGGTCGGGGCGTTCTATGTCGTGATGATGTTTCTACCGGCATTGTCGTTTTTGTTTACGTTCCTGGTCAAATTTTTGTTTTCCGTCGTCATGCTGTGGATCGCCTTCGGTTTTGGCGGTTTGCAGAACTACTTGCGGAACTTAGGAGCGTTTTACATAGTGAATTTTGCGGCAGCCGGCGGGATTTTGGGCATTCATTATCTCTTGCAAAGCTCAGGTGAGCTATGGAACGGAATCTGGTACTCGGCGACAGGCGGACTCGGATTTTCGCTGCAGGTTGGAGTCGTGTTTACGCTGGCCCTGTTTGTCATTGTCCTGCTCTGGTTCAAATGGGTCATATCTTCCCGGCGAAGGCAGGAAATGATGACATCGTATCTGGCTGAAATCCGGGTACGGATCGGGGATGCGGACGTGAGCTGTACGGGGCTGATCGATACGGGCAATCACTTAACCGATCCGCTCAGCCGGCTGCCGGTCATGGTGATGGAGGCCTCCCTCTGGAAGGATTTCCTGCCGGACTTGGAGGCTGGACAAGGAAGCGGAAACGAGGCGGACAACCTTATTCTGAAATGGACGGAGGATGACTCCTTTCCTTGGCGTGATCGGCTGCGTTTGGTCCCTTTTCGCGGCGTGAACAGAGGATCGCAGTTTATGCTGGCTTTGAAGCCGGACGAGGTGGTCGTCCGAAAAGACGGCGGGGAATTCAAAACCGCCCGCGTGCTTGTGGGGCTGGATCGAGGAAGCTTATCGGCGGAAGGAAGATTTCAAGCAATCGTCCACCCGGCATTAGTGGAGGAGTTGGCGGAAACCGGGAACTTCAAGGGGACGGATACGGCGAATCCTTCGGAAACGCCGGGAACTCCGTTCGGCGGATATGCAAAAAGCGGGTAATCAGGGCGCGAGTTTATCGGAAAAACTGGAACGTAATCGTGGGGGGAAGAAGGCCATGCGTGTAAAGTGGAAGTTGATGCTGCAACTGCAGTACTATCGTTTATTGTTTCTATTTGGGCTAAAGAGTGAAGAAATCTATTATATCGGCGGGAGTGAAGCGCTTCCGCCTCCATTGACGCGCGAGGAAGAAGAATATTTGCTGCAGAGGCTCTCGACCGGCGATTCCGCCATCCGGGCCATGCTGATCGAACGAAATCTCAGGCTGGTCGTATATATCGCCAGGAAATTCGAAAATACGGGGATCAATATCGAGGACCTGGTCTCCATCGGTACGATCGGACTGATCAAGGCCGTCAATACGTTTGATCCCGAGAAGAAAATCAAACTGGCGACCTATGCCTCCCGCTGTATCGAAAATGAAATTTTGATGTACTTGCGCCGAAACAGCAAAATTCGGACGGAGGTATCTTTTGACGAACCGCTCAATATCGATTGGGACGGAAACGAGCTGCTACTGTCCGATGTGCTGGGGACGGAGAACGATACGATTTACCGCAATATTGAAGAGCAGGTGGACCGCAAGCTGCTGCATAAGGCGCTCGACAAGCTGAGCGAGCGGGAACGCATGATTATGGAGCTCCGGTTTGGACTGGTGGACGGAGACGAGAAGACCCAAAAGGATGTTGCCGATCTGCTGGGGATTTCACAATCCTACATTTCCAGACTGGAGAAACGAATAATTAAGCGCCTCCGCAAGGAATTCAACAAGATGGTGTAGCTGCCGTCCGAGAGGAGGATTTTCAGGAATAAAAATACAGACCGGGGAGATAATGATCATTAATGTTTCTCCTTGGGAGGTAAAGACTTGATGACCCGAAACAAAGTCGAGATTTGCGGCGTCGATACCGCAAAATTGCCCGTTCTAACCAATGCGGAAATGCGTGAATTGTTCCACTCTTTGCAGCAGGACCACGTAAGATCAGCCAGAGAAAAGTTAGTGAATGGCAACCTCAGACTCGTACTGAGTGTCATCCAACGGTTCAACAATCGGGGGGAGTATGTAGACGACTTGTTTCAAGTAGGCTGCATCGGACTCATGAAAGCTATCGATAATTTCGATTTATCGCAGAACGTCAAATTTTCGACCTATGCAGTGCCGATGATCATCGGGGAAATTCGCCGCTATTTGCGTGACAATAACCCGATCCGCGTTTCCCGCAGTTTAAGGGATATCGCCTACAAAGCACTGCAGATGCGCGATAGCCTGACGAACCAAAATTCGCGTGAGCCGACGATCTTTGAAATTTCGGAAGCGCTCGGCTTGCCGAAAGAGGATGTCGTTTTCGCCTTGGACGCGATCCAGGACCCGGTCTCGCTGTTTGAACCGATTTACCACGATGGGGGAGACCCGATCTATGTCATGGATCAGATCAGCGATGACAAGAACAAGGACGTCTCCTGGATTGAGGAGATCGCCTTGAGGGAAGCGATGCAGCGGTTGGGGCGCAGGGAAAAGATGATTCTGTCGATGCGCTTTTTCGAAGGCAAAACCCAGATGGAGGTCGCCGACGAAATCGGGATCTCGCAAGCCCAGGTGTCCAGGTTGGAGAAAGCCGCCATTTTGCAAATGCAGAAACATGTGAAATCGTAGTCCGGAAGGACACTGAAGCAGCCCGATTTTATGCGGTCCCTTTTATAGGGACCTTTTTTATTTGCCGAATCGGTCCGGGGATATGTTTAATGTTTTGCGGTTTCGGATCATATAGTAAAGGGAGACAGGAAGGAAAGGGCGCTTGGGGGGCGATACGGATGAATAATGCGGTCAGGGCAAGCATGAAAATCTCGGATTTTCAAACGAAGGATGTTATCAATGTCGTGGACGGCAAACGTCTTGGACATATCAGCGACCTGGAGTTGGACCTGAGGCAGGGGATCATCGAAGCGATCGTCGTCCCGGCCAGTACTAAATTCCTTGGATTGTTCGGCGGCGGCAGTGATTTGATTATCCCCTGGAAAAACATCGTAAAAATCGGCTCCGACGTCGTCCTCGTCAAAATGGAGGAACTGCGCGAATCGCGGGAACCGGTATCCTATGAGACAACCGTGTATATCGATCGTGACGGCAGGGCCGAGCGCCGCGGGTAAACGAAAGCCATCCCTTTGTGGTACACTGGTAAAAGCGAGCCGCGAGCGAAGAAAGTTTGCTTGGGCTTTAAGGATGATGCGCAATACATCAGGGGGAGATGGATGATGGAGCCGTTTATTAGAAATCCTATATTGGACGCGCCTGAACGCTATGAACTTAAGGCATGGGAAAATCTCTTGCCGGAGCTTACCGCCGGGTTTACGGGACGCTCCGGCGGGGTCGGCCGCAGCCCATACGATAGCTTGAACCTCGCGCTTCATGTCGGAGATGAGGTTGAGGACGTCCTGGCTAACCGCCGCCGGCTGTCCGAAGCGTTAGGGTTTAAGCCTGAGGCGTGGACCTGCGGGGAACAGGTGCATGGAAGCGAAGTTGCAGTCGTCAAGGCAAAGGACCGGGGAAAAGGCAGTTTGAACCGGGAGGGTGCTTTTCAACATACGGACGGACTGGTTACGGATGAACCGGGGGTGCTTCTGACTTCTTTTTACGCCGATTGCGTACCGCTTTATTTCATGGACCCTGTCCGGCGCGTCGTCGGTCTGGCGCATGCCGGCTGGAAAGGGACGGTCGCCAGGATCGCCGTGGCCGTTATCGAGACCATGGAGCGCGAGTTCGGGAGCTCCCGGGGCGATATCCGGACCGCCATCGGCCCCAGCATCGGAGGCTGTTGTTATGAAGTGGATGATCGGGTCATGGTGAAAGTGCGGGAAGCGCTTGAAGCGGCGGGGGAGCCGGCCGGGGAGAGCCAAATCGCAGTCCCTTCTCCCCAGGAAGGCCGAATGATGCTGAACTTGAAAGAAATGAATCGAATTATTATGATAAAAGCAGGAATATTGCCGATGCATATCGAATGTACAAGTTGGTGTACAAGCTGCCGGAATGATGTGTTTTTCTCTTATCGGAAAGATGGGGGAGTCACCGGAAGGATGGCGAGCTGGGTTGGTTTGAAAGAGAGGTGATCCTTCTTGTCTATTCAGGAAGCGATACAGCATGTCAACGAAAGAATCGCGGCGGCCTGTGAACGCAGCGGCAGAAATGCCGGAGAGGTCCGTGTCATCGCCGTGACCAAGTATGTGTCCAGCGCTAAGACACGCGCCGTACTGGATGCGGGTATCCGTCATATCGGGGAGAACCGCCCGGGGGTGGCGGTGCCGAAATGGGAAGAGCTTGGCGGACAGGGCGTATGGCATTTCATCGGCCATCTTCAGAGCAGGAAGGTCAAGGAGATTGTCGGAAAATTTGAATATATCCACTCTTTGGATCGGGTGTCTCTGGCACTCGAGCTGGACAAGCGGGCAGCGGCAGCGGGGAGTGAAGTCAAAACATTCCTGCAGGTCAATGTCTCGGGCGAGGCTTCCAAACAGGGAGTCAAGCCGGAAGAGGCGGAAGATTTTCTTCGCGAGATCAGGGAGTTAAGCCATCTGAAAGTGGTCGGTTTGATGACGATGGCGCCTGAGGTGGAGGACCCCGAGCTTACCCGGCCTGTTTTCCGGGGCTTGCGGGAGTTGAGGGATCAATTGAACGCCAAAGGAGCTTGGAAGGAGCCGATCAAGGAATTGTCGATGGGGATGTCGGGTGATTTCGAAGTGGCGGTCGAAGAAGGGGCGACCTGGGTTCGCCTCGGTACTCTTTTAGTCGGGAAAGGGGAGGAGACATAATGGGAGTTATGAATCGGTTCATGAACTTCTTGGGCCTGCAGGAAGAGGAAGAAGTCGTGGAACGCGAAACGCTGCGCGGGCAGGATGAGCCGGAATATGAACCTCCGAGCTTCGAACCCCGCAAGAATCCTAGGGGAACCAATGTGGTAAGTATTCATTCGCAGAAGAACGTCAAGGTCATCCTATATGAACCTCGTTCTTATGATGAGGCGCAAGAAATCGCGGATCATCTGCGGTCCCACCGGAGTGTTGTCGTGAATTTGCAGCGGGTCCGCAACGACCAGGCGATGCGAATTATCGATTTTCTGAGCGGGACGATTTATGCCCTTAGCGGCAGTATTTCCAAGATCGGCGGAAACATCTTCCTCTGCACACCGGACACGGTGGAAATCCAGGGGTCGATTACCGAGATCCTGACCGAGGATTTCGATTACAACAAAATGAGGTGAAGGCAGCTTGGCGAGCCATACGATTGAGAGTATAGTACTGCTTCTGTACCAAATTTATTTTTATATGGTGCTCGTTTATATTTTGATGTCTTGGGTGCCTAACATCCGGGAGAGCTTCATTGGCGAGCTTCTGGGGAAACTGGTTGAGCCGTATCTGGCTCCGTTCCGGCGGTTTATCCCCCCATTAATGGGGATGATCGACTTTTCGCCCATCATCGCTTTATTCGTGCTCAGGCTGGCGGCCTTCGGTTTGATCAGTGTGCTGAATTATATCTTTGCCGGGTGACGTAAGCTATGCGAACAGACATCTACGAACATTTCAAGCCGGAGGAACGCCCGTTTGTCGACCGGGCGTGGGAGTGGGTCGTCCATGCCGGGGATTATCATGAAGTCAAGCTGAGCGACTTCCTGGATCCGCGGCAAAGTTATATTTTGCAGACGCTCGTGAACCGCCATCCGGATGCCGGAATAAGATTGGACGGCGGTTATGAAGGAGCGGAGCGAAGACGCGCGCTGGTCGGGCCGGACTACCGGGACCTGGAAAGCGAAGATATGGGGATGAAGGTGCTCGGCATCTCTTCCAATGATCAGAAGCTGTCTTCCTTACAGCACGGGGATTACCTGGGGGCGATTCTGGGGCTCGGGCTCAAACGGGATAAAGTCGGTGATATCCATGTGCGCGAAGACGGATGCCATGTGATCGTCGCGGAGGAAATCGTCCCCTTTTTGAGCCTGAATTTGCATCAGGTGCACCGGGTTAGCGTTATGACCGATATTTTGGAGCTGGACGCCCTGAAGACGAGCGAGCCTGAGCTGGAGCCGCTGGATCTCACGGTGGCTTCTTTACGTTTGGACGGCATCGTCAGCGACGTTTATCGGCTAAGCCGCAGCAAAATTCTGGTGCCGATTAAGGCGGGGCGTTGCCGGGTAAACTGGAGAACGGAAGAAGATCCTTCCAAACTGTTGAAAGAAGGCGATGTCGTAGCTCTGCAAGGCTTTGGCCGCTTCAAGGTATTGGAGTGCGGGGGCGTGACAAAAAGTGGGAGGCACCGTGTCAAAGTCGGTAAATTTGTGTGAAGACTTTGCAGGAGATCGGCAATTCCTGTCGAATTTAACTACCTACGATTGAGAAGCAGCTTCCCGCAAGGGAAGGTTCGAATACATTAGGAGGTGCGGATCATGCCATTAACCCCGCTGGATATACATAACAAGGAGTTTTCTAGACGCTTACGCGGCTATGATGAAGATGAAGTCAATGAATTCCTTGATCAGGTCATCAAGGATTACGAGATCGTGATCCGGGAGAATAAAGAACTTCATAATCAACTGCTTGCGCTCCAGGAGAAATTGGATCATTTCGCCAATATCGAGGAAACGCTCAGCAAGACGATTATCGTGGCTCAGGAAGCGGCTGACGAAGTGAAGAATAACGCGAAGAAGGAAGCGCAGTTGATCGTGAAGGAAGCCGAGAAGAACGCGGACCGGATCGTCAACGAATCGCTGGCCAAATCGCGTAGAATCGCCATGGAGGTCGAGGAACTGAAGAAGCAGGCCTCGATTTACAGAGCACGGTTCCGCACACTGGTGGAGGCACAGCTGGATTTGCTCAGCCAGGAAGGCTGGGAATCGCTGGACAGCACCCGGGATCGCTCCTTCGAGCAAGAGCAGAGCCGAGAGGTCAAAGAAATTTATTAAGCCTAGTCCGGGTTGACATGACCCGCGATCATACGTTATAAATATTATCATACATGACTGGCTGATGCCGGTCCCACATATGATTCAATGATGGGAAGCAGTACGCGGCGATTTTGTTCCCCAGAGAGTTGGCACCTTCGCTGAAAGCCAATGTCCAAGACGCTGACGGAAGATCCTCCCGGAGAAGCCTGGCTGAATTTCCCGAGTGGAAAGCGTAAGCTATGCCGGCCGCCGACCGTTACACCGGCCCCATATGAAGCGTATGGGATCAAAGTGTCACGCGTAACGGGATTAAATCGGGTCTTGGCGTGTGAAACAAGGGTGGTAACGCGAGCGTAAGTCTCGTCCCTTTTGGGGCGAGGCTTTTTTTGTTTCACTTTATGATTTGAAGAGAAAGGAAGTCGAAGAAAGACATGAAAAAAGTCGACGTCAAAGAGCAAGCACGGACACGGGATCTGCGGATTCTGAACAAATGGAGCAGTGAGAATACGTTCAAGCGCAGTATTGAAAACCGGGAAGGGCGGCCGAACTACGTATTTTTTGAAGGCCCTCCGACGGCCAACGGTATGCCGCATATCGGGCATGTGCTCGGCCGGGTGATCAAGGACTTCGTCGGCCGCTATCAGACGATGAAAGGTTATCGCGTCGTCCGGAAAGCCGGGTGGGATACCCACGGACTGCCGGTGGAACTCGGCGTGGAGAAGGAGCTGGGCATCTCCGGGAAGCAGGAGATCGAGAATTACGGGATCGAGGCGTTCGTTAAAAAATGCAAAGCGAGCGTTTTTGGCTACGAGAAGCAGTGGCGGGAATTTACCGAGGCGATCGCCTACTGGACGGATCTCGACGATCCATACATTACGCTGGATAATAAGTATATCGAGAGCGTGTGGAACATTCTGGCTACGATTCATGACAAGGGACTGCTGTACAAAGGCCACCGGGTCAGCCCGTACTGCCCGTGTTGTCAGACTTCGCTCAGTTCGCACGAGGTGGCCCAAGGATACGAAGATGTCAAGGATTTAAGTGCGACCGCCAAATTCAAGCTGGATGGGACGGGAGAGTATGTACTGGCCTGGACGACCACGCCTTGGACGCTGCCGGCCCACGTGGCGCTGGCGGTAAATCCCGAGATGGAATACGCCAGAGTGAAGCAGGAGGACGGTGTCTATATCGTCGCCAAGAACCTGGTGGAAAAGGTGATGAAGGGCGACTACAGCGTCGAATCGACCCTGAAAGGTTCCGAGTTGGTCGGAAAAACCTATGCCTCCCCGTTTAGCTATATCCAGGCGGAAAAAGTGAACGTCATCGTCGGCGCTTCGTTCGTCACCGATGCGAGCGGGACCGGGATCGTGCATATGGCACCGGCTCACGGGGAAGACGATTACCGCACTTGCAAGGAGAACGGCATCAGCTTTGTCAGCGTCGTGAATGGGCAAGGCCGTTATACGGAGACGGTGACCGATTTTGCCGGCCGTTTCGTTAAGGATTGCGATCTGGATATCGTAAAAGCCCTCTCGGAAAAAGGGCTGCTGTACAGCAAAGAGAAATACGAGCACAGTTACCCGTTCTGCTGGCGCTGTAAGTCGCCGCTGCTCTACTACGCGATGGACAGCTGGTTTATCGCGACGACGGCGGTGAAAGACCAACTGATCGCCAATAACAATTCGGTGACCTGGTACCCTGGACACGTTCGTGAAGGGCGTTTCGGCAAGTTCCTGGAGGAACTGGTGGACTGGAATATCAGCCGGAACCGCTATTGGGGCACACCGCTGAACGTATGGGTGTGCAAGGACTGCGGCGGTCAGTTCGCGCCGCACAGCATTGCCGAACTGCGGGCCAAAGCGGTCGGCGAAGTCAGCGAAGAGTTGGAGCTGCACAAACCTTATGTGGATGAAGTCCGCGTGAGCTGCCCGCACTGCGAGGGCGGTGTCATGGAGCGGACGAGCGAAGTGATCGACGTTTGGTTCGACAGCGGCTCGATGCCGTTCGCGCAGCACCATTACCCGTTCGAGAACGAAAAAACGTTTGAAGAGCAGTTCCCGGCGGATATGATCTGCGAGGGGATCGACCAGACCCGCGGCTGGTTCTACAGTCTGCTGGCCGTTTCGACGCTGTTTACGGGCAAAGCCCCTTACAAAGCGGTCATCGCCACAGGGCATGTATTGGACGAGAACGGGCAAAAAATGTCCAAATCCAAAGGCAACGTCATCGACCCTTGGGACATCATCAACGAATTCGGCACCGACGCGTTCCGCTGGGCTCTGCTTTCCGACAGCGCTCCTTGGAACAGCAAACGCTTCTCCAAGGGGATCGTAGCGGAAGCGAAGTCCAAGGTGATCGATACCTTGGTCAACACGCACGCGTTCCTGACTCTGTATGCGAGCATTGACGGTTATAAACCGGAAGAGCATGCGTTCCGCCTATCCGAGAACAAGCTGGACCGCTGGATTTTGTCCCGGCTTAACAGCTTGATCGGATCGGTTGATAAAGGGCTGGCGGTCAACGACTTTGTTAACACCTCGAGAGCGATCGAAGGCTTTATCGACGAACTCAGCAACTGGTATATCCGCCGTTCGCGCGACCGTTTCTGGGGCAGCGGCCTTGGCGAGGATAAAATTTCCGCCTATCAAACCCTGGTGCATGTGCTGTTGACGCTGGCCAAACTGATGGCTCCGTTCACGCCGATGCTGTCCGAGGATATCTTTACGAATCTGGGCGGAGGAGAAAGCGTGCATTTGGCGGATTATCCGCAGGCGGACGAAGCTTTGATCGACAAGGCTCTGGAGGCGGACATGGAAAGCGCGCGGCAAATCGTCGAACTGGCCCGCAACGTACGCAACGAAACGGGCATCAAAACGCGCCAGCCGCTGTCGAGTCTGATCGTGTCGATGGACCGGGAATTCGCGGTTTCCGAATACGAGGAAATCATCAAGGACGAAATCAACGTGAAGGCGATTGAAATCGAGTCGAGCGACAGCGGGTTTGTCGACTTTACGCTGAAGCTGAACCTCAAGGTTGCCGGGAAGAAATACGGGAAGAACGTCGGTTTTCTGCAGGGCTTCCTTAAAGGGCTGCCGGCGGGTGAAACCCGTAAGATCGTGGAGAACGGCGGGGTGAACGTGACTTCCCCTGAAGGCGAAGAACTTCATGTGAGCGTGGATGAACTACTTGTCGAGAAACAGGCGAAAGCCGGTTTTGCGTCCGCCTCGGGTTACGGACTTACCGTGGCACTGAACACCGATATCACACCGGAGCTTGCTCAAGAAGGTTGGGTTCGCGAAGTGGTCCGCGCCGTTCAGGATACTCGTAAAAAACTGGACTTGCCGATTGAAAAAAGAGTGCATTTGACGCTTGAAGTGGATGAGGAGCTGAAAGCGGCCATCCAGGCTTTCGAAAACGTGCTGAGGGATAATGTCCTGATTACGGATGTGGCTTTTGAAAGCTTGAACGGACGGGGAGAAACCATCGACCTGGGAAGCAAACAGATCGGGGTTCTTATTAAAGATTAAGGACCGGTTCTTTAAATAGTATGACGCCGCCACCAGGCGGCCATACTAGAAATAACCAAGAGAAACGAGCTTGGGTGGGCATGCTTCCTAACTTTAGGGAAGGAGCCCGTCTTGGCTCGTTTCATTTTGCCCGGAGGTGCCGCATGAAGCGTCGCAAGGCAAAGAACGAGGAGCGGCCGCAGCCGGCCGATAAATTGGAGAATAGCGGGACCGTTCCCGGACAGACCGCCGAAGAACAGATCGGCGCCATGTACCGGCTAACGCTAGAGTGGACGAGGCAACTCGAAAAATCCAGAATTGCCGAATACACCGCGCTGCTCAATCGGCCATGGCGCCTTCTCCTGCTGAATCTGCTATCCGGAACGGCACGCGGGGTCGGGATTGCGATCGGGTTTACTTTTTTTGCCGCCACAATCATCTACGTCCTGCAAGTGCTGGGGGCGCTCAACCTGCCGATCATCGGCGATTACATCGCCGATATCGTTCGGATCGTGCAAAGGCAGTTGGAACTCAATACCTATTAGACCCGGTCCCGAGCGAGTCCTCGCTCTCCAGATGTTTCGTTGCTTGCATATGCTTGCGGTACACGCCGTTGCGGTAGAAGACGGCGTTTTCGCCGTAAATGTCCGTAGCGACAAACGATTCGTATGGCTCGACAAATCCTTCCAGTTCCTCGGAGGCCTCGATCTCCATATCATTGTAGTCGTCGATTTCATTGTCTTCGGCCAGTGCGGGAGAATTGGAGGTACCGAAACTCTCGACAATCTGCCAGGCGTCCTCCCCATCAAAGCCGTTCTGATCGTCGCGTTCATCCAGGCTGGTCCGGCCGAACGGCGGGTTGAGGAACACCTCTTCCACCGGTCTGGAGGCGGAAACGAAAGACTGGGGGCTGTCTTTTTGGCAATAGGCCGTTTCGGGCAACGCCTTTAGCCGTTCGAAGCTGATCGGTTCGCCGCAGGTTTGGCAGTAGCCATACCGCCCCTCGGCCATTCGGTTCAAGGCATCTTCAATCCGGTAAAGCAACAGTTCATTATGCTCGTTAAGCGCCAAATCTTTACCGCGTTCAAACATTTCCGTTCCGACATCGGCGGGATGGTTGTCGATCGGGGACAATTCACTGGTATTGTCCCGCAGTGAGCCGCGAAGACTATAATGATCCTTGTCCACCAGCAGGTGATAAGCATCCTCCCGGGCGGCCTCCAGATCCGCTTTTAGTTCAGCCAACTGCTGGGGTGTCAAATGAGACATGGCCTGATCTCCTTTCCGTAGTTCCGTAAAACAATGTAGGGAAATAAGAACGTACAGGTATTTTGTGCAGAACCATGACGTTTTACCTAAGGAAAATCCTATCGCTCATGGACGGGGGAATTGCGGCTGTGCTACAATATACAAGTCCTGAATGTGGTTAATTCTGCCCTGGAACTTCAGCCGGCAGCCAACGAAAAAACGAGGTGACTTTCCGCGTGATCTATTTTTTGCTTGCTTTTATTCTGTTTTTAATCGACCAAGGAACGAAATATTTAATTGCCGTCAACCTGACCATCGGGGATCAAATTCCGGTGATCGGCAATTTTTTTCTGATTACATCCCATCGGAATACCGGAGCCGCCTTTGGCATTTTGGAAGGAAAGCGGTGGTTCTTCGTCACGATCACCGTTATCGTGGTGGCGGGGATTATTTGGTATTTGAATAAGGTGAAATCCTCGGGCAACAAGTTGCTGCCTACCGCGCTCTCGCTCGTTTTGGGCGGAGCCGTCGGCAATTTTCTGGACCGGGCGGTTGCCGGAGAGGTTGTCGATTTCCTGCAATTTAACTTCGGCACATACACATTTCCGATTTTCAATGTGGCGGACTCCTGTATCGTGATCGGAGTGGCCTTGATCGTGCTGGATTCCATCCTGGAAATGCGCCGGGAAAAACGTAAGTAGGCCGAGAGCAAACAGGAGGAGCAGAAACAAGTATGACGGAAGAAATATCGCAGTTTGATATGGATGAAGGTGTATTGGAATGGACAGCGGATGACGAGTCCGCCAAAGACCGGCTTGACAAATATGTGAAATCCCAGATGGGCGAGGATACTTCGCGCAGCCAGATTCAGTTGTGGATCGAAAATGGAGATATTACCGTAAACGGTTCGCCGGTTAAGGCGAATTATAAAATCGCAGCGGGTGATCTCATTGTGCTTCAGATTCCGGAAGCGGAAACAACCGAAATTGCTCCGGAGGATATTCCTTTAGAGGTATACTACGAGGATAGCGATGTCATTGTGGTCAATAAGAAGCGGGGGATGGTCGTCCATCCGGCGCCGGGCCATGCCACGGGAACGCTGGTCAACGCGTTGATGTACCATTGCAGAGACCTTTCCGGGATCAACGGTGAATTGCGGCCGGGAATTGTACACCGGATCGATAAAGATACCTCGGGCCTCTTGATGGCCGCCAAAAATGACAAGGCGCACGCATCTCTGGCCGCCCAGTTGAAGGAGCATTCGGTGACCCGTAAATATTATGCTCTGGTGCACGGAAACGTCGCGCATGATCAAGGAACCGTGGACGCGCCGATCGGACGCGACCCGCATGACCGCAAAATGTATACAGTGATCGAGCGCAACAGCAAACCCGCTGTCACGCATTTCCAGGTCACGGAACGTTTTGGCGACTACACGCTGTTGGAGTTGAAGCTCGAAACGGGTCGCACCCACCAAATCCGGGTCCATATGAAATTTATCGGACACCCGCTTGTCGGTGATCCGTTATACGGACGCAGCAAGGGAATTAAAATGGCCGGCCAAGCCCTGCATGCCGCGGTCCTCGGATTCGTGCATCCGACGACCGGGGAATACCTGGAGTTCCAGGCTCCGATCCCGCAAGATATGGAGGATCTTCTTCATTCGCTGCGCAATAGATAGAGTATAAAGCATCTGCTTGTCTTCACCCTCAGGGGTGGAGCGGCAGGTGTTTTTTTTAATGTCAGAAAAACTGACTTCATTCTCGTAGCTAGGTTGAAAAGTACAAACGATCTGGTGATTAATCCATTCTCTAACAAGCACAAATCCCGCATATTTAAAAGGAGATTTCGAGAAGGAGATGGACTTTTCATGAGCGTCGAAACTTATCAGAGCACATACATCCAGCAGCAATTTGCAAACCGGATCGGCGGTGCCAACTACGGCAAAGACACCGCTATTTATAAATTCGAAAAAATCAAACGGGCTAAAGCGGCGGCCAAGAAAGATTTCCCCGACGTCGAGCTGATCGATATGGGCGTCGGCGAGCCGGACGAAATGGCGGATAGCGGCATCGTGGCCAAGCTGGCCGAGGAAGCGGCAAAACCGGAAAACCGTGGTTATGCGGATAACGGGATTTCCGAATTCAAGGAAGCGGCGGCGGCGTATCTCAAGGCCGTGTTCGGCGTGGAAGGCATCGATCCCGCTACGGAAATCGTGCATTCGATCGGGTCAAAACCGGCGTTGGCCATGCTACCATCCTGCTTCATCAATCCCGGTGACATCACGATTATGACGGTACCGGGGTACCCGATCCTTGGGACGCACACGAAATATTTGGGCGGGGAAGTATATACCGTTTCGCTGACGGAAGAGAACCATTTCCTGCCGGATTTGGCTTCGATCCCGGAAGAGGTGGCGCGGAAAGCGAAGCTACTTTATTTGAATTATCCGAATAATCCGACAGGAGCCAGCGCAACGGCGGAATTCTTTGCGGAAGTGGTGGAATGGGCCCGAAAATATGAGGTGATCGTAGTCCACGATGCTCCTTATGCCGCTTTAACCTATGACGGTTTGAAGCCGCTGAGCTTTCTGTCCGTCCCCGGGGCGAAGGATGTCGGAGTGGAGCTGCATTCCCTGTCCAAATCGTACAATATGACGGGCTGGAGAATCGGGTTTGTAGCCGGCAATCCGCTCATTGTCAAAGCGTTTAGCGATGTGAAGGACAATAACGACTCCGGACAGTTTATCGCGATCCAAAAGGCGGCCGCCTATGGTCTGGCCCATCCGGAGATTACCGAAAAGATCGCGGAAAAGTATTCCCGCCGTCACGATATGCTCGTCGGTGCATTGAATGAGCTGGGTTTCAAGGCCAAAAAGCCGCAGGGGTCTTTCTTTCTTTACGTAAAGGCGCCAAAGGGTGTTAAAGGCGGACCTTCCTTCGCCACGGCCGAAGATTTCTCGCAGTACCTGATCCGTGAGAAACTGATCTCTACGGTGCCTTGGGATGACGCGGGCAGCTTTGTTCGTTTCTCCGTAACCTTTATCGCCGGGGGCGAAGAAGAGGAAAAGCGGGTGATCGCAGAAATCCAACGGCGCCTGAGTGATGTGCCATTTGAATTTTAATGATTTGTATATAGCTTCAAACCTATAAGAGACCGGAAACGGTCTCTTTTTTGGCGTTCGCCGGATTCGGATTCCAAAATTTGCACTTTACAAAAAGTGCCAAGCAACCTATGATTAACTTTTTACGTTATTTGTATGGTGCAGTAAAGCCAGGTATGGAAAAAGAGTAGTCCAACTTGTTATGATAAAGTCGAAACGTTTTTTGAAAGGAGTTTATTGGAATTGCTATTCTCACGTACCAACTCTTCATCCTCGGGGTCTGCCGAAACCGGCAGTGTCGCCGCCGGTTTGCTGCGGCTGCTGCGTCCGAAGCAATGGACGAAAAATTTGCTGCTGTTTGCCGCGCTGCTGTTTTCCTTTGAGGAAATTCGCACGGAAACGATGATATCGACCGTTGCTGGATTTATTTTGTTCAGTCTGGTTGCGGGCTGCGTTTATATTTTGAATGATTATGTGGACCGGGAGAGGGATCGGCAGCATCCCGTGAAAAAAAATCGCCCGATCGCCTCGGGACAGGTAAATCCGGCACATGCGCTGCTGTTTGGCATCGTACTGCTTCTGCTGTCCGTGCTCACGGCCTTTTTCCTGAATCCGCTATTCGGTGTATTGTGCATCTTCTATTTCGTGCTGAACGTATTGTATTCGTTCGTGCTCAAGCATCTGGTCATTCTCGACGTCATGGCCATTGCCGCCGGGTTTGTGCTGCGCGCGATCGCAGGTGGGTTGCTGATTCATGTGCCTTTCACCCCATGGTTCCTGATTTGCGCCATGCTGCTGTCCCTGTTTCTTGCTATCGGCAAGCGCCGCCATGAGCTTACCCTGCTTGAGGGCAATACGGGATCTCATCGCAAGGTGCTCGATCATTATTCCGTCACGCTGCTGGATCAATTCAACACGATCGTCACGACGGCGACCATTATCAGTTATTCGCTGTTTACCTTTACGTCCGATCGCACCATTCACCTGATGTGGACAATTCCATTCGTCATCTATGGGATGTTCCGTTACTTGTATCTCATTCACATGAAAAATCAGGGGGGTTCGCCGGACCGGGTTCTATTTGAGGACAAGCCCATCCTGATTACCGTCATCCTGTACGTTATTAGCGTCATTTTTATTTTGGCCGTGTTTGAATGATCCCCGCGGCCGGAGCAAGGAGGACCAAGGTTGAAAAGTACGAAAGTAGCCATCTTTGATATTGATAAAACGATTATACGCAGCGACTCGATGTTCCAGTTTGTCCATTACGCGATTCGCCGCTATCCCGGATTGACGTGGCGGCTGCCCGTTATTGCGGTTCATACGGTTTTGTTCAAGGCGGGGCTTATGAGCGTGGAACAAGTCAAGCGCTCTTATTTCAAAGGCATCGAACGCATGTCCGAGGAGGACCTGGAGCATTTCTTTGACAGCCGCTTGCGAACGGCGATGTTCGGCGAGGCCGGCTCGGAGATGCAGCAGCGCAAGCAGGAGGGTTATCATGTGCTGCTGGTAACGGCGTCACCTTATGCCTACATGAAATATTTCCAAACGCTGCCCTGGGTGGATCATGTCATTGGCACGCAGCTTGTCCGCCAGGCCAACGGATATACGTGCAGAATTGAAGGAATGAACTGTAAGGGGGAGGAAAAGGTGCGCCGCATTCAGGCTTATCTGCAGGAACAGGACATGGTCATTGATTATGATCAATCCTGTGCCTATTCGGATTCCCTCTCCGATCTGCCTGTTATGAAGCTGGTCGCCAAGCGATACTTTATCAACAGACGCGTTCCGGGGATGGAGGAGCTGTCATGGGGGAAATAAGCGGGAAGGGGCGCCATACGGGCAAGCTGTTGATGCTGCTTTCCGCCTTCCTGACGGCAACGGGGCAGTTGTTCTGGAAATGGGGGCTGGAGAACTGGATCTACCTGGGGGCAGGTTTTTTGTGTTACGGTCTGGGAGCGGTTCTGATGATCAAGGCTTTTGCGCTGGAAAAGCTGTCTGTCGCATATCCGTTAATGTGTGCAAGTTACGTGTTTGCGCTTGTTTATGGGTATTTCTTGCTGGGCGAAGAGATTACACTGCAGAAGCTGGCCGCCGTCCTGCTTCTTGGAATCGGGGTGACGTTGACCAGTGTGGATCGATAGCTGGATGATCGCGGTGCTCATTGTAATGACGCTCTGCGGAGCACTGGGCGGGGCGGGGCTAAAAGCCTACTCGGGAAGCCTCAAACGGCTGCATGTCCTGCTCGGGCTAGGCTTCTATGGGATGGGTGCGCTGCTCAACATCGTGCTGCTGAAATTTCTGCCGCTGACCGTCGTCCTTCCTGCCAATGCCTTAACCTATGTGTGGACGCTCCTGATTGCGAAGTGGGCGTTCAAGGAAACGGTAGGACCGTTGCGCTGGCTTGGCGTCGCCTTCATAATGGGTGGTTTGTGTTTTTTGGTGTTTTAAATAAATTGAGGATTAAACGTTCGCCTTTGTGACCGGATTTCCACCTTCAGAAGAACATTTCACACGGCTGTCTTACACGTAAGTCAATAGTTCAACTTATTTAGAGAAAAGATGAAAAAACAGGATGTGAAACGATGAATTTTTTGGATTACATATTTGCCGATCGCAAAAACAATAGAACCGCGCTCTTGTTGTTTGCCGGGTTCGCCGTATTCTACGCCCTGATGAATGCTTCCTATGTGACGTATATTGCCGGGAACGCAGCTGTTGTCGGGGGCCACAGTCCGTTTAACACGAAGGAATTTCCGTTGAACTTGTTCAATTTTGACCCTTCGATGTACTATGGCGTGAACAGCTCATCCATCATTCACCCGCTGATCTCTTACCTGGCGGTAGCGCTAGGGGCGGGGGCGAAGCTGCTGGGAGGCAACTGGTTTTTCCTCCTATTACAGTCCTTCGTGAATGCAGGGTCGGTGATGCTCGTTTTCCTGTTCCTCAGCCGAAAGGCTAGGGGGCGGATCGTTTCGCTTCTGGTGACGCTGCTGTTCGGCTTTAGCTCGTACCTGATGTTTACGGCATTGATCCCGGACTCCTATCCGTATGTGCAGTTCGTCATTTTGTTCTCGATCTTGTATATGCAGTATGCTCGTGAACGGGAAGAAGTGCGCTATATGCCCAATGCCGCGCTGGCCGCCGTCAATTTCGGCTTAACCTCCACCAACATCGCGCCGTTCGCAGCCGGGTTGTTCTTTAACATGCGCGCGTGGCGCAGCCGAAATGGCTGGAAAAAATACTTGGGCATTATGGCAATGGCCGTTGGCATGGTCGCCGTATTGACCGTGATCCAATATTTTGCCTTTGGCGGACGCAGTTGGGTCAGCAATTGGCTGCTCGGCATTCAGAATGGAGGAACAAGTTATGCCGCGCCATTCCAGTTTGCCGCGCATTGGAAGGCATTGACTCTGCTGACCATCAACCCGATGCTTTCTCCCAAGGTCCATATGCTGGACCCGGGCATAGTGGCCATTGTCACCGATCTGTCGGTTCCCAATCCGCTTTATGCCCAGATCACGGGGATTTTCATTTTGCTGCTGGCGCTTGCCGGTTTCATTGCCGGGATTCGGGAGCGGGAAACATGGACGCTGGCTCCGTACATTTTGTTTGCGTTTTTGCTGCATATCATCGTAGGCTTTGGCCTGGCGGTATTCCAATACGACATGTACCTGTACGCGGGGCATTACCTGTTTGCGTTTTTCCTGCTGGCTGGCGGGTTCGTGATTCGACTTCGTCCGGGGCTGGGCAAAAAAGTGCTGATAGGCCTGCTCGCCTTAAGCGTGCTGGTGATGGCCGGGAACAATATCTATCGTCATATGGAGACATTGACAACGATCAAGGAATCGTATGCGCAGCTGCATACCGTACGGTAAGCCGGATCAGGTCAAGGCTGGAAAGCAAAAGCCATAAACCCGTTTCAAACGGATTTATGGCTTTTCATCTATCGAGCGTTCTGGTCAAGCGATAATTTTGGTTTTCTTGGCATTTTCGGCGGAACGTTTGGTCAGGCTGCTGAGCGGGCGTTTGAGCGCCAGGGCAATAATCAAACTGAGCGCGATGAAGATGCAGAGACACAGCACATCCTTGAGCGCGGTTTCCCATAAAATGCCCCCAACTGATTCGCGCAGCAGACTGATGGCGTACGTAAATGGCATGAACGGATTCAGTGCCTGAAAGAAAGGCGGAGTCATGCTGATCGGGAACGTTCCTCCCGAGCTGGAAAACTGGAACACCATGAAAATAATGGCGATGCCTTTGCCGATATTGCCAAACACGGAGAGCAGGGTGTACGTGATCGTGACGAACACAGCACTCACCAGCATGGCGAACAGTACAAACCATATTTTGTCCGCGACGTACGTTCCAAGGATCCAGATATCCCCGAGCGTAACGCAGACGGCCTGCAGCAATCCAATCGTCAGGAAGGTACCGAGCCGACCAAGATACAACTGGTATGCGCGGAAACTCCCATTCGGATTTTCGGCTTCGGCACGAAGCAGGGAGATGAGCAGGGTAGAGCCAACCCACAGGGACAATACACCGTAAAACGGTGACATGGCCGAGCCGTAATTTGGAATAGGATACAGCTGGTTTTCTTTGATTTGTACCGGACTGGCAAGAAAAGCGCTCTCGGCCTCAATGTCGCCCCGCAGCAGCCGTGCAAGCTCCGCAAAATGGTTGTCATTTTCCACTTCCCGCAGTTTGGCCGCTGCCTTCCGGATGGCATTCTCCAATTCGGGCAGATCGCTGCGCACCAGGTCGGCCACGCGTTTTACCCCTTTTTGTACCTCGGGAAGCTGATTTTGCACAAAATCGGAGGCTTTGCCAATCTGTTGTTCCGCGTGGGGCAGATCGTTCCTAACGAAATTAGAAACTGCATCCAGTTTTTCCTTGACCTTGGGCAGATCATTGCGGATCAACGGCGCCACCGTATTCAGCGCCTGAATAAAGGCGCTGCTTTTGTCCTGCAAGGTCTGCGAGAGATCGTGAACTTTGTCCTGAATTTGCGGCAGATCGCCTTGCAGCTTCGTCAATTCGCCCCGACCGAGCATAATGCCGTTTTTGGCCGATGCGAGAATGTCAGCAACATCCGGTATGGCATCTTGGGCGGCTTGGAGAGCCGAAGAAGAAACGGAAAGCATCGATTTTAAGTGATTGGCACCTTCGGCAAGCGCAGGGGCAATCACGCTATCATAAGTGCTCAGCACATTGCTGATTCCGCTGCTGATTTCTCGGGACAGTCCATGCAGCCGGGCGATCACGTCTTCGGGTGGAGTGGCATTGCTGCGCATGGCATCGCTGACGATTCCAACCAGACGGATTTGCAGTTGCAGCTTATCCGACAGGTCGTTCAGCTTGGAAATCTTGTTTCCCAGCGGGTGAGAAGGCAGGAAATCGTTGATTTTGCCAAGCAGCTCCGCCGTACTGTCCACGATTCGCACCGCGATTCCCAGACGGGAAGCAATCCGGTCCAGTTCATCAGGGGTAGGCAGCTTGCTCAAGTCGGTATTATGTAATCGTTCCAACACATCCCCGGCGGCATCGGTAATCTGCTGTACGAGCAGCAGATTTTGCCTGATCGACGGGCCGATTTGATTGAATGCCTCCTCGCTGGAAGCAATGAAGCGGGTAACCCCTTCCGTCAGTTCTTTCCCTTCTTCCGCGATCCGGGACACATTATCCAGATTCTGTTCGGCTGCGGAAACTATGTTCAGCGCTTTATCCGATTGATCCAGAGCAGCCTGGATCACTTCCGCTACCTTGCCAAAATGCTGGTCCACGTCCTGAATAAACTTGGCCGCCTTTTGAAGCTCAGGGATGCGTTCCTGGACCTTCAACACCTCCGAAGCGGCGGATTCAATCTGTGGCCAGTGCTGCTGCACTTTAAGGATGTTTTGCGCGGCTTCGTTGATTTCGGGCAGTCTTTGCTCAATCTCCACGATTTTTTGCGCTTCCTGAACGATGCCGGGCATCGCCTGATCCACTTCAATGATTTTTTGACCCAGACTTTGAATTTGGGGAAGGTTTTTTTCCAAGGTGAAAATCCCGGTTTCCATTTTGCGCAGCGTCGGAAGCTGTGCGTTGATTTCGACCCCGGCTTCCTTGAGCTTGGTCAGAACGGCTTCGCTGACCGCCTCCGTGAAGTTTTCGTTGATTTGGGTCGTAACTGCGGATACCCCCGAGCCCGTAATTTTGGGCGCGATGGCATTCACTTTTTGATTGACCGTATATACCACCTGTGGGCGCTCGAGCTTGCCGTCCACGATGCTTGTTATTTTAGAAGAAAAATCGTCCGGAATCAGCAGACTGGCGTAATATTTACCCGTCTGCACGCCCCGTGCGGCCTCTGCCCGATCCACGAAGACCCATCCCAGTTTATGGTTCTGCTTCAGACTGGAGATCAGCTCGTCTCCGATATTGATCGTTTTGCCAATTACGGTTGTCCCCTGGTCCTCGGAAGTGACCGCAATTTTGATTCCCTGGGTATTGCTGTAGGGGTCCCATACCGATTTAATGTTAACCCAGTCGTAAACTCCGGGGAGCAGAATAATGGCCGCAATCAGAAATATGCCCGTTGGCACCTTAAGAATGTGAAGCCAGTCCGTTTTGTAAATGTGCCAAATATTGCGCATACCTTCCTCCTCATCAATATGATCACACGTTTTTCTTACCCTGTTATATCGGATTTCATTCATCATACTTGTAGAGTCCTGTTTTAATCAAGAAAGTAAAGGGTTCATGTAGCCGGTTTTACATTTAGTGTGGATAAATATGCAGCATTAATGTATAATTATAAATAACAAATGAGCTGTGCTGGAAATGGATCCTTTTTAGCCGGGCTGCTGATTCTAAAGGAAACGCAGCAGAATCTTTTCGCCTGCGATGGTGAGGTGTTGACAGAGGGATGTCTTTCTGTCATAATTCATGAAGACAAACGGACATATTGAACCAAAGTGCCCCGTGAGGCACTGCAATATGACCGACATGAATAGCACCTTTAAATCAGTCCCGTGAGACTGGCAAGGTAACGTGAAGATCCATCGTTTATTGCTGCGGCAATAATATGACGATGCATCCCGAGAGTAAACGTTCTTCGGCATACGCTGAAGTTTGGAGACTCCTTGCCATCATCACCGGCAGGGAGTCTTTTTTGTTCTCTCGTCACGGGGCCATGATCTGAAGGGAAATCCTGAGGAGGCTGACGCAATGAGCACAGAGACACATATCATAATGGATGAAACGGCGATCCGCCGGGCATTAACGCGGATTGCCCACGAGATTCTGGAAAAAAATAAAGGAATTGAAGGCTGTGTGCTGATAGGCATTCGCACCCGAGGGGTACACCTCGCTGAACGGATTGCCGCCAAGATTGAAGAGATTGAAGGCGCCAAGGTCCCTTGGGGGGAACTGGATGTAACTCCTTACCGCGATGACCGCTCGGACCAGATCGGAGCACAGCGCGAGGAAATCCTCAAGATGAGGCCTGAGTCCCTGACCATTCACGACAAAAGGGTCGTTTTGTTTGATGATGTGCTGTACACCGGACGCACCATTCGCGCAGCGATGGACGCCCTGATGGACTGCGGGAGACCCCAGAGCATTCAACTGGCGGTACTCGCGGATCGCGGGCACCGGGAGCTGCCCATCCGCCCTGATTTTATCGGGAAAAACGTACCTACCTCCAAGTCGGAGCAGATCGAGGTAGCATTGAAGGAAACGGATGGGCAGGATGAAGTCAGGATCATTCAGCATCGGGGGGAGCAAGCATGATGATTGCGCAACCGGCATTGAAGGACCGCAGCTTGCTTGGACTCAAGGACCTCAGCGCTTCGGAAATCGGGTCGATTCTGAACCGCGCCGCTTACTGGGAAGGCAGAAGCGAGAAAGTTATTCCCGTGCTAAAAGATCGGTTTGTGGCCAACATGTTTTTTGAAAATAGTACGCGGACCCGGTTTTCTTTTGAAATGGCCGAAAAGCGGCTCGGGGCGCAGGTGCTGAACTTTGCGGCCGCCGCATCCAGCGTGGAGAAAGGCGAATCCATCTACGATACGGTACGCACGCTGGAATCGATGGGCATCGACGCCGGGGTCATCCGGCTAAAGCCGGTCGGCGTGCTGGCCGAACTGGCCAGCCGGGTCTCGGTGCCGCTCGTCAATGCGGGCGACGGCAATAATGAGCACCCGACCCAAGCGCTGCTCGATCTGTACACGATGCAGAAGCATTTCGGAGAACTGAAAGGGCTGAAAGTATCGATTATCGGCGACATTAAACACAGCCGTGTGGCCCGGTCCAATCTGTGGGCATTGCAAACCATGGGAGCGGAAGTCAAACTTTGCGCCCCGGAAAGTATGCAGGCTCCGGAGCTCGGCCGCTACGCTCCCTACGTACCGATGGATGAAGCGCTTTGCGCGGATGTCGTTATGATGCTGCGGGTACAATTGGAGCGCCATGCCGATGGGCTGCTGAAATCGCCGGACCAGTACCGGCTGCAGTACGGGCTGACGGAGGAGCGGGCCGCCAAGCTCGCCCCCCATGTCATCATCATGCATCCCGCCCCGGTCAACCGGAACGTCGAGATCGACGACGCCGTTGTCGAACACCCGCAGTCACGGATTTTTACGCAGATGGCGAACGGGGTGCCGATCCGCATGGCGGTCATGGAAAGAGCATTGAAATAGAGAAAAAAGACAAGTCACTTTCACAATAAATCGCACTGAAAACCGGAGGATTCATCCATGCAGCTAATTATAAAAAACGCAAGCGTTCTGAATGATGAAGGGCAGTTGGAGCTTAAGGACATAACGGTGAAGAACGGCGTGATCGTACAAATCAGCCCGTCGGCGGAGAACTCATCTGGGAGCGTGGCGGACGGCGCGCAGGTGCTGGATGCCGGCGGCAAACTGGTCACTCCAGGCTTTATCGATATGCACGTTCACCTTAGAGAGCCTGGCTTTGAACATAAGGAAACGATTGAAACCGGGTCTCGTTCCGCCGCGAAAGGCGGCTTCACGACGATCGCCTGTATGCCGAACACCCGGCCGGTGACGGATAATCCCGAGACCGTATCGCTCGTGCTGGAAAAAGCAAAGGAAGCCGGATTGGTACGCGTCCTCCCTTACGCCGCGATCACAAAGAGCGAACTGGGAAGGGAACTGACGGATTTTGCCGCATTGAAAGCGGCCGGAGCGATCGGTTTTACCGACGACGGCGTTGGGGTACAGAGCGCGCAAATGATGAAGGATGCCATGAATTTGGCCGCTTCGCTGAACATGCCGGTCATCGCGCACTGTGAGGATAATTCGCTGGTGGAGGGGGCCCCGGTAGCCGAAGGCGAATTCGCCAGACGGCACGGCCTGAAAGGGATTCCAAACGAGTCGGAAGCCATTCATGTCGGCCGCGATATCCTTCTGGCGGAAGCCACGGGGGTACACTACCATGTCTGCCATGTCAGCACGGAACAATCGATCCGGCTGATCCGCCAGGCCAAGCAAATTGGCATCAACGTTACGGCGGAGGTTTGTCCGCATCACTTGATTCTGGCCGAGGAAGACATCCCGGGATTGGATGCGAACTGGAAAATGAATCCGCCGCTCCGCTCGAGACGCGATGTGGAAGCTTGCATCGAAGCGCTGGAAGACGGAACGATCGATATTGTGGTAACGGATCACGCGCCGCATAGCGCGGAGGAGAAGGCCAAAGGCATGCAGTTGGCTCCGTTCGGCATCGTCGGCTTCGAGACGGCGTTCCCGCTGCTCTATACCAAGTTCGTCGCCGAAGGACGCTGGAGTCTGCAAATGCTGGTGAAGCGCATGACCGAAGATCCGGCCAGCGTGTTCGGTCTGGACACGGGACGGCTGGCTGTCGGCGCTCCCGCCGACTTGACGGTCGTCGACTTGGAGAAGGAGAAGGAAGTCGATCCCGAACAATTTGCCTCTAAAGGGCGCAACACCCCGTTCGGAGGTTGGAAGCTGAAAGGCTGGCCGGTTGCGACTGTCGTGGCCGGGAACGTGGTTTATCGCGAGTAGACATTTAAACATTAACGGGAAAACCTCCCGTTAATGTACCGCTCGTGGCCCCTGGAGCGGATTTAGCGGGAAGAACTCCATCTATTTCACGGCCCAATTGCCGATACACTCAATTTCGGGACGGATTAACGGGAGGTTTTCCAGCTAAATCGCCTCTGCAGCCGTATAGGCATCAAATTAACGGGAGGAAATCCCTTTAATTGAACCGAATCATTAGTCCCTTCACAACGCTGTCCAATTTTTGAAGATCATAATTTAACGTATATAGAACTTATAAAACAGACAAAAAGGAGTGCTGCAGGATGCAGGCAAGATTGTTATTGGAAGACGGCACGCTGTTTACCGGAACATCGTTCGGCGCGGAAGTCGAAAAAACCGGCGAGGTCGTCTTTAATACGGGAATTACAGGTTATCAGGAAGTATTGTCTGATCCTTCTTACTGCGGACAAATCGTTACGATGACTTACCCGCTGATCGGAAACTACGGCATTTCGCGGGATGATTTCGAGTCGATCGCCCCGTCGATCCACGGGTTCGTCGTCCGCCGGTATGAGCCGACGCCAAGCAACTGGCGGGCGCAGTACAACCTGGGCGACCTGTTGAAGGAATACGGTATCCCCGGAATCACGGGAATCGATACCCGGATGTTGACCCGGATTATCCGTCAGCACGGAACGATGAAGGGCGTGATCACCACCACCGACCGTTCGGTGTCCGAGCTCCTCTCGCTGATGGAGTCTACCAGCATCGACGAGCTGCGGAATCAGGTGGCCCGGACTTCAACCCGGCATATTTACAGCAGCCCGGGCTCGAAGGAGCGCGTCGTCCTCGTCGACTTTGGCGCGAAAAGCGGGATTCTCCGCGAATTGAACAAGCGGGACTGCGACGTGGTGATCGTGCCGCATGATACGACCGCCGACGAGATCCGCCGCCTCCACCCGGACGGCATTCAACTGTCCAACGGCCCCGGGGACCCGAAAGACGTTCCTTATGCCGCGAAGATGATCTCCGAACTGCTGGGCGAATATCCGATTTTCGGCATCTGCCTCGGGCACCAGCTACTCTCCTTGGCTTGCGGAGCCGATACGGAGAAGCTGAAATTCGGTCATCGCGGGGGGAACCATCCGGTCAAGGATCTGCAAACCGGCCGCTGCTACATCACATCGCAGAACCACGGTTATACGGTCAACGAAGCTTCCCTGGAGGGAACGGACCTCGTAGTCACGCATATCAATAACAACGACAAAACCGTTGAAGGCGTCAAACACGTCAAATACCCGGCATTTTCGGTGCAGTACCATCCGGAAGCGGCGCCCGGACCTTATGACAACAGCTACCTGTTCGACCACTTCATCGAGATGATCAGAGAACACAAGCGGTTGAACCCGCAAAAACCGCGCCAGGCGGAATTGATGGCCGCAGCGAAAGGAGCCCAGTAATATGCCGATCAACAAAGAACTCAAAAAAATCCTCGTCATCGGATCAGGACCGATCGTCATCGGTCAGGCGGCGGAGTTTGACTACGCCGGCACCCAGGCCTGCCAGGCGCTGAAAGAAGAAGGCGTCGAAGTTGTGCTCATCAACAGTAACCCGGCAACGATCATGACCGACACCAACATGGCGGATAAAGTATATATCGAACCGATCACCCTGGAATTCGTCACGCAAATTATTCGCCAGGAGCGTCCCGACGGACTGCTGCCGACCCTCGGCGGACAGACCGGCCTGAATATGGCGGTCGAACTGGCCCGCGCGGGCGTCCTTGAGCGCGAGAACGTAAGGCTGCTCGGGACGCAGCTCAGCTCGATCGAAAAAGCGGAAGACCGCGATCTGTTCCGTGAATTGATGCGTGAACTGGAGCAGCCGGTTCCGGAAAGCACGATCATCACTTCCGAAGAAGAGGCACTGAGCTTCGCCCAAGAGATCGGCTACCCTGTCATCGTACGCCCTGCCTATACGCTTGGCGGCACCGGCGGCGGCATTTGCGCCACGGAGGAAGAGTTGAAGGAAACCGTCGCCTCCGGGATTCGGTACAGCCCCATCGGCCAGTGCCTGATCGAGAAATCGATCGCGGGCATGAAGGAAGTCGAGTACGAAGTGATGCGCGACGCCAACGACAACTGTATCGTCGTTTGTAATATGGAGAACTTTGACCCCGTCGGCGTACATACCGGGGACAGTATCGTCGTGGCTCCGAGCCAGACGCTGTCGGACCGGGAGTACCAGATGCTGCGTTCCGCCTCGCTCAAAATCATCCGGGCGCTCAACATCGAAGGCGGCTGCAACGTTCAATTTGCCCTGGACCCGCAAAGCTTCCAATACTATGTGATCGAGGTGAATCCGCGGGTCAGCCGGTCCTCGGCGCTCGCCTCCAAGGCGACAGGTTATCCGATCGCCAAGATGGCGGCCAAAATCGCCCTCGGCTACACACTGGATGAAATCGTCAACCCGGTAACGGGCCAAACGTACGCTTGCTTCGAGCCTACCCTGGATTACATCGTGAGCAAAATCCCGCGCTGGCCGTTCGATAAATTCGTTCATGCCAACCGGAAGCTCGGCACGCAGATGAAAGCGACCGGCGAAGTGATGGCGATCGGCCGAACGTTCGAGGAGTCGATCCACAAAGCGGTTCGTTCGCTCGAAATCGGCACGCACCGCCTCTATCTGAAAGGGGCCGACCAACTCGATACGGACACCCTGAACCAGCGTCTGGTCAAAGCGGACGACGAGCGGCTGTTCCTGGTGGCGGAAGCGTTCCGTCGCGGCTATTCCCTCCAGCAGATTCAGGACCTGACCCAGATCGACTGGTGGTTCCTGGACAAAATCGAAGGCTTGATCGCGTTCGAACGCAAAATCACCGCCGAGCCGGAACTGACCTATGAAACGCTTTACGAAGCCAAGCGCCTCGGCTTTACGGACCGGGCGATCGCTGAACTGCGCGCCGCATCCCAACCTTCCGGCACGCATCTGACGGAGGAAAGCGTCACACTGTTCCGGAAAGACAGAGGGCTCCGTCCGGTATATAAAATGGTAGACACCTGCGCCGCCGAATTCGAGGCTTCGACGCCGTACTACTATTCGACTTACGAAACTGAGAATGAAGTGACTCACACCGAAAAAGAGAAGATCGTCGTCCTCGGCTCCGGACCGATCCGGATCGGCCAAGGGATCGAATTCGACTACTCTACGGTTCATGCGGTGTGGGCGATTCAGAATGCCGGCTACGAGGCCGTGATCATCAATAACAACCCGGAGACGGTGTCCACGGATTTCAACACTTCGGACCGGCTTTACTTCGAACCGCTCTTCTTCGAGGACGTGATGAACGTGATCGAACAGGAGCAGCCGGTCGGCGTCATCGTTCAGTTCGGCGGGCAGACGGCCATCAACCTGGCCGCGCCGCTTCAAGCGGCCGGTGTGCGGATTCTCGGCACCTCGCTGGACAGCATCGACGAGGCCGAGGACCGCAAGAAATTCGAGGCCCTGCTGTCCAGGCTTGACATCGCGCAGCCGAAAGGCAGCACGGTCACCTCGGTGGACGAGGCGGTCGGGACCGCCCAATCGCTCGGCTATCCGGTGCTGGTGCGCCCGTCCTACGTCCTCGGCGGACGCGCGATGGAAATCGTGTATTCCGACGCGGAGCTGCTCAAGTACATGGAGGAAGCGGTCAACATCAACCCGCAGCATCCGGTACTCATCGACCGCTATATGCTGGGCAAAGAGGTGGAAGTGGACGCGATCTGCGACGGCGAGACGGTACTCGTTCCCGGCATCATGGAGCATGTCGAACGGGCGGGCGTCCATTCCGGCGACTCGATCGCCGTCTATCCGCCGCAATATTTGTCCGATGAACTGAAGAAGAAAATCGTCGACATAACGATAAAGATCGCCAAGGAGCTCAATACGGTCGGCCTGGTGAATATCCAGTTCGTCATTTACAAAAACGAAGTGTACGTGATCGAGGTCAATCCGCGTTCCTCTCGGACGGTTCCGTTCCTCAGCAAGGTAACGAACATTCCGATGGCCAATGTGGCCACGAAATGCATTCTCGGCGCCAAGCTCAAGGATCTGGGCTACCAAGAGGGACTCTGGCCGGAGAGCGACCAGGTATCGGTGAAAGTGCCGGTGTTCTCTTTTGCCAAGCTGCGCCGGGTTGAGCCTACGCTCGGACCGGAGATGAAATCGACCGGCGAAGTGATGGGCCGCGATCCGCAATATGCGAAGGCATTGTATAAAGGCCTGATCGGGGCGGGAATGAAAATCCCTTCGACAGGCGCGATCATCGCCACTGTGGCGGACAAGGATAAGCAGGAAGCGGTTGAATTGCTGCGCGGCTTCTACAATCTCGGCTACAAGATCATCGCCACGGGAGGAACGGCTTCCGCGCTGACCGAAGCGGGAATTCACGTCACGACCGTAAACAAACTGACCGAGGGCGTGCCGAACATCCTGGATCTGATCCGCAACGGGGAAGCTCATTTCGTCATCAACACGCTGACCCGCGGCAAAGAGCCGGAGCGCGACGGTTTCCGGATCCGCCGGGAAGCGGTGGAGAACGGCATCGTCTGCATGACCTCGCTCGATACCGTTCGGGCGTTGCTGAATATGCTGGAGACGATCAATTTCTCCTCCCAAGCCATGCCTAGCTTGTAAGAGAAGAACATCAGCAAGACAGCGAATAACGCGGCTCCGAAGCGGCTTAAGCCCCTCGGAGCCGCAAGTATGACAGGAGGAGAAATCATGTCGTTGTCATTCGAACAAGCCGCGAATAAACTGATGGTCGCGTTGGACTTTCCCGCGGCGGAGCAGGCCAAAGGGTTGATTCAAACCCTGGAAGGCATCCCGTGTTATATGAAGGTGGGGATGCAGCTATTTTACGCGTCCGGGCCGGATTTCGTTAAAGAGCTGAAGTCCAGGGGATATTCCGTCTTTCTCGATTTGAAAATGCACGATATTCCGAACACGGTAAAAGGCGGTGCCCAAAGCATCACCCGGCTGGGTGTGGATATGTTTAATGTCCATGCGGCGGGAGGGGTAAACATGATGGCTGCGGCGCGGGAAGGGATGCAAGCTGCGTTGGAACAGGATGCATCGCTAAAAAAACCGCTGTTGATCGCCGTTACCCAATTAACCAGCACAAATCAGGAGACCCTGAACCGGGAGATCGGTATCCCGGGAACGGTCGAGCGGTCGGTTCTCGCCTACGCGGCGTTAACCCAAAAGGCGGGATTGGACGGCGTCGTCGCTTCCCCTCTTGAAGTACAAGCCATAAAAGGACAATGCGGCGGGGCGTTTATGACCGTTACGCCGGGGATCAGACCGGCCGGAAGCGAGTCCGGCGACCAGTCCCGAACCCTGACCCCGGGGCAGGCCATCCGCCAGGGAACGGACTATATCGTGGTAGGCCGCCCGATTACGGCGGCGAGTGACCCGCGCAAAGCGGCGGAACAAATTATTGAGGAGATGATGCAAGCATGATCAATACCGAGCAAATAGCGAATGAAATTGCGGGACGCCTGCTGGATATCGGAGCGGTGGCGCTGCGTCCGCATCAACCGTTTACTTGGACTTCGGGTATTAAATCGCCGATCTATTGCGATAACCGGCTGACGATGTCCTATCCCGAAATCCGCGATATGATCGCGGAATCTTTTGCGGCGATCATCCGGGAATCCCACCCGGAAACCGAGGTCATCGCGGGCACCGCCACGGCGGGGATTCCGCATGCGGCGTTCGTGGCCCAGAAGCTCGGCCTGCCTATGGCCTATATCCGCGATAAGGCTAAAGGACACGGCAAGGAGAACCAGATCGAAGGCCTGATTCGGACAGGGCAGAAGGTCATCGTCATCGAAGATTTGATCTCCACGGGCGGCAGTTCCATTAAAGCGGCTCAGGCCGTGCGTGAAGCGGGTGCGGATGCGCTCGGAGTACTGGCGATCTTCAGCTATCAGTTGGACAAAGCGGTTCAGGCTTTTGCCGACGCGGGCATTCCGCTTCAAACGCTATCCAACTACGGCGCGCTGATCGAGGTGGCTGTCCAACGCGGCGAAATCAAATCCGAGGACTTGGCGCTGCTGAAGTCCTGGAGAGAAGATCCCGGCTCATTCGGGAAATAAAAAACCGCAATACAAAAGAGGTTGTTCCGAACCGTCATTCGTTCATGGTGGGGGACAACCTCTTTTGATTATGCGCTTAATTCCCGGGACCTACGATGGCGTCGTATTTCGCCGCATTGCGAAGGGCCGGCCAGATCTCAGGCGTTTCGCCGCCGATATGCCAGAAGGCGAAGCCCGCGATGTCCTTGGACATCGCCAGGCTGTATTTGCTCGTGAGCGAGCGGGTCTCTTCCAGCCAAATCCGGCGCTGGGCGCCCGAGGAGCGGTAGTCGGCCACATATTGGCCGAGTTTGTCGTTCCAGACGGGTTTTGCCCCAAATCGCTTGATTCTTTGGAACTGCTGGGGCAGATTCAAGTCTTCGGATGGAGCCGACGTCCCTGCGCCCCCGTCCATCATCCAGTCCCGGGTAAATAGCGGCAGCGCCAGGATTACCTTGGAGGAGGGAACCTCCTGAAGCAGGTTGTCCAGACCTTTCTCCAGCCAGGGCAGCGAAGCGACGGACCCCGCGCTTCCTCCGCTCCAATGCTCGTCGTAACCCATCATCACAATGTAGTCGGCGATTTTGCCCAATGCTGCGTAATCGTAGGCTTCGGTCCAGTCGGTCTGAAAATCCGGCGACAAGTCTAGGGACAAGACGATGTTGCTCACGTGCAACCGGCGGGCAAGCTCGGCGACAAAGGACGTAAAAGCCTCCCGGTCTTTGGGGGCGACATTTTCAAAGTCGAGGTTGATCCCCTGAACCCCGGTCTGAACCGCCGTATTTGTGATCCGGGTGATAACCTCCGAGGACTTGGTCGTGGAAGTCAACAGAGCATGCGTCGTTGCCTGGTCAAAGCGATTGCCGAAGAGAGGCCACACCTGCTTGCCCTGCTGCTTGGCCCACGCAACGAGAGAAGGCTGACTCTGGATCGAGACGCTGCCGTCCTCGGCCAACAAGAACCACCGGGGCGAAAGCACATTAATGTTGGAATTAAGGACGGACTGTTTGAACTGCGCATCGGTTTGTCCGTATTGCCACCCGATCTGAACGGTAGGCCACGCCGGGGAGGACAACTTCGCTGCCCAGGCCGGATTTTGCAGGAGGCGATCCATGACGGCAGCGATTTCCTGACGTGTCAGGGCCTGTTCCGGGAAAAAATTTCCGCCGTTTCCGTTCATTAGACCGAGCTTCGAAACGGCATAAACTTGAGGACGGGCCCAGACCGCAATGGCGGCATCGTCTTTGTATTTCCCGGCGGTTGGCGAGACGCTGTCGATGGCGATGGCGGTATTCAAAATCCGGCTCAGCCAAACGGCCGTCTCCTGCCGGCTCACCGGCTCCGCGGGCGCAAACCGCCGAGGCCCCTTGCCTGCGGTCAGACCCACTTCGGTGGAAGCTTGGACGCCTTCATAGTACCAGGCGCCGCCAGGGACGTCTTCGTAGGCCGGAATCGGGGAGTCGACGGGTTCCAGACCCAGCAGGCGCTGGAGGATCACGGCAAACTCCGCCCGGGAGATCGGCTCGGTCGGTGAAAACCGGGTGGAGGTGGTGCCGTTCATCAATCCTTTTTCGTACAAGCGGATGATCGCTTCTCTGGCATAACTGGACCCGATGTCGCCGAAAGGCAAATCCTTGCCGTAAACGCGAGGCGGCTGCAAGCTGGTGGTCATCAGGGCGAGCAGGAGAAGGGCGGTTGTTGCGATTTTTATCATAGTGGCCTCTTTTCCAAATCTAGTAGGAATTCTCTTAATACTGTAATACTAGCAAAAACTAATCTATCGATCAGCGCGAAAAATTTGGAAACAAAAATATCAATATCGTAAAAATTCTTGTAACTTTTTGGCATGAATTTTCGTTTATAATGCAGACGTGAAGGATACATAGACCGCAAGGATCCCGCCCGGAGCGTCTAGGGCAGCCAATATTAAACGATGCTAGGAGACCGATACACAATGATGCGATGGCTTCGCAAACCAGTTCATTCCAAAGAAGCTGAAGCGCCGTCCGATGCCCAAGCGTCGGGGGAGACGGAAGCTCCAGCGCAACCGATAATCGATGAATCCGCTAGACATGCGCCGCAGGTTACCGAGGCGAAACCGCCAGCCCGGAACCCGAAGGATGAGGGCCCGGTTTTGATCGTCAGGGAAGTCCACCGTTCTTTTCCGGTGGGAGGCGGAGAGATTCATGTCCTGAAAGGAATTAACATGGAGGTGCGTCCCGGACAGCTCGTCATGCTGAAAGGAAGATCGGGTTCGGGGAAAACAACGCTGCTGAATATGCTGGGCGGTCTCGATCAGCCGTCCACCGGCGAGATTCTGTTCAGGGGTCAACAGCTTCATCTGCTGAACGACGACAAGCGCACGCTGCTAAGGCGCAACCAGATCGGCTTTATTTTTCAGGCATACGCTTTGCTGCCGCTTTTGTCAGCCTGGGAGAATGTCGAACTCTCGCTGCGGATGGCCGGCGTCCCCCAGTCCGAATGGAAGAAGCGCGTAACGCATTGCCTGGAGCTTGTAGGCTTGGGCAAGCGGATGTTCCACCGGCCGTTTGAGCTTTCCGGGGGGGAACAGCAGCGCGTGGCGATCGCCAAGGCGATTGCGCACCGACCTCAATTGCTGTTGGCGGATGAACCGACAGCGAATCTGGACTCGCAAATGGGAGCCCAGGTCATGTCCGTATTTAAGAACATTATACATACGGAGCAAATGACGATTTGTATGACTACTCACGATCCTACAATCTTGGAGGTAGCGGACCATGTTTACGAAATGGTGGATGGAAGATTTATCAACTAGGAAGAGAAGGATCGGCCGCACGCTGGGAATTATGGCGCTCTGTGTCGGTTTTGTCGTTTCTACGGGCTGCGGCCTGCTTCCTAACGAAGAAGAGGAAGAGGTACTACAGGTCATTACGCCTCCGACAATTTCGAAGAAACCGGAATACGTCGTGCGTACCGAACCGATCGAGCTTACGGTGAGCGCCGTCGGCAAGTTGATGAGCCAGCGGGAAGAGCCGCTTTATTTCACGGAGGACGGGCTGCACATCAAAGAGGTTAAGGTCAAACCCGGCGACAAGGTGAAGAAAGGCGATGTGCTCATCCAATTGGACGTGGAGCAATTGCAGAGGGATCTGCGCAAGAAGCGCCTCGATTTCCGCCAGCAGGAACTGACCATGAAGGAGACGCTGCGGACAAAGGATGAAATGACTGAAGTTGACTTTGAAAAGGCGGCCATCGTCTTTGAGGAACAGCGGCAGGAGCTTGCCGATCTCGAGAAAAAAATCGCCGACGGTACCCTGAGAGCCCCGTTTACGGGAACGATCGTCTCGATCAGCGCGAAGAAGGGCGCCACGACAAAGGAATATGAATCCCTCGGGATTATTTCGGACACCTCTTCGTTAGTCGTGGCCGCTTCTTTCTCCAAAGAAGATTTGGAGAAGATCTCCGTCGGCATGAAAGCCAAGGTGGATATCAACTCGGCCGGCGTCTTTGACGGCAGAGTCAAAGTGATGCCGGTGAATACGGGTTCCGAGAATAACGGAAACAACGGCAATAACGACGGCAACTCGCCACCGGAGAAGGATTCGATCGACAAGTATTTGATCGTCCAGCTCGATAAATGGCCGAAGGACGTTGAGCGCGGCCGCCAGCTCAGCGTAACAATCGTAACGCAGCGGAAGGAAAACGCGGTTCTGATTCCGATTTCCGCCCTTCGCTCTATCGGTTCCCGTACGTATGTTCAGGTCATCGAGAAGGATGGAACGAAGCGTGAAGCCGATGTGCAAGTTGGGATGCAAACCCCGACGGACTACGAAATTCTTAAAGGGCTTACGCCGGGGCAGAAAGTAGTGGGTCGCTAATGGGTCTTCCTTTACTGCGTCTGCTGTTCCGCAAAATGTGGAACACCAAATGGCTTACCCTCAGCACCCTGCTCGGTCTGGTTGTTGCGGTCTCGTTTACGGTGAGCATTCCGATGTACTCGGACGGCTCGCTGAAGCGGGTCGTCTCCAGCACGTTGAAAGCGGAGAGCGAGGGATTGCCTGCGGGTTCCCTGGTTATGAGCTATCAAGCTGCGGGTGGCGCCAAAACGGATTTGGCCGGGCTTGAAGCGGTAACCAAGTATATTGTCGAGGATATTCCGAAGGCCATCGGCTTCCCGCACCAAAGTTATGTCAATAACCGGTCCATCCGGGGGACCGAGGTCTATCCCGAGGATCCGACCAAAGTCGATGCCAGCCGGACGAGAACGATGGGTCTCTCTTCGATGAGCGGTTTAAAGGACCATATCTCGGTGACGAGCGGTCAGATGTTTTCGGATCAAACGAACGGCAATGTCATAGAGGCGATGATGCTGGAAGAGGGGATGTACCGTCAGGACTTGCATGTGGGCGATGTGATGGAATATCCCGTCACCAGCGGAGCCAATGTGACTCTGAAGGTGAAGATCGTCGGGGTTTTCCAGCCGCTTAACGATACCGATGCCTATTGGTATCAAGGTATGGACGGGATGATGAATACGTTCTATGTCAGCGAGAAGGCGTTCAATGATGGTCTTCTGAAGCAGTTGAACATTCCGATTTACAGTTCCAGTTGGTATTACGCTTTTGATTTGCGGGAGATCAAGACCGGTCAAATCGGACCCTTGTCCAGTACGCTGGATCGTCTGAATATCGAGTTGTACCAGAAGCTGAAGGATACCAAAGTGGACATCTCATTCGGCAACCTGCTGGATGATTTCCGCAAGCAAAGCTTGCAAATGCAGACGCTATTGTTCACGCTGGCGGCGCCGATGATCGCCATGGTCTTTTATTTTATCGTGATGAACGCCCGCCAGTCCCTGGATAAGCAGCAGAGCGACATCGCCGTGCTGCGAAGCCGGGGGGCTTCAACAAGGCAGATTGTATTTATCTATCTGCTGGAAGGAATTCTCCTTGGAGTGATTTCGCTGGTTGCCGGCCCGTTGCTGGGGTGGTTTATGTCCAAGAGTATCGGCTCCGCCGACGGCTTTTTGGCTTTCGTCAACCGGAAATCGATTCCGGTCGGTTTCAATTTTGACGCGCTCGCATTGGGGGCAGCCGCTGTCATTATTGCGATCCTGGCAACGCTTTTACCGGCGATTTCTTATGCCCGGGCTTCAATCGTCAATGCGAAGCGGAAACAGGCTCGCTCCGACCGACGTCCGGGATGGCAGCGTTGGTTCATCGATATCTTGCTTATGGGCGTGGCCGCGTACGGCTATTATCTGTTCTATGAACGGCAGATGCTCACATTCCAGACCGGAATGACCACGGATGAGCTGCAGGTGCAGCCGTTCCTGTTCTTTGTCCCGGCGCTGGCGATCTTCTCGATCGGCCTGTTCTTCCTGCGGGTCTTCCCGTGGATTCTTAAACTGATTGGCTGGCTCGGCAAGAAATGGCTGCCCGTGCCGTATTATTTGAGTTTGACGCAGTTGTCTCGTTCCGCTTCTTCTTACTATCCGCTGATGATTTTGCTCGTCCTGACGCTCGGGCTCGGGGTTTATAATGCCTCGGCCGCGCGGACGATCGATCTCAATTCTACGGAGCGTACCCTTTACAAATACGGTGCCGACGTAGTCATGCAGACCGTCTGGGAAGCGACGCCCGAGCTGTCGAAGAAACCGCCGAGCAAATCCGGACAGGGTCAAGGCGGTTCCGGAGGCGTGGGCGGTGGAGGTCAAGGCGGAGGCCAGGGGGGTCCCGGTGGCGGTTCTGGCGGAGGACAGCAACCTCCGGCCAAAATGGTTTATTCCTCGGAGCCTCCGTTTGAAGTGTTCCGCCAGCTTGAGGGCGTGGAGCATGCCGCGCGCGTGCTGCAAACGAAAGGAAATATCATTATTTCCGGCCGCTCGGCCGGGCAGGGAAATATCATGGGGATCGACAACGTTGATTTTGCCAAGGTCGCCTGGTTCCGAAACGACTTGTTTCCGGCACATCCTTATCAATATTTGAATTTATTGGGAATGAACGAGAGCGCCGCTCTGATTCCGTCCAATCTGGCGGAGAAATTCAAACTGAAGGTCGGCGATGTTTTCACGGTATCCATGGGAGAAGCTACCATCGAATTTGCGGTTTACGGGATCCTTCCGTACTGGCCGAGTCAGTATCCGGATGAAAAGCCGTTTGTTATCGCCAATCTGGATTACATTTATGATCAGTCGCCGCTTATTCCGTATGAAGTGTGGCTGAAGATGAAACCCGGCGCAAAGGTCGCTCCGCTCATTACCAAACTGGCGGAGAAAAATGTTGACCTTTACTCCGTAAAGGATGTGCGGAGCGAGCTCGCTGCGCAGAGCAAGCATCCGACCCGGGGCGGGGTGTTCGGGATTCTGAGTTTGGGCTTTATGGTATCGGTCATCGTTTCGCTGATCGGTTATGTATTGTACTGGTTCTTCAATTTGTCGGGCCGGGTCGTACAATTTGGAATTTTGCGCGCGATGGGGTTGTCGCGCAAGCAGCTCACCTTTATGCTGCTGACCGAACAAATTTTGACCGCGGGTCTATCCATCGTGCTTGGGATTGTGATCGGGAAAGTCGCCGGTCAACTGTATCTTCCGTTCTTGCAAACGACGGATAATGTCACGACGCAGGTGCCGCCTTTCCGCATCATCTTCAATTCCTCGGATACGCTGAAACTTTATGTGGTTGTCCTGGTGATGCTGATTATGGGAGCCGGGCTGTTGTTCTGGCAAATCCGGCGGCTGCGTGTTCATCAGGCCGTGAAGATGGGAGAGGAGCGGTAAGATGAGTATGATCCATTGCGAGGGCTTGGTTAAAATTTTTAAATCCGAAGACATCGAGGTCGTCGCACTCCAGGGCCTGAATTTAACGGTCGAGGAAGGCGAGATGATGGCGATTATCGGAAATAGCGGCAGCGGGAAATCGACGCTGCTCAATATGCTCGGCGGCCTCGACCGTCCGTCCGCGGGCCAGGTTCATGTCGGGGGATGGGATCTGTTAAAGATCTCGGACGATCAATTGGTAGAATACAAACGAAAGACGGTAGGTTTCGTTTGGCAGAACAACGCCAGAAACTTGCTGCCTTACTTGACGGCTCTGGAAAATGTAGAAATGCCGATGCTGCTGACCGGAAAGCTGGATCGGGCTTATGCCAAACAGCTATTGGAATGGGTGGGGTTGAAAGATCGGATGCACAACAAGCTCCACCAGCTTTCCGGCGGGGAACAGCAGCGCGTGGCGATCGCGATCTCGCTTTCCAACCGTCCGAAGATGCTGCTTGCCGACGAACCTACGGGTTCAGTCGACACGGCGACTTCGGATAAGATCATGGACATTTTTCGAAAAGTCAATAAAGAACTGGGCATTACGATTGTTATCGTAACCCACGACTTGACCCTCGCCGGAAAAGTAGACCGGGTTGTTGCGATCCGCGACGGGTTGACGAGTACGGAATTTGTGAAGCGGAATCCGAATCTGGATCTGGCAGCCGGGGAAGCCGGATTCGGGGGCGGAGGCTTACAGGAAGTTCATGAAGCGTTTGTGGTCGTCGACAGGGTCGGCCGGCTGCAGGTGCCTAAGGAGTATTTGGAAGCCGTAGGCATCGGCGGACGCGCAAGTATGGAGTTTGACGGCGAGAAGATCGTAATCACGGCGCCGAAACCACTGGAGGGGGACAGTCATGAATAAGAGCAAATTCGGAAAGTTGAGAAAGACTCTTTCGGTTGCACTGGTTGCGACATTGGCATTGGGGCTTTTGGCCGGCTGCAACGGGGGCAAGGCAGCGACGAAGAAAGAAGAAAAAGTGCTGCGTATCGGCATGCTGTACGGAAGCTCGGACGATTCCTGGTTCCGTCAGCAATACACGGATATTTTCGAATATACCAATCCGAATATAAAAATCGAGATCGTGACTGCGAACAGTAACAGCCGTTATGGCAACGGCACGGAGCAGGAGCAGCAGCCGGATCCATTAGAGAGCATGAAGAAGATCATGACCGGCAGCAACCCGGTGGATGTCGTCGTTACGGACACGGGAACCCTGAAACAGTTGATTGATGAAAATTTGGTAAAGTCACTGGAGCCGATGATTCAAGAGGATAAATTCGATACGAGCGATTTCGTCCCAGCCGTCATTGACGGCATCAAGGACATCGGTGGCGGCACTCTTTACGCGTTAACCCCATCGTTCAGTTCGTCGGCTCTTTTTTACAACAAAAAGTTGTTTGCCGATGCCGGGGTAGAGCCTCCTACGGACAAATCGACCTGGGAGGATATCTTTAATAAAGCCAGTCGGGTTGCGAAAGGCGAGGGAAAGGATCGCGTATACGGCTTCTCCTTCAATCGCTATAGAGGCCAAGATCCGTTCTGGGATATGCAGTATACCTACATGAGCGGTCTTCAACTGAAAACTTTTGATGACAAAGCGGAAACGATGACCGTCAACTCTCCGCAGTGGGCCAAGGTATGGGAGACGATCAGCAAACTGGCCAAGGAAAAAATCATGCCGGACAGTTCCAGTTACGACCCGAACGAGCCTTGGACTCCGCTCAGCGACGACCTGTTCTTATCCGGAAAAGTGGCGATGACCATCGAGGGCAATTATTATATCGACGAATTGGCTGATGCGAACAATAATGCCGCCAAAATCAAAAACTTCAAGCCGGTGGACTGGGATGTGGTCACGATCCCTGTTCATCCCGAAAAGCCGGACGTAGGGGGCAACATTAATCTGACCAATACGTTCTCGATCAACACGAATGCTCCGAATGCGGAAGCCGCCTGGGACTTTCTCAGGTTCATTAACGGGGAAGAATTCGCGAAGCTGAAATCCCGGAGCAATACGTCCGAGATGGTGGCCCGCAAATCTTATATCCAGCCTAGACAGGGATTATCCTATAATATTCAGGCGTTCTATTTGCTTAAACCGGTCCCGCCTATCAATGCAAAAACCGATAAATTGATGATGGAGAAACCGGGACTTTACAATGTGACATCCATTGGAAGAACCTACTTCCAGCAAGTTATGGAAAACAAGAAAACGCCGGAGGAGGCGCTCAAGGAATGGGCGGAGAAGGGGAACAAGATGCTCCAGGAAATCAAGCTCAATCCTAAGACGCAGTTCCAGGAAGACGGTACGCCATTCGTTCCGGAGGAAGCTCCGCAAGGCTGACCTTTTCAAGCTCATGGCCGCCCTTAAAAAGGGCGGCTTTTTTTGTCCGAAATTGGGTAATCTATAGGTAAGACAGGAAGGATCATCATACAAGGAAAGGAGTCAAACGGGAATGCGCTGGGTGTATTTTAACAAGCTGTACAGAACAAAATTTCAAGCGGGCTGCCTTGCCCGAAGATTGGAACATGACGGTTGGATTTACGGATTCGATGAAATGCGGGCCATTGAAATTTTCAGGTCGCGAAAAGGAAAATATGGGGTAAGATTTATTCCGTAACCCTTGACTTGGAGTGAGTTAATCGTGTATACTATTGATTGTCGCTATTTACTGACGCGGGGTGGAGCAGCCCGGTAGCTCGTCGGGCTCATAACCCGAAGGCCGCAGGTTCAAATCCTGCCCCCGCAATCTAATTTGTTTGTTTGGAATGCGGGCCCTTAGCTCAGTTGGTTAGAGCGGTCGGCTCATAACCGATTGGTCACAGGTTCGAGTCCTGTAGGGCCCATATGTGAAACCCCTTGCCTAGCAAGGGGTTTTTGCTATTTTAGAGAATGATAGCCCCGGGCGATGAGGATCGAATTTACATCGCTCGGGGAGCGGCTTGTATGTTAGTGTATGCTCTTCTTTTCCATGCTTCCGCCCAGCACATCAGCTACATTTTGAATCGAGATAAACGCCTTCGGATCGATTTCCTGGACGACGGCTTTGAGCTTGGCCACTTCCAGCCGTGTGATCACGCAATAGATCATTTGGGTGTCTTCCTTAGAGAATCCTCCTTTGGCGTACAGCAGTGTGGTTGCGCGGCCCAGGCGGGCCAGTATGGCTTCGGATATTTCCTCAAACTGACCCGATATGATGGTGACGGATTTGGACTCATCGAGACCCTGCACCACAACGTCCATCACTTTGGCCGCAATATAGAAGGCAAAGATGGAGTACATTGCGGAATCGGCGCCAAATACAAACCCGGCGATCGTAAAGATAAAAATATTGATAATCATGATAATCTGGCCAACCGGAAGACGTAATTTCTTGGACAGCAGAATCGCTACGATTTCCGAACCGTCCAGTGCGCCTCCAAAGCGGATTACGAGGCCTACCCCGGCGCCCAAAATCAGACCGCCAAACAGAACGGCGAGAATTTTCTCTTCCGTAAAAGAATCGACATCGTGCAAATATGCGGTAGTCAACGACAGCAGGGTAATCCCGTAAAGTGTGGAGATCACGAAGGTTTTGCCTATTTGCTTGTAACCGAAAATCAGAAAGGGAAGGTTAATCAGGAAAATAAATATCCCCAGGGGAATCGGCGTTATTTTGGACAGAACGATGGAAATCCCGGTGATGCCGCCGTCGATAATTTCGTTCGGTACGAGAAACATTTCAAGGGCCACGGCCATGAGAATGGCGCCGATGGAGATGAAGAAAAATCGTTTCAATATCGTGGCGATGGTCAATTTGCGGTGTTCTTTGGGCATGTTACCACTCCTCTTTCTAAGTTTAACGTTCTGAGAGATGTCTCATTTTCGAGGCCGGGTTGACTCTTTCCGGTTCGGAGGAGATCTCAAATTCGGCCTGCAGTTCCTTCAAGATCATATCCGTGGCCGACATCTGTCCCCGCAGAAAATCCGATATTTCTTTATAGTTGCTTTCGTCCAGTTGGGACTTTAGTGTTTCTTTACGTTGTCGTAATCTTTCCACAAAATGTTCGATTTTTGATTTGCGGAACGTCTCGGCCATGTGTCAAACCCACCCTTTCGTTAATAATTGTATACATATGTATACATTATACCTCATTGCATCGGGTGAAGCCAGGTGATGGATGACCTTTCTGCATCAAAACTGCTTAGCTTCGGGGGAGAGTAACTTTTTGGTGCTCCGATGCGTTAAAAGTAATGGGTTGTTTATAAGTAGAAAAGGTGGGAGCGGTTAAGATGAATTATTGGAAAAAAGGACTGGTTATCGGGATTACGGCTTGTTCGCTGCTTGCGGGGAACCTTTCGGCATATGCGCAATCGGCGACAAACGTAACAAGTGTTTATATCAACGGAAATCCGGAATGGGAGGCCATTCAGCAGCAAAACCGGACCTATGTCCCGCTTGCGGTTCTGAAAGATCCGGCCTGGAGCATCCGCTATGAAGCTAAAACGAAAACGGTGGTTATCTCAAGTCCGGTGCAAAAAAAGACGATCCGGTTAAAACAGGGAAATAAGAGCGCCGAGGTGAACGGCAAAGCGAAGGCGTTGGAAGAGGGCGTGATCATGAAAGACGGACGCACTTACTTGCCGCTCCGCTTTGTTTCGGAAGAACTAAACGCGTATGTCGGCTACAATAAAGAGCAGAATCGCGTGGTGATTCGGACGCCGGAAGGGCAACGTGATTACGAGACTCTTATGGGCGGGGATCTGACGAAAGCCCGTGAAATTGTCGTCGGTCTGCAGCTCGTGTACGATAAGAACGACAAGGAGCTGCCCGTCACCGGGGAAGGATTCACAATGACGCATACGTTCCCAAAAGGGGAAGCGCTGCGTCTGCTGAGGGACTACAAAGACATGACCTGGTATGCGGAAGTGAATGAAGAAGGCTTGCTGACGGTGAAGTGGCAGAAGAGTTCTGGCGACAAGAGAGAAGCTGGTGTTCCCCCCAAGCCATTTAAAGAAGCGGTATTTTTCAGCGAAAACTTTATGGCGGAACTGTTGATGTACGGAACGGTCGATAAAGCGGGAGTCTACGAGGAAGCCGGGAGACTTGACCAGGGGGAAGCCGGGCCGTATCAGCACGCCCGTATCGTTCCGGTCGAGGGAGAAGAAAGAACCGATGCGAAACAATAACAACATGACAGACAAGGAGTATTTTGATGAATGCGGTTGAAGCCATAATTCTAAATTTCGAAGAAATCAGACGTCGGAGCATTAAAGTTTGGGAGAGTGTACCGGCAGATAAGCTGGAATGGAAGCCGGACCCGGAAGCCATGAGTATCAAGGAGATGATCCGTCATGTTTTGGACAGCGAGCACTACTATCATTTGGCCTTGCTGAACGGGGGAAGCCTGCTGTCCTACGATTCTCCCTATGACAACCGGGAATTCACGACGGTTCGTGAAGAAATAGCCGTTGCGGCCCCTTATCGGGAGAAATTTTTGGCGACCGTGAAATCCTTTGCGGCGGAAGACTTGACGAATTTGAAAATTGACCGGAGCGATGTCGGCTATGTTCGTTCTCTTGGCGATATGCTGATGCGCATCGCTTATCACGAAGCGGTTCACACCGGTCAACTGCTGGATTACTTAAGGACGGCGGGGATCGCGCGGCCAAGGGTATGGGATTAATGGGGCATAAGCCCCCTTTTATTGGCGAATGTGTACGCTCGTACCGATAGGCACCAGACCGGCTAATTCAACGACATCCTGATTGTACATACGAATACAGCCATGGGAAACCTGCTTTCCGATGGAGGAAGGGTTATTGGTTCCATGGATGCCGTAATGGGGTCTCGACAATCCCATCCAATAGGCTCCGAAGGGACCGCCGGGGTTTGGCGCCTTGTTAACGATCGTATAGTAGCCTTCGGGCGTTTGCGTCAGCATGGTGCCGATCCCGACCGGAAAGCCGCGAACCACCTTGTTCTGATCAAGCAGATACAACATTCGATCGGACAAATCCACAATGATGCGGTAATTCGGCATTCCTTTGCTCACCCCCTTTTTTGAATCAGTGTATGGGAGGATGGCGGAGCGGGTTTGGGCCGACGACTACATTATTTAAGGGGAGAAGAAAAGATATGGTATTGAGTCGGTCTATTATTCCGTATCAGAATCATCATCATGATCGCTTGGCGGAAATTTGGCTGCGGGCGGTGCGTGAGACGCACACATTTTTAACGGAAGAAGACATTTTTTTCTACTATGATATTGTCCGCGGTGGAGTGCTGAACGAAGTTGAGATTTGGGTAGGCCTGGACGAGCGCGAGCAGCCTGTCGGCTTTATCGGTCTGGATGGCCTTCATATTGAAATGCTGTTTATCGATCCTTCCTATCACAATAAGGGATGGGGGACCCGGCTTATCCGGCATGTCGAGAATTTGAAGGGCAGCCGGCTTACGGTGGATGTGAATGAACAGAATCCGGGAGCATGCACATTTTATAAAAGGTACGGCTTCGTTCAAATCGGACGTTCCGAGCGGGATGGTTCGGACAGACCGTTTCCGCTGCTCCATATGGAATTAAGAAGATAACAAGTATTGCCAAATGAAACTGCCGAGAAGGCAGTTTTTTTTATAGTTGAAACTCGTTATATAAGTTTTATATAGCATCTAACGTATCTCGGGAGCGAGCTGCCATAGGCATTTAAGCCGGCAACCCGCTCTTTTGCATATAAGAATAATCAAGGGGAAAGGTACAAATGATGACTGTAATCGATTGTTATGAAGCCATAGGAGATGATCGCGATGCCAATGGAAACCGGAAGACTTGGAGCTCACGAAGCATTGGAGGTTCACGAGATGCTGAATTTCAAGACACTCTGTGCGGCGAAATCGAAGCTGCTGCAAGGGCTTGTTTTCGACCAGGAGCTCAAGGATCTCATGGAAAAGGACGTGCAGCAATCGCTGCAGGACATTTCCAACCTGCAAATGCTGTATCAAAACGCTTCTTTTCAGACGGCGATCCCGGAATTCCGCCCCACCCCCATTTTGGATAAAGGTGACCTAAGATGAAAACAAACCCGATGAATTTACCCCCAATGGACACGCTGGACCCTATCAATGCATTGAATATGCCGGAAACATCAGATATGACACTGGCGATGGATTTTTTGATGCGGGCGAAGGAAGGGGTTCGCAACACGGCGGCCGCCCTTACGGAATCCGTCGTCCCGCAAACGCGGGTTTTGCTGCGGAGTCAGCTGCATCAAGCGATTCAGATGCACCAGGAAATCACGGAACTGATGGTGCGAAAAAAGTGGTTCCATCCCCATGATCTTCAGGAGCAGTATCAACTGGATCAACTTTCGGCGCACAAAACGGTACAAATCGCCCAAATGAAGCTGTATCCGGACGATACACGCCGTATCGGCATGTTTGATCGTACTCCGGATGAGCATAAGAAGGAGAGTCAAGCATGAAAGCCGTAACGTATCAAGGCTTGAAAAATGTGGTTGTAAAAGAAGTGCCCGACCCCAAGATCGAAAAGCCGGACGACATGATCGTGCGGATGACCACTACGGCAATCTGCGGCTCGGATCTTCATCTGCTCCATGGCATGATTCCCAATCTCGGTGAAGATTACATTATCGGACATGAGCCGATGGGCATTGTGGAAGAGGTGGGCCCGGATGTTACTCAATTGAAAAAAGGCGACAGGGTCGTAATCCCGTTCAATATCAGCTGTGGGGAATGTTTTTACTGTAAAAACCAATTGGAGAGCCAATGCGACAACTCCAATGAGAACGGGGAGATGGGCGCGTATTTCGGTTATTCCGGGAATACCGGCGGCTACCCGGGCGGACAAGCGGAATACCTGCGGGTCCCGTTCGCCAACTTTACGCATTTTAAAATTCCGGAAAGCTGTGAGCACCCGGATGAAAAGCTCTGCCTCATTGCGGACGTGATGACAACGGCTTATTGGAGTGTGGATAATGCCGGCGTAAAGGATGGGGACACTGTCATTGTTCTGGGCTGCGGCCCGGTAGGTTTGCTGGTCCAGAAAATCTGCTGGCTAAAAGGCGCAAAACGGGTGATTGTCGTCGATTATATCGATTACCGTCTTCGTCACGCCAAGAAGAATAATCATGTAGAGATCGTCAACGCCGGGGAACAGGATAATACCGGAGGCTATCTTAAGGAGCTTACCAAGGGGGGCGCCGACGTGGTCATTGATTGTACCGGAATGAGCGGAAAAATGACCCCGATGGAGTCCCTGGCTTCCGGATTGAAGCTCCACGGCGGCGCGATGGGGGGGATCATCATAGCTTCCCAAGCCGTCAGAAAAGGCGGGACGATTCAAATTACCGGCGTTTATGGCGGTCGGTATAACGCATTCCCGCTAGGGGATATTTTTCAACGGAATATCAATCTAAGGACAGGGCAAGCGCCGGTTATCCACTATATGCCCTATATGTATGAGTTGATCGACACGGGCAAAGTAGATCCGGGCGATATCATCACCCATGTCATCCCGCTAAGCGAGGCCAAGAGAGGCTATGAGATTTTTGATACGAAGGCGGACGATTGCATCAAAGTCATGTTGAAGCCTTGAGTTTGAATGGAGGGACACGAGAGAATGAGTTACGCGCTGCACGAAACACTGGAGGTTCATGAACTGGCCGCTTTCAAAACGGTTTGTATGACGAAATCGAAAACGATGCAAGGACTGGTGTCGGATGAAGAGCTGAAGCGGATTCTTCAGGAAGATGTCGCTGTCTCGACCAGGCAACTGCAGGAGCTGGAAGCGGTCCTTAAGCGGGCCGTACACTAAGGAGGAGTACGCATTGAACATCTTGTTGGAATACTTCACCGGAATGAAATCGCTGACGGATCAAATCATCGCGATGGACCTCCTGATCTCGGCCAAGAGTGGGGTCAGAAACTATGCGATGGCACTGACCGAAGCAGGGACATCGGAGGTCAAGGAGATGCTGAGCAAGCAGTTGGAGGAAGCCATCGATATGCATGAGCGTATTTCGTTGTACTTGATGGAACGAGGTTGGTACCATCCCTGGAACGTCGGCGAGCAAATCGGGCTCGATGTGCAGAATATCGAAACGGCTATGAAGGTGCCCAGCCTGGGCTAATTTCGTAAAAAAACACCGGCTTAACCGGAACTTCTCCGGTTTAAGCGGTGTTTTTGCCATCGATTAGGCATTCAGGTCATACAGGCCCGGACTGTGTTCGTTCGGCAATTCGGGCAGAATCGGAAGCGGATAGCCCTCCGGCGGGTTCGAGACCTCCAACGTTCCACCGTTTCGGCTAGGTGTCTGGCCGCTGAAAATTTCGCCGATCCGGGTCGGGTCGAGCCGGAAGTTGAACTGGGCGTTATGGAAACCCATATCGACGTATTTGCGGCACTCCGGATACTTGTTGATGTCATAGTTCGGCACGGGGAACAGCTTCCCCCAATTGACGCCGAGCGTCTCCAGCGCCTTGGCAAACGCGTTTTGGTGCGCATTGTCACGGACGATCAGAAAGGCCAGCGTTTCGCGGAACGTTTTGTTGGAGCTCATCTCGTAGATCCGGGATTTTTGCAGCACGCCGGTCGATTCCAGCACCAGGTTATCCAGCAGATCGCTGATCAGGTTCCCGTGGCTGTAAACATAGTTCCCGTTCCAGGGATTGCCTGCGGCATCGACCGGAAGCGAGCTTTGGGCCCCCATGATGAAATGATGCGGGTTGGCATGCCTGACCGCCTCATCCAGCGGAGCACCATCGGCTCCCGCGTTACCGGGCATCGGTTCGCCCGAGCCGGTTAGCAGTTGATTAATCGTGTGCTGGACCAGTTCGACGTGGCTGATCTCTTCCAGAAATACCCCGCGGATCAAATCGCGAAATTGCGTGGCGTTCCCGCGGAAGTTATTGCTTTGGAAGAAAAACTGCATCATCGTGCGCATTTCGCCGAAACGCCCCCCAAGCGTCTCCTGAATGACCTTGGCCGCCTCCGGGTCCGGTTTGTCCGGTACGATAATGTTAATTAAATCCTCTTTATAGAAATACATTCGGCACCTCCTCAAATTTACAGGGTCGACAGCGAAACTGAAGCTTCCATAGTTTGCTTCTTTCTCTAGGACTTATGCGAAAAATACTTTTGACCATATTGCCCTGCCTATCGTTTCTTTATCATCAATGCCTACCATCTTTGCATAAAGGGGGCGGTTTCCGGGAAACTTACGAAACGTAGCTACTATAACCCAGGAGGTGCATCCTTTTGAAAAAGAGCTTGAAAACCTTGCTCGTAACCGCGTTGATTTCCAGCGCGTTCGCTTTGCCTGCTTCGGCTTACGGTACAACAGGCAGCGGTGCCGGCGGTATGACCGGAACCGGCGGGGGCAATATGACCGACAATACGACGGGCAATTATTCGACAAGAGGCAATTACTCGACGAATAATGTCCGGGCCAATGCCGCCAATGACAACGATGGCGTGGATTGGGGCTGGCTCGGTCTGCTCGGCCTGCTTGGCTTGGCAGGTATGCGCAGAAGAGAAACCGACCGCCGCTAATCCGTTTGGAGCATCCGGCAGAAAAGGTCTCCTTGGAGGCCTTTTTTTGCTGGCACAAAAAAAGAGCACCTCAATTAAGAGGAGCTCTTCGTCACTTCAAATAATGCCGAGGACCGGGCTCGAACCGGTACGGTAGTCACCTACCGCAGGATTTTAAGTCCTGTGCGTCTGCCAATTCCGCCACCCCGGCAGGGAAATGCGGGAAAAATCCCGTAGATATGATTATATACGCCTTTGCCTGGAGATTCAACCCCTTTTTTATTCGTAGTGGAGCCTGGCCTCCTGGTCCGCTTAATTTTCTCCGCTATGTTTCATAACGGAATTTTCAGGGTAACTTGCGTTCCTTCGCCGACCACACTATGGATGGTCAGTCCGTACGGTTCACCGTACATGAGAACCGCCCGATCATGGACATTTTTAAGACCGTAACCTTTGGATGGAGATTGAAGTAAATGAACCAGCCGTTCGGACTCCACTCCAATCCCGTTGTCAGTCACCTGAAATACAATGCTCTGTTCTTCTTTACTGACCGAGAGAGAGAGCGTCCCGTCACCGTCTCCACGATTTTCGATACCGTGTATGATGGCATTTTCGACTAAAGGCTGGAGCATCAAATTGGGCATACGGCAAGAAAGCAGGGACTCCTCAATCCGGTACTCCACTTTGAAATTGTGGCTGTGCATGATTAACTGAATATGAATATAAGATTGCACATTCCGTATTTCGTCCGAAACCGTGATCAGATTCTGTCCTTTATTAAGGGTGGTCCGATAAAAAGTCGATAAGAGCTGTGCCATCTCACTAATATCCGTCGCGTGGATCCGCAGTGCCCTCCAATTGATGATCGAGAGGGAGTTGTACAGGAAATGAGGGTTGATCTGCGCCTGTAGAGCCTTCATCTCGGCTTCCTTGCGAGCGATTTCCCCCACATACATGGTATCGATCAGGTTTTTGGTATTATCTACCATATTTCCAAATCCGCGGATCAAATCGCCAATCTCATCTTTGGAATCGCTGGAGAAGACTTTAATGTCCAAATTGCCTTCGCCGATCAGCTTCATGCTTTTGTGCAGACGGTGAATCGGCAACATAATCCTCCGGGAAAAGAGCGTGCCCGCCACAACAACGGCCGCGATACAGGCCGTAATCATGAACAGAACAATCAAGGCAATCCACCATGCGGACTTTGTAATCAGACGGGTCGGCTTATATAAATAGACGTTCCATCCCGCAAGCGGGACAGCGGAAGACAACACGGTGTAGTCCCCTTCATTCCGAGGCAACGCCATGCCGACCGGAATGTTCGGATTCGCTCCTTTTGAGGAATAAACGGTGTTTCCGCTGGAGTCCGTTACGATAATTTCGGCGCCATGGGCTTGAAGGGGCTCGAAATTTTTAAATAGCTGATCGTAGTTAACCCGGGCAAACAGAATGTTGTTTTTGGGATTTCTATGTTTCGTGCTGAGGATTCTGCGGGCGCAGTACAGGTTGTTCTCCCGGGCAAACCAGAGAACATCCACTGATTTTATCACCTTCGGGTACCAGGATGTCCGGCTAATTTCCTCAATCGGAATGACGGTGTTTCCGTGTTGGGGCAAATTGCTCCCTGTATACAGCGTGATTTGCTCCACTCCGGGATTCAAGTAACGGGCGGTATAGAAGTTTTGATCGATGACATGGGTCAATTGATCATACATTTCGTATTCGCTGGTATAAGTGTTGTTGGCGGCATTTGTAATCTCTTGATTGAAGCTTAAAAAGTTCATTAGTTTATTGTAAACATCCAATTGATTGTTCACGGCCGACACAATTTGCGTTAAGGAGGCGTTCAGATCGGCTTTGGATTGCTGGACCAAGAGTGACCTGGTTGCGGCGAAACAGAAACTTCCGAGCATGATGACGGGAATCATACTCACTAGTAAAAAAGAGAGCAATATTTTGGTTTGAAATCGGAAATCGCCGATTCTTCGTTTAAAAGTCCGCCATATCCGCATGCTATTTCTCTCCCCGACCTGACATCACCCATGATTCGACTGGCGGAATTTCTCGGGGGTTTGCCCGAAAAAATCCCTGAAATTTTGGCAAAAGTAAGAGACGTTTTGGAATCCCACTTGATAGCAGATGTCCGATACTTTTAGATGGGACTGCAGCAGCAAGTCTTTCGCTATTTTCATCCGCACATGTTTTATATACTTGTTTAATCCGTATCCCGTATGTTTCTTAAACATCGAACTTAAATAATGGGGAGACAGATGGACTCTTGCCGCAAGAAGTTCCAGACTCAAATCCTCACCATAGTGCTCCTCGATGTATTGCTTTACAAAGGCAATATCTCGATGTAAAAATTCCGAACAGATGTATTGTTGTTCAAGACGAGCAATGGCCTCGAATAGGATCACTTTGATCTCCTTTAACTCGTCCGCTTTGTACAGTTTTTCGATTTCCCGGCTTAACTCCGTTTCGGGGATAGGCGCGGAAGAAGTCATAATGTCCTGATACAGCGAGCTAAACATGTACTTGACATACAACTTCGAGAGTTGGAGCTGTTTCGCATATTTTTGGTAAAGTAATTCCGTGTTGGCTCTGACACCAAAAAAATCCCTGTCCGTCAAATCCCGGCGGATTTGGTTCAATAAATCATGATCCGAGAGTTCGGGCAGCCGATCATCGGAAACATAGAAATCAGTCTTGGCATCAAACACGAAATAATCCGGCGAGAAGAAGCGGTACTCCATCAGTTGGTCTAACTGAATCAAACAGGCCGACAACTCCGATAAATGGATGACTTCGTCATGAATAGCGAGATAGCAGCTCACTTTATATTTCTTCTGTACGCTGTCTCGGATATGTATGCCCAATTCCAGCAAGGAATTGAAGGATCGGGAGGGGAGCCGGGAAAACAGCAGCAAACTTTGACAATCATTCAGATTTAAGTAATCGCTACTTCCCTCTAATAAAGTCAGGATAAATTGCTCGAAATTCGGCTCGGCATCTTCGAAGAAGTTCTTCTCGAATTCCATCAAGATCGCTCCCTGATAATATGCGGGCAAATCGAGCGCAACTCCCTTCATGGAGGAGGGCATTCCCAAGCCGTTAACCAGATTAAACAGCATATGCTTCTTGACGTAGCTTTGCTTGGTTTGCGAAGCGATCTGAAGCTGTGCTCGGTGCGTTAACTCGTCGATTACTTTTTGCAAGGAACTTTGAAATGCTTCCACATGAATCGGCTTGAGGAGATATTCGGAAACGCCAAGGGAGATGGCCGTTTTCGCATACTCAAATTCGGCGAATCCGCTGAACAGAATAACTTTCAAACCCGATTGCAGGCTTAAGGCCTGTTTGGTCAGCTGCAGTCCGTCCATTAGCGGCATTCTCACGTCCGTAAAGAGGATATCCACCGGCTTTTTCTCCAAATAGGCGAGCGCCGCTCGTCCGTTTTCCGCCGTCTCGACCTGGAGGGGAAAACCCAATTCATGAATGAGAAATTCGATGCCTTCCCGTTCTTCACGCTGGTCATCTACCACTAAGATGCTTAACATTTCGTCCGTCCTTTCCGGCGCATGATTCCACACGCAGAATTTCATTTTGATTGTAACATGATTTGCACCGACTTCATGCGGCAATTCGGCAAGTTGCTTAAAGTGAGTTATATATTTGCATAAAACGCAATTTATTTGCGTTTACGGTGTTGTGACGGGAGTTCTACAATAAGGGCAAGCAAGTTACATGGATTTGTTCTTTGAATTGAAGGGGGTATTAAGTAATGAGATCGAAGAAGTCCGCTTCCATTTTGTTGACAGCGCTTTTATCCATTTCCCTCACCGCCTGTCAAAGCTCCAATTCCGCCGGTACGGCCAAAGAGTCTGCGGCCAATTTGAATGATCCGGCATGGAAGAAAGCCATGATGACACCGTATGAGCCCTATCCCGAAACTGTGTTCTACACGGTTGGACAAACAGCAACCAGCTATACGTCGCTTGCGGGGACCGTCTATGAGAAGGACACCGCGACCGACAATGTGTGGACGAGGTATTTTAAAAAGAAACTCAACGTGCAGAATGAGGTTGCTTTTGAAGCGAATGACGGGACGGATTACGTTCAAAAGGTTTCGATGGCCATTGCCGGGGGAACGATTCCCGACATTATGGTGGTACCCGACCAGGCCACCTTGAAACAGCTGTACGAGAACGGTCTGATTGCGGATTTGACGGATGCCTATAACAATTGTGCCAGCGACCGGATCAAGGAGATTTATGATTCCTATGGAGGCCGTGTGCTGGAGAGCGCCAAGTTTGACGGCAAACTCATGGCCCTGCCGACTACCGAAATTTCACACGGTCCGGGCGTGCTGTGGTTGCGTAAAGACTGGATGGATAAATTGGGCCTCTCCGAGCCCAAAACAATGGAGGATGTCGAGCATATTCTTACCCAGTTTCTCGAAAAGGACCCCGGCGGTAATGGAGCCGGAAAGACGGTCGGCCTGGTGGTCGATAACGAAAATGTCGCCGGCATCTCCGGTGGGCCCTATGAATTGAACAATATTTTTGCGCTGTATGACGCCTATCCGAAACAGTGGATCGAGGACGGCAGCGGCAAGGCGGTATACGGTTCCGTACAGCCCGAAATGAAACCGGCACTGGCCAAAGTGGCGGAGCTATACAAAAGGGGTTTGATTGACCGGCAATTTGCCGTACGGACACCCGACGACCGAAAAGCGCTGCTAACGAGCGGAAAAAGCGGTTCGTTCCTGGATAACTGGTGGGGAAGCTGGACGGTGGCCGACACGCTTAAACTGAACCCGGATGCGAATTGGGTTTCCTATGTGGCTCCCCAGTCGGAAGATGGCTCGGTTACGATGTTTACCGGCAATCCTTCGAGCAGTTACCTCGTGGTTCGGAAGGGGTTCAAGCATCCCGAAGCTGCGGTGAAGATGGCCAGCCTTCAGTTCGATTATCAGCGTTATCTGGAGAAGGACCCCGCTGTTTTGGAGGAGTTCGAGGACTACAGCAGCAACAATATCGGAGGCTCACCGCTAGCCATGAACATCGACTACTATGATGCGTTTTACCGGAATGTGGGAATTTTTGAGGAAGCGCTCAAGACGGGGGACAGCAGCAAATTAGTCAGCAACCTCGATCAGAACGCCTATCGCTCTTACAAAAAGTATCTGGACAGTGTGAAAAACGGAGAGAAACCGGACCCGATTGCCTGGGCCGGCTATACTTCGAGCATCCTCACCGCCAACCTGGTCAAAAATTCAAAGGTGAAGGAGATCAACCCGGTCTTTTTTGGAACAACCCCGTCCATGGCCTTGAAGTGGCCGACACTTACGAAAATGGAGCTTGAAATGTACCTGAAGATTATTACCGGGGAGCAGACCCCTGACGCATTCGATAGTTTTGTGAGCAGTTGGGCAAAAACCGGCGGGGATACGATTACCCAAGAAGTCAACGAAGCGCTCGCCTCCAAATGATGCTGAAAGAGATGATTATTGATGAGGAACAAAAAAGACCAAACGGCATTTCACCTTATGCTCGCACCGAGTATGGTATTCTTGCTGATTTTCTCTTTCCTTCCGATGTTCGGCATCGTCATGGCTTTCCAGAATTATATCCCGGCTAAAGGGATCGGCGGTTCACCTTGGGTGGGGCTCGATAATTTCAAGTTTATGTTTCAAATTCCCGACAGCAAGCAAATCCTAAACAACACCATAATCATCGCCGTTTGGAAAATTGTTGTGGGCACCCTGGTTTCGATTGTATTCGCCTTATTGCTAAATGAAATTCGGGTGCGATTCGCCAAGAAGTTTATGCAGACCGTGGTTTACTTGCCTAATTTTCTCTCCTGGGCCGTATTGGCCACCGTAGTGATGAACATTTTTTCGTATGAAGGGCCGGTTAACGCCGTATTGGAATGGCTCGGGCTGGATCCGGTTTTGTTTATGGCCAGCAATCACTGGTTTAGGCCGATGTTGGTGCTTACCGATGTGTGGAAAGGGTTTGGATATGGGTCCATCATCTATCTGGCCTCGTTGACGGCGATTGATCCAGGACTTTATGAGGCATCCTCCATCGACGGAGCCAATCGTTTTCAACAACTGTGGCATGTGACCTTACCCGGTTTGATGCCTACCATATTGCTGGTTACGACTTTAAATTTGCCCAATGTACTCAATGCCGGGTTCGACCAGATTTTCAATCTCTATAATCCCCTGGTTTACGAAACTTCCGACATCATCGACACTTATGTATACCGGGTAGGCTTGGTGGAGAGACAATACAGCTTGGGCACAGCGATCGGGCTCTTGCGCTCCGTTGTCGGTATCGTTCTCATTCTATCCGCCAATAAACTGGCTCAGAAACTTACAGATTACCGAATTTTCTAAACTGGGAGGTGTGTTCCATTTACGGGCATTCCCTAAAAAGCCGACTGTCGGACATCCTGATTTGGATCGTACTGTTAACATTCACTTTGTCCTGTCTGATCCCTTTACTGAACCTCGTTGCCATTTCGTTCAGTGACAATGCGGCGGTTTCCGCCAACCTGGTTAGTATTTTTCCGGTTCAGCCAACGTTCAGTTCCTATGAGAAACTATTGTCGGACAGCCAGTTTTGGCGCTCTTTTATGATTTCGGTAGAGCGGGTTGTCCTCGGTTTGATCGTTAATATGAGCCTGATGATTCTGGCCGCGTATCCGTTATCCAAAAGTTCAAGACAATTCCGGACACAGAAGGTGTACATGAATATTGTGATTGTCGCCATGCTGTTCTCCGGGGGGTTAATTCCAACCTTTATGGTAGTCAAAGGGCTCTACCTCCTGGATACCATCTGGTCACTGATTCTGCCAGGGGCCGTGGCGGTCGGGAATGTCATTCTATTGATGAACGCGTTCCGGGCGGTGCCCTCATCTTTGGAGGAAGCCGCAACCATCGACGGGGCTTCGCAGTGGAGAATTCTGTCCACCATATACGTTCCCGTGGTGCTGCCTACCATTGCCACAGTCACGTTGTTCACGATTGTCGGGCATTGGAATGATTACTTCGGCGCTCTGGTGTATATCAATAAAACGTCAAACTATCCGTTGCAGACGTATATCCAGCAGCTCAGCGTAGAAGCGCAAAATATAACCGATCCGCAAAAGCTGATCGAATACGCGAAAATTTCCAACAGAACTCTAAATGCTGCCAAAATCGTTGTCTCGACATTACCGCTGCTCTTAATTTACCCTTTTATGCAAAAGTATTTTGTGACGGGAATTATAGTGGGTTCTCTTAAAGAGTAAATCAAAGTCACCCGAAACCACTATCTCTTCTACTAATGGCCACAACCGGATATGCTTTCGTCAACTATCCGGTATTATGACGGGGGCTGACACTTATATAAATCGCAAGCTGGCGAGCTACCGCCAAGCTTGCGATTTTTTTCTGCGGACAGCGGGAGAGGAGAATGGTAAAATGATGAAGGAATGTGAAGTTTGTCGTAATTTGGAAGGGAGGATTATTCGGAAGCGTTCTGACGAAGGAGTACTTTTCCTAAGGAATGCAGGCGTGGAGCGGAAATATGGCCCACCGTATGGACGAGGAAAGTTATTTCTGAATAGGACAAAGGTCGCGTTTTATGGAAAAAAGGTTACTAAAATTATCCTATTATCCGATATAAAACGTGTAGGCCTGGATAGAAAGGTCCAGATGAAGATGCAATTAAAGGAGAGAAACGAATGACTGTAAACAGGAAATTTACAGGTTGGCTTCTGATGCTGACGCTGCTCTTTGCGACGGTGTTTCCGAATAGCGCAATCGCAGCCAGCGGCGATGTCGTTGCCATCGACATCGAAGGCTCGGGAACGACGGTCGAGTTGACCGTGGGCAAGACGAAACAACTGAAGGTATGGGGAACTGTCGAAGGCTCCTCCGTAAAACGGGATTTGACGAATGCCGTAACCTGGACCTCCAGCGACAGTGGGACGATCAAAGTAACCAACGGTTTTCTTACGGCGCTGAAATCCGGTGCGGTTACGATTCGGGCCGACTATAACTCCGCAACTTCTTCGATCGAAGTGAAGGCGAAGGATTCTTACAAAGAATTGGCGCTGGAGTACCCTAACCAGGGCAAATTCAAGCTTGGCGACGGTGCCGATCTGGCCGTGAAAGCCTTTGCGCAAATCGAAGGCTCCGGGGGAGCGACCAAGGATGTCACGCAGGAAGCGGATTGGTCTTCCTCGAACAGTCAAGTCCTGACGGTCGAGAAAGGGAAAATCACCCTGATCGGTGAAGGTAAGGCTACCGTCACAGCGAAGTACAACGGGCTTACCGCCGACTTCAAAGCCGAGGTTGGATCGCTTTACTCGCAATTGAAGCTGAGCCAAAACGACATTGAGATGGTCGTGGGGGACAGCGAGGTTGCATTGAAAGCCGAAACGACCGTAGCCAGCGATCAGTCCTCGTCGGACGTGACGGACAAGGTAACCTGGACGTCTTCGGATACGTCGGTGGCAACCGTGGAAGGCGGCAAATTGAAAGTCGTTTCCGTCGGCAAAACGACCATTACGGCGGAATATCTCGGTATGAAGGCGCAGGCTAACGTATACGTTCGTACGCCTTTTGAAGCGATTAAGCTGACGCCGTCCGGGGACCAAATCCTGTTTATCGGCGAAAGGCTGCAGGCGATTGCCGAGATGAGAAGCAGCGCCAATACGACGGAAGATGTGACTTCCAAAGCGACCTGGACGTCTTCCGATCTGATGAACGCCACCGTTTCCGGCGGATTGATTACCGCGAAAGCCCAAGGGAGCGCGAACATTAAAGTAAGCCATTTGGGCATCAACAAAACATTGAAGGTTAAGGTTTATCCGACGATCACAAAAATGACGGCGGCGAAATCGGAGCTCGAGCTGTTTAAAGGCGAGTCCGCCAGTCTGCCGAAAGTAACCGGCCTCAAGCTGGATGACGAAGAGCTGGACATCAGCCAGGAATTGACCTGGACTTCGAGCAACGAAGATGTAGCCAAAATCGAAGACGGCAAAGTGGTTGCCAAAGGAAAAGGGACCGCCACGCTTAAAGCCGAGCTTCCTAAGCTGGGTGACGGCTCCGCTTCTCCGATTCGCAGCGCATCCGTAACGGTTACATTGACAGTAAAGGAAAAAGTACTCGCTTTGGTATCGGACGTCGAAACGCTTAATGTTATCGTCGGGGAAGAGACCCCGCTGCCGCATTTAAGCGCGGTGTGGGAAGATGGAGAAGAGGCGGCAGTCACTGACGCGATCGAATGGAGCGTAACCGGTTCGAACGCGGTTATCAAATCGGGTTCCGCAGGGAAATCCATTAAAGGATTGGCCAAAGGCAGCGCCACCCTCAAAGGCACGTACTCCAATAAAACGATCAGCATTCCTGTGAAGATGGAACAGAAGATTGTAAAAGTCTTGGTTGAGCCGACAAATATCGAGCTGAATATCAAGAAGTCGAAATCCATTAAAGTAACCGGTTTTTATAAAGACGGCAAAAAGGTGAACTTGTCCAGCAAAATGGACTGGGAATCGGAAAATAGTAAAGTAGCCATGGTTTCCGGATCCTCCGTTAAAACGGTCGCCGAAGGAACCACTACTGTAAAAGGTTCTTATCAAGGTTTTAACGTAAGTGTTAAGGTTAGCGTCATTCCTAAGCTGCTGAAGCTGACGGTAGACGAGAAGAGCCTGAAGCTGGCTCCGGGATCCGGTAAAACGGTAGTATTGACGGCGGAATACGATAACGGAAACAGTTCTGTAGTGACCGGCAGCGCCACCTGGAAGAGCTCCAAGCCTTCCGTGGCCAAGGTGACGGCGGGCAAAATCGAAGCCGTAGGCAAAGGCAGCGCTACGATTAAAGGCGTATACGGCGGAAAAACCGTTTCGATCCGGGTTTCGGTCAAATAGGACTCATAACAAATTTGAAAAAACCAAGCAATGCCGGCAGCTTGCCTTCAAGGTTTGAAGGCGGGCTGCTTTTTTACTTGGCTCTGGGAGACAGGGCAGCCCTGTGCTATATTAAATAAAGAAGAGGAATATATCAGCGATGAACAGACACCATTTGGAGAACATTTCAAAAGTATGGACCGGGTGGCTGCTACTCTGTTTTCTTATTGCAGGCTGCAGTATCCAAGTAGGTGAAGGACCCGTTCAAGGGAAGGCCACTTCCCCGCCATCGGCGGCAACGAAGACGGACGGACAACTGCGTGTCATCTTCCTCGACGTCGGCCAAGGCGCGTCTCAGCTGCTGATCGGGCCGTCGGGGCGGACGATGCTGATCGACGCCGGGGACAACAGCGAGGAGCAGCGGATGTTGGATTACTTGCGGGAATACGGCGTTGAACGAATCGATATCGTGGTGGGAACGCATCCGGACGCGGATCATATCGGCGGGCTGGATGCCGTCATCGGTCACCATAAAGTCGGGGCCGTCTATATGCCAAAAATTCAAGCCAATACCAAAACCTTCGAGTCGCTGCTGGAGTCGATTCGCGAGCGGGGGCTTAAAGTCAAGACGGCCAAAGCCGGCTTGCGGCTGGACTGGGACGACCAGGTGGATGTCCGTCTGATCGGTCCGGTGGAACAAAGCGACGACAGCAACAACATGAGCGCGGTGATGAAGGTGACCTTTGGCGAAACTTCGTTTTTGTTGACGGGCGATGCCGAGCGTGAAAGCGAGAAGGCGATGCTGGCCTCGGGCGCAGATGTACAAGCTGATGTCCTGCTCGTCGGACACCATGGCTCCACCTCGTCCACATCGCTTTCTTTTTTGCGGAAAGTATCCCCGAAATATGCCGTTATTCAGGTTGGGGAGAACAGCTACGGTCATCCCAAAAAAGAGATTCTGGATCGCCTAAGGAAGCAAAACGTCCAGGTCTATCGAAATGACCGGCAGGGCACGATTGAAACCGTGTCGGACGGTCAAGGGATCCGGATCACGACGGAGAGGTGAGTGAAAGGTTGACGGGAATCGTGGAAGGGTTTGAGGAAGGGGATTGTCTGTTGGAGATTGACGGGAAAGTGGCAGCGGTCCCGCGGGAACTCATGGACCCGGACGTGCGGGCCGGGGATGTTGTCCTTTGGAACGGTGAACGTTGGAGGACCGACCGGAACCTGACGGAAGAGCGTACCCGCAAAATCCGGGAATTGATGAATGAAGTATGGGAAGATTGAAAGATTGACTTCGAGGACGAAAGGGAGAGATGGGAAGATGCTGGGAAAACCGCAGGCCGGGGAGTTTGCCGATCATTTCACGCCGTATATTGAATTAGTGCCGGAAGGAGATTTGTTGTCCCTGTTGGAAAAACAGGTGGAGGAGGTGATCGCCCTCCTAGGTCCCATTACAGAGGAGCAGGCCCACTACCGGTACGCCGAGGGGAAATGGAGCCTGAAGGAAGTTCTGGGGCATGTAGCGGATACGGAACGCGTGATGAGCTATCGCCTGCTCCGGATTGCCCGTGGAGACACGACGCCGCTGCCGGGGTTCGACGAATCCCTGTTCGCGAGCCACGCCAATGCGGACGCGCGGTCCGTGAATGAGCTGCTTCAAGACTTCGCGGCCGTACGAATCGCCACGGTGTCGCTGATGCGCCAACTCGATGACACCGCCTGGCAGCGCCTCGGGGTGTTCAGCAACCATCCGGGATCGGCACGGGCTCTTGGCTACATTATCGCGGGCCATGCCATTCATCACCTGAATATCGTGAAAGAGCGGTATCTGAAGCTGTAAATATCGGAACGAACTAAATTTCGCATAAAAAAAGCGCGAATGCCGGGAGGGTAAGAACTCCACGGTCACTCGCGCTTTTGATTTATAGGGGATCCAAGCCAAGCTATTCGTGCGAAATGATAAACGTCAGATTCCCCTCGAGCTCAAACGGGCCGAACCCGGCCGATAGAATAAAATGATCTCCTTTTGCGAGAGGATACGCCTGATCCGGAGTCCGCAGCAGGCCGCTTCCGTCGATGACACTGCAAAGCGTATATTTTTGCCGAGCGGCTAGTTGCGCTTTGCCCGATACCTCCCATTTTTCGACGGTAAAGAAGGAATTGGATACAAAGCTGGTCACAGTAATGCCGGCCTCTTCCTTGCTGCTGTACGAGACCGGTTCATAGGCTTGCGGAATGGTGGTGACATCGATCGCTTTCTCCAAATGCAGTTCCCGAAGGTTGCCGTCCTTGTCCCTACGGTCATAATCATATACCCGGTATGTCGTATCGGAGCTTTGCTGGGTTTCAAGAACGACGATGCCTTTGCCAAGCGCATGAATCGTTCCGCTCGGGACATAGAAGAAATCGCCGCGCTTCACGGGCACCCGGGTTAAAAGATCGTCCCAACGGCCGTCTTCGATCATTTGCACCAATTGTTCCCGGCTCTTCGCTTCGTGTCCGTAAATAATGACGGAGCCCGGTTCGGCATCGACGATATACCAGCATTCGGTCTTGCCCAGCTCGCCGTTTTCGTGCTCACCGGCATAGGCGTCATCCGGATGCACCTGAACGGACAGATCGTCGGAAGCGTCGAGAAGTTTGGTAAGCAGCGGGAACACGGGGGAGTTGGAGCGGAAAAGTTCGGTATGCGAGCTCCACAGATCCCCAAGTTTCATCCCTTGGTAAGGTCCGTTTTTGACAATGCTTTGGCCATTGGGGTGCGCGGATACCGCCCAGCATTCGCCGGTGCGATCGCTCGGAATGTCATAGCCGAACAATTGCTTCAGCTTGGTGCCTCCCCAAATGCGTTCCTGAAATACGGGTTCCAAAAAAATAGGTTGATTCATGTTGTCTGGTCCTCCTTAGAATTTTTACTTATAAGCTACATGTACTAGCGCGGCCGCCCCGATCAGGCCGGCATCTTGATGCAAGGCGGCGGAAACGATCGGGGTTTGTCGGCCCGATGGATTCAGCGCGTGCCCCGATACGTATTCCTTAACGGCGTCGAAAAGAGGTGCTCCGACCTGGGAGACGCCTCCGCCGATCACGAGCAGTTCGGGATCGAGCGTGTTGATCAGGGTGACGCAGCCGATCCCGATATAGCGGAACACTTGATTGACCAGCGCCGTCACCCGGGCATCCGCACCGGACGCGGCCAGGTCGAAAGCCTCCTTGGAGGTGACGGGGCGGCCGAGCAGTTCGCTGGCCTGGCGGGCAACGGCGGTGCCGGAGGCGATATACTCCCAGCAGCCCCGCTGGCCGCATACGCAAGTTCCGGCCGCGGGATCGATGACGAAATGCCCGACGTCACCCGCGTTGCCGGTAGCCCCGGTTAACAACTTGCCGTGGCTGTAAATGCCGGCGCCAATGCCGGTGCTGATCGTGATGAAAACGAAATGATCGGCCTGTTTCGCGGCACCCTGCCATTTTTCCGCCAGGGCGGCTGCCGTCGCGTCGTTTTCAAAGGCGATATCCAGGTCGGGAAAATGACGCCGGAACGACTGGACGACGGGAAAGCCCCACCACCCCGGCATGTTCGGCGGTTCTACGATCTGGCCAAGCCGGGTGTTCAGGGGACCGGGCGCCCCGATACCGATCCCGAGCAGCTCGGCCGGATCGATCCCTGCCTTCGCGGTCAGCTCCCGAATCGCCGAGGCGATCCGATCGACCATTTCCGATGGCGAGACCGCATGGTCCGTGGGGAGCGAGTGCTTCAGCAGAATGCTTCCCACGTCATCGACGAGGCCGATGGCCGTCTTGGTCCCGCCGATATCTATACCAACAGCGTATTTCAAGTGTTCTACCTCCATTATTCCGTGATTCACAACTTGACAAACTTGACAATACAAAAATATGTAAAGTATAGTTAGGCTTAGTTTAGCATGTTTCGGAGGGAATGAAAAGGACATGGGGCGTAAAAAGAAGGTGTCTATGCAGGATATCGCGGACCGGCTGCAAATTTCCAAAAATGCGGTATCACTCGCCTTACTGAATAAGAAAGGGGTTAGCGAGGAGATGCGCAGCAGGGTACTTCGGACGGCGAAAGAGCTGGGGTACGGACCGTTTGCGCTAAAGCCGCCGGACAGCAACAACATTCTTGTATTAGTGCCGGAGCGGATTATGAGCTACCAGGATAACGATCATTTTCAGTTTTTCCATGACCTTATTTGGGGGTTGGAAAAGAGTATCCGGAGCAAAGGGATGAACGCCGTCATCGCACCGATCGGCCGGGAGATGGAATCGCGGCTTCAGTTGCCGCAGCATTGTACGGATATCGCATATCAAGGCATCATTCTCTTCGGCATTGTGGACAAAGCTTACGCCAGGCTGGTATGGGAGCTTGACGCGCCGCTCGTCATGCTGGATTCGTATCACCGTGAACTTCCATGTCCGGTGGTATGTTCCGCCAATATCGCCGGGGCGGCGGAGGCGGTTTCCGTGCTGATTCGGGCGGGACACAGAGATATCGGGTTTATCGGGCCGACGAACCTGACCACCAGTCACGAGGAGAGATGGTTCGGCTATTGGAAAGCGATGCAGGACCAAGGTCTGCGGATCGAGGAGCGGTTTATTTTGACGACATCGCGGAGCTTCGATTGTACGGAGCAGGAAATCGACCGTTTTTTGCAGGGGTTGTCATGTTGGCCGAGCGCGTTTTTTTGCGGAAACGACCGAATTGCCTACCTGTTGGCCCAACAGCTTCAAAACCGGGGGTTGTGGGTTCCTTCCGACGTATCCATCGTGGGGTTTGACGATCTGAACTATGAGGGGGGACTGAAGGGGAGACTGACAACCATGCGCGTGGAAAAAGAAAGGATGTGCGATGCCGCCGCCCAGCTCCTGTTGTCCTTGCCGGGGGGCTGCCGGGAGGCTGTGCGTGTGGAAATCCCGGCTACCCTGGTTCAGCGCGATTCGGTCCGTGTTATCGAACCGTAGGTCGGGAGCCGTGGCTGCAAATAATCGAAAAAAATGGCCGGACCGCCGAATCAGGCGGGTCCAGCCATTTTTTTATAAGTACCGTCTTTATTACTTGCTAACTACAGCTTCGTAACGTTTCTCTACTTCAGACCAGTTGATCACGTTGAAGAAGGCCGCGATGTAATCCGGACGTTTGTTCTGGTATTTCAGGTAGTAAGCATGCTCCCATACGTCCAAGCCAAGGATTGGCGTTTTGCCTTCCATCAGCGGGGAATCCTGGTTCGGCAAGCTGTATACGGACAATTTGCCGCTTGCGTCTACCGCGAGGAAAGCCCAGCCGCTGCCGAAACGAGTCGTAGCCGCTTTGGCGAAGTCCTCTTTGAATTTGTCAAAGCCGCCGAGCTCGCTGCTGATCGCGTCAGCCAGCTTGCCGGAGGGTTGGCCGCCGCCGTTCGGGCCGATCGTTTCCCAGAAGAGGGAATGGTTCGCATGTCCGCCGCCGTTGTTGCGAACTGCCGTACGGATGCTTTCAGGTACGCTGTCCAGGTCGGAAATCAGTTCTTCAACGGATTTCGAGGCCAGTTCAGGCGCGGATTCCAAAGCTGCGTTCAGGTTCGTAACATAAGTATTATGGTGACGGTCATGGTGGATCATCATGGTTTGCTCATCGATATGCGGCTCCAAAGCGTTGTTGGCGTAAGGAAGTGCTGGTAATTGATGTGCCATTTTTATCATCCTCTCCTTAAATTATGTAATACTATTTTGAACACTATTTATTATAATTATCCCATCCCCCTTAGTCAACTTAAATGTATATTAAGTATGTTAAATGGGCGTTTACAATTGACAAAACCGCCGGTGTTTATCATAATGAGGGATCGAATAATGAATGAATTCAGGTTTGGGGTGAATGAAACATGGGTATGGGTATAGTTGTTGTGGAAGTTTGCGACAGCAATCTGTTAAGTGCGCTGGACCTGGAGCAGCTGGAGGAGGAATTTCCCGAGATCGCTGTGCTCCGGCTGGATTGCTTGAACTTGTGCGGCCTTTGTAAACTCAGACCTTATGCGATGGTCAACGGGCAGAAGGTCTTCGCCAAGACGACCGAGGAATGCCTCTCCCTGATCAAGGAAACGATCCGCCGGGAGCTGGAAGCGTTCCACGAAATCTGAAGGCCTATATATTAATAACCTCCGGACAAGCGGTTTGAAGCTGCCGGAGGTTATTATTTTATCCATATATGGAATTATCGCTTGATCACATACACGCATTTCCGGCCTTCCCGGGCGAGGCATTCGGTTCGTTCCACCCGGGCGTCCAACAGCGATTCGAACAGGCGCAGCTCGCACTCGCAGGCATGGTTGTAGCGGTTCGCGATTTGCGAAATCGGACAATTGTGCTCCATGAGCACAAAATGATTATCCCCATGCTGTTTGCACTCGGTCATATACCCGTTGTCGTTTTGAATCTCCGCCAGCCTCTGCACCTTTTGGGCCAGATCCTTCCCCTGCATGTCGGCTTCATACAGCCGGTTCAGCTTTTCTTTCCGGCGCTCGAATAAGCGGTCGATCGATTCCGCACCATATTCCTGTTCCAGTTCGCCCAGTAAATCCAACGTTAGAGTGTGATATTTTTTCGGAAACAGGTTTTCGGCCAGCTCGGTCAGGCCGTAAACGGAAGTGGGCCGACCTAAAGTTTGCCGGATCATCTTCGATTCGATCAGCCCGTCGCGCTCCATCGTGCCGAGGTGACGGCGGACCGCCATTTCCGTAATGCCGAGCTCCAAAGTGATCTCCTTGGTGCTGAGGGGACCGGACGTTTTCATCATTTGCAAAATTCGTTCACGCGTCGACGATTCTTTAGGTTGATTCAAATTCATGTAGGGCACTCCTTCGGAACGTGAGATCAGGCCCGCTTTACGGCATGGACAGTTTCCATGCAGGCGTCGGAGCAGAAGCCCTGATGCTCATCTTCACAATCTTCGCAGCAGACATATTGCAGGTTGCATACGGGACAGTTGATATAACGGTCATGGGAAATGCCGCAGTGATGGCAGTGAGCGATCACGACATCTTCTTCGGTCCGGTTGATCGGGACGGAAATCCGTTCATCGAAAACATAGCATTTGCCGTCGAACAGTTTGCCCCGGACTTCCGGGTCTTTGCCGTAAGTCACAATACCGCCCTCCAATTGGGCCACATCCTGAAATCCTTCCTTAAGCAAAAAGCCGGTCAGCTTCTCGCAGCGGATACCGCCGGTACAGTAGGTCAGCACCTTCTTGTCCTTGTGTTCGCTCAAGTTCTCGCGGATCCATTCCGGAAATTCACGGAACGATTCGACTTTGGGGCGGATAGCGCCGCGGAAATGGCCGATATCGTACTCGTAGTCGTTACGTCCGTCAATGACAATAACGTCGTCTTGCTGCAACTGCTCGTAAAATTCCACCGGCGACAAGCGTTTGCCGCTCAATGTGTTGGGGTCAAGCTCATGCTCGTCGTAACGGAAGGTAACCAACTCCTGCTTGTGGCGTACGAACATTTTCTTGAACGCGTGGCCGTCGGCTTCGTCGATTTTGAAGACGATATCCGCAAACCCGGGCATCGCCCGCAAGTCGGCCATGTAGCGATCCGTTTGCTCCACGGTTCCCGATACTGTGCCGTTAATTCCTTCGGCAGCGATAAGGATACGGCCTTTGAGGCCAAGGTCTTTGCAATATTGCAAATGCTCCGCCGTAAATGTTTCGGGGGAAGCGATTTTCGTAAATTTATAAAATAGCAAAATGCGGTATACATGCTGTTGACTCATGTTAGATCACCTGTCTATATTAGATTCTACTGCATTGTAGTTGAATTCTATGTACTTAGTCAATATTAAAGTATAGTAAGTATAGTAAAGATTAAACATTTGGGTTTGGAGGAGTATCGATGAAAAATAGCCGAACGATAGCTTTTATTTACGCGCATCCCGATGACGAAACTTTTACCTCTTCTTATTTGATCCGTAAGTCCGCCAGAGAAGGACACTTGCCCGTATTGCTTACGGCGACGCGGGGTGATGCCGGAAAAACGGGACGATTGGGGAGCATGACGCCGCGGGAATTGGCGGCGAGAAGAGAGCGGGAGCTGGAGCAGGCCGCCCGGATCCTGGGGATTGCGGAGGTGCGGCAGCTCGGAATGGGGGACGGGAAGCTCAAGGACGTCCCGGCGGAAGAGCTGCAGAAACACATCGAGGAATTTATCGTCCGCCACAACGCCGAGGTGGTCGTTACGTTTCCGGAGGACGGCATTTCCGGGCACAGGGATCATATTGTGATTCACCATGCGGTCAATGCGGTTATTTTCTCGGGCCGAACTCCGTCGGTACAAAAACTGTATTATAATCAACTGGGCAGCTATCAATCCGAAAGCTCCAGCGTGGTCAAGGTGGAGGCGGGAAGTCTCTGGGAAGCGAAACGCCTCGCTTTGCAAGCGCACGAATCGCAGATACTCAGCATCGAGCGGGTATTCGGCGAGCTGGGGCCTGAAGTGCCGCCCCATCATCGGTTTGAGGCGTTTGAGCTGGCGTGGGAGCGGGGCGTTCATTTTCCCCATAAATCAGAGCAAACCATTTGGGATAACCTGCTATAAACCTGCTATTAAAAATACCCAAAACTTATCGTCATCATCGGAATAAGCCGCTTGTACCTTGGCGTCCACTATGCCAGTGATATTGCCGGGGGCTTTTTGGCGGGGGGCGGCATCGCTCTGCTGGCCTACCTGGGATGGAAAGCGGGAGCGAAAAAAGCAGGAATGTAAAAATGCCGGGGAATGCTCCCCGGCGTCTTTTGCCTTACCCTGCGTTTATGCCGTATGTTTCATTTTTGCGGGATGTTTAGGTGCCGTTGCGGCAGGTCCGGTTTCGCCCGTCTTGCGGAACAAGCCGCGAAGGTAAGGAAGAACGAAGCGGTCGAGGCCGATCTTGCCGGCGTTGGCGGCAGCTACGATGACCAGCACTTCAAGCAGCAGCATTTGCGCGTTCGTGCTTACGGTTCCCGAGAAGAGGAAGGCCGCGTTCATGACCAGCCCCATCAAGGCGGCGAAAGTAGTGAAGGTACCGAGAATCAGACCGAGACCGACGAGAAATTCACCGTAAGGAACGAGGAAGTTGAACAGGTCGACATTAGGCAGGGCGAAGTTTTCCAGGAAAGCGGCCCACCAGCCTTGAACGGCGGGATGGTCGCCGGCGCTGTTGGCGATCGCACCGTTCAAGAAGCCGGCGGCATCGAAACCGCCCGTAATCTTGTGCCAGCCGGCCGTCATCCATTGATAGCCAAGGTAAATGCGGATCACGGTGAGGAACCACATTGCAACTTTGTTCGTTCTGAGGAAATTGTTAAACATATGAACCACTCCTTTAGGATTTGTGTTTTGTTTTTTTTGGATGATCATCTTTGATGTCTTTATTATAAGTGATTTATTTCACATAATATGTGATTTAAATCACAATTATTTAAATTTTAATAATACAAATTTTATTTACCGTTCATGGCAGCAAGTGGACATAAAAAAAGAAGGGCAGTTAGGCCCTCCTTATTTTTCCGTGCTTTGCGTATTGTTTTGCGACTGAGAATTGTCGTCCCCTTGTTTGTTCTCAATCGGTTCATTTATTATCTCGTCGACGATCCCCTCCAGCATGTCCGTTGATGCCGTGCCGTTATCGGCCTCGGGAATGGGATCAACCCCGGGGCCATAGCCTAAACCTTCGAATTGTTCTTCTTGATCTTCCTTCTTGAGGTTCATCCGTAACACCTTCCTTTCCGCGAATCTTCCGCCACTTATCATTACCCGTTCTGTCGTCCGATCTCTCTTTCGAGACAAAACAGAAGCGGGGGCTTAGTGGCTGACCTCGATATGCTTTTTCGGGGCCACTTTGCGGGAGAGCAGTTCTGAAACCGTGACAAAGGAGTAGCCTTGCTTTTTCAACTCGGGGAGAATCAATTTTAAAGCTTCCGGGGTTTGCAGACTGTTATGCACAAAATCATGCATCAGAACGATGTCCCCATTGCGTGCGTTCTTCAGCACCCGTTCGGCGATCTTGTGAATTCCGGGAGACGTCCAGTCTTTTGTATCCTGATGCCAGGACCACAAAATCATCTGCAAGCGCTCCTGCTTGGAGAGGCGGATAATCTTCTCATTGTAGTATCCTCCCGGCGGGCGAAAGAGAACGGGCGTAGAGCCCGTGGCCGCTAATATCGCTTCTTGCGTTTCAGTCAATTCCGACGTTAGCGAATCGGCTGAAATTCCACGGAAAGAGGGATGGTGGAAGGAATGGTTGGCGATTTCATGCCCTTCCTCCAGTTCCCGCCGCACGATTTCAGGGTAGCGTTGCACCCGTTCACCGACGAGAAAAAAGGTGGCTTTCGCATCATATTGCTTCAAAACCTTTAAAATTTCCGGAGTTTGGCGGGCATCGGGGCCGTCGTCAAAGGTTAACGCTATGAATTTTTCGTCCATGGGTACCTCCCAGACGATGTCCCCGCGTTCCTCATAAAAACTGCGGTCTTTGAGTTGAGCCGCGGGAGAGGCGGCGGCCGGATGAGGGAAAATGGACGCGGCCAAGGCAAGGGCAATTGTAGCCGTAAGTTTGGCAGATGCGAACATAGTATCGGTTAACCTCCTTTACAGTTCACTGAGTTCGTATGCGGACGTCCATATTACTTTATTTTGCTTCAAGCCGCCTATTTTATCCATGCGATCGCGGTTATGGAGCCGGCTTCAAGGACTTTGACCGGGGAGCGGAGCGCGCCCGTATCGGCAACCCAGAGCTCCTTCGCCGATTCCTGTTCCTCACAGCCTGACAAATAGGCGATGCGCCGGCCGTCCGGAGACCAGCTGACCGGGGTGGAGAAGCAGGGGGATACCGCCCAGGTCGTGATCTGCCCGCCTTCTCTGTGGTCCGTTTGAATATAGGAGATGTATTGGTTTTGAATCAGAGCAGTGGCGCTGTACGCGATGCGCGAGGAATCCGGAGACCAGGCGGGATTATAGTTTTTCGCCTGCGGTCCTCCTTCAAGACGGGTCGTTTGACCGGTCGCAAGATTGACTACGCTGATCAGGGAAATGCTGGCCCCCGGAGAGGTATACAGGGCGAATCTTCCGTCAGGGGAGAGGCGAACGTTGTGCAGCGGACCTTCCGTATTCCGAGTCAGCGGCTGCCGGTTCGTCCCATCGGGACGGATCCGGTAAAGCTGCACGTTTCCGGTTGGATCGGGGGCGGCATAAAGCAGGGAGGTTCCGGACGGAAACCATTGAGCATCCGTGGCCCCGGCTGTGGCAATAACGGTATGTCGATGGGAATCCAAGTGATAAATAACGATACGTCCTTCTTTGACATAACTCAGATACTGGCCGTTCGGAGACCAGTCCAACAGTGTGTAAGGCTCGATCCGATCCAGTTGGGCTAGCGATCCGCTGCGCAGATCAAGGGCGTAAAGGATACCGTTCCTGCCGATAAAAGCAAGACGTTGACCATCCCGGGAGGGATAGGGCATAGAGGAAGCCTCGGCAAGTCCGTGGGTAAGCCGTAAGATTCGGCGGGTCACGGGAACATATGCCCAGATGTCATAAGCTCCCGCCCCCATGCCCGCCGTAAACAGAATCTTTTCCCGATATGCCGATAAACTCATGCGAATTCCACCTTCCGAATTAGAACTGCTAACAGTGTATTCGAGAGCTGAAATTGGGCGATTGAGGGCAAAAAAAGGAAGGGGCCCTAAAAGGCCTCTTCCAAATGTCGCGAAAGCATGTTTAAACTTTGATGTCGATGGTGCCGCCCAGGTTCGGGTGAACGCTTTGCTCCATCATTTTTACCAGGGCTTGTCCTTCCGTGGCAGCCTGCTCCTTCACCATCTTCAGCACCGAGATCCCTACGGCCTGCTTGAGGCTGCTTTGGGACAATGCGGTGGATAAGGCTCCAATGTCCATGATTTCTCCTCCTCGCCAATGGTATGGGTATACACCGTTATTATCGGTCATCAGGGGGGAATCTTGAAGGAAAGCGGAAACTCTCACCCCTGTTCCACGCCTTCAAATGCATGGTTCAGCGCGGCGATATCGTTCTTGTTCTTGGTTTGCAGCAGCGCCTTCATGACACGTTCCGATTTCCGGGATTTTACTATCTCTTGGTATCTGATCGTTTGATCCCGGTTATATCGTCGTCAAAAGAAATTCTAAATTCGGCTACAAAGCAGACAATCATAGAACTGCTTGACGAAAAGGAATCTCTACAAAAACAGCTTCGTCAGGCAAATGATCGCGCTGCCCATTGGGCTTGTAAATACTACGGCGAAGAAACCAGATTTCACAAGCAAAATAGGGAGTTGGCTATAATGCGCAGGGCATTAAGTGAGATCGTAAACCTAAGCTTAAATGACGGTACATTAGATCAAGCAAGACAAATAGCGCTTAGCGGCCTTTGCGGAATGTGACTGATGCCTGAAAGGATGAATACACATGTGGATCCCCTAAAGAGCGAAACATGCGAAATAGAATTTGCTATAAAAGAAGTTCCTGGGGATGAGTTGGAAGGAACCGGCTTGCCCCGAATGTGGGAATACAAATTGCTTAGAGGGTGAATAAGATGGATTGGTCTAATGCGGATAAAAGGTTGCTAGTAATACAGAGAAAACTCGTTGATGTGGAATTAATCGCATACCAAGTAGTTAAATCCTATTTTAAACCGCATGACGTAAGTTGTATAACTGCATCACGAAGAAAAAGAGCGGCAAAAATCCATACCATATAGGTACATTCGAAAAGGATCTATCGAGGATTGTTGTTGATTGCATGGAGAGAGAATATCAACTTAACAATAGAGGGCATTGGTGGCAGACTAAGCCTCCCGAAGGATCGCCGAGGTATGTGCAATGGATGGATTGGGTTTGGAAGAATAAATCGGAACAGCGGATGTTTAACGAGTGGTTGAACGAAAAGTTTTCAATAGGTGTTGCTGTCGAGCATGAATTAGAGCAATTAACGCTGTTTTAAGGGGGGAGTAAAAGGATGAAAGAAGAGCAGTTGTCGGAAGAACAAAAGACTCTACTCATGATAAACGGATATATTGATGAGTCTCAGAAAACAGGATTCGCGTCAATAACAACTCATGCACTAAATGTTATTAAGTTGCGGTATACCAAATTAGTCATGCATCTAACCGAGAAGCTGAGAAAGCACGCTCTATGTATTTGGCAGCTCATGACGATAAGGTTAGCCTACGTAATTCATTAGAAAAAGCAAAAATAAACATCAGACTGATTGATGAATATGGCGAAGATCCTGGTTTGGTTACAAGCAACAGTAATGCAGCGATAAAAGAAATCAACGTTGCTTTAGGAGAAGGTGATAGGAAGTGAGCATATACGCCGATCGATCATGCCGCCTACGCCCGCAAAGTCCGTATTACTGAACGCATGGCGAAAATATGGTGTGACAACCAATTAAAGCTTGCTTCTGAAATTGAAAAAGCCAAGAAATGTCCGTCATGCGGGAAGAACACCCTTATATATGAAATGGGTTCCTATGAAGAGAATGAATGGTTAGCCCCTATACGGATATGAAGTGCATATTTTTGAAATGTTCAAATTTAGCATTAAGGATGCAGGTAATGAATGTTCGTAATAATTTTTAGTCAGCACCAAACGTAAAACGAATGGTGCTGACTCGCAGCCACTCAGGGGAGATGAATAAAAATAAATCGATATTTACTTTCTAGCCTTAGAAAATCCAACTATTGCACTAAATAGAGTAACAATAAATAAGTTTAGAATATAATCAATTTCATTCAATGTTTTCTGTTGTATTAAAATATTGAATGCAATTAATACTAAACCGTAGAAAAAAAATGATCCAAGAAAGTATTTAAAAAAAGTAAACCAAAATTTCACTTAATCAGCCTCATATCCGTCTAAAAATACTGTAGCTGTGGTACGTTCTAATTCTTTGGTACGGCTTGAATCGCTATAAAAAATAGTTTCCCATTTAGACCCAACAATTAAAGTTGTAGCAACCGCGGATTTTTTTTCTGCGTACCTCCGTTTGTAGTATAATAACGGAATTTCATCTGTTACTATCGTAGTAGCTATTGCCCCTATTGTACCTATTTACGATAGCAGCTCCTGGCGCTGCTGCAGTAGCTATTGAAAAAATTAAGGCCGTTACAGCAGTGACAGTATATCTTTCAATTTTGGTGCTGGCGTTCCACCAATCACCATATCTCCATGGCGTTACTGGCTCTCCGTTATAGGTATCTTGAATCGTAAAAGAACCATCTCTTTTAGGAGCAACTATATCTATTTTTTGAATTTCTGTATCGATCTGTCCGTTTTCATCTGAAAGTTCCACACTAAATGGCTGCATTTATATTTTAATCCAGTATTTAGTTATTAATGTATTTTATACGTTAATTTCCTGTAAAATTTTCCAATCAATTCGAGTTGAGGAGGTAAGAGAGTAATGGATAAACAACTCAGGCTTATAAAAGATGAGAACATTTGTACGACGGCATAAATGGCTTCTAAAGTGTTCCCAGGGATGGTGGAAGAAGCTATGCAAAAAGAAAAGAAAGATTCTCAAAAACGACAGATGGGGGTTAATGGAGATGGAAGTCAACTAGGGGTTTCACCAAGCAAAATGAAATGCTGAGTTTTGCTGCGAAAAGTGCCGAGGTCACTTGCCAGCAAAAATGTTACTGTGGGATTCGTTCCATGGCCTGCTTGAGCCGGAAGCTTTCACCTGCGAAAGAAAGAATATGAGCATGGTGCACCAGGCGGTCCACCAGAGCGGACGTAAGCTTGGTGTCCCCAATATAGGTTTTGACCCCTTCCTAATCGCAAGACAAAAATAAAAGAAGCCTTGATACACAAGGCTTCCCGGAGATGATCTGTAGTGGGCTCGAACCACTGACCCCCACCCTGTCAAGATGGTGCTCTCCCAGCTGAGCTAACAGATCAAAATTATAGTGAAGACAAAATTTATATTAGCATGCACATAAGGGGATGTCAATTCTTTTTTTCGGTATAGGGGCGGTGATCCGGGCAACAATGGAAAATAGAAAAAGGACACTTTTATACGAAGGGGGCAGGACCTTATGTTCAAACACAAACTTTTGGGCTTCCCGCAGCGCGCCGTTCGCAGCGCTTTCCTGGGAATAACCGCCGCTTTAGCGCTCATGGCTTTGATCGGCGGGTGCATGTTGGCTCCGAGCCAGGCCACACTGGGCAGACAGGCGGCCGCTTCACCTTGGTGGTTCGGACCCTTCGTCACCGACAACGTCTATTCGCCGACCGTAGAGGAAGATGTCTATTCCACGGAGACGATGATCCACCCCTAGGAATAAGTCCCGTTTCGGTTACTCCTCGTCCCATTTCCGGGAGTAGCCTTTTTTGGTGACGTAAAACATGGAGGCAATCAACAAAACCGCGATGAGTACGGCCGCCGCGATCGTAATGCCCATAGCCATAGCCGGATCGACTCCTCTCCCAAATAAATCGCTTCTGCAACCAACTATACACGAAAACGGTTTTTTTTGTATAATGTTGCAGTTCAATGTTTATTGATGTAACACCATCTAGGGGAGGCATGAAAATGGCTGCAGTGATTATACATGTGGAGACGCAGGAGCAATTGGAGCATTGTCTTGAAATTCGCAAGGAAGTGTTCGTCCAGGAACAAAATGTCCCGCTCGACCTGGAAATCGATGAATTCGACAAGCTTAGCCCGGATGTGCACCATGTTCTCGTGGAAGTGGACGGGACCTACGCGGCAACCGGGAGATTGACGTACTATAAGGACAATTCGGCCAAAATGCAGCGGATCGCCGTGCGCAAAGCGTTCCGCTCCCACGGGGTCGGAAAGATTCTGCTTATCGCCTTGGAGGAACTGGCGAGAGAACTTGCCTTTTCGCAATCGGTATTGGATGCGCAATGCCAGGCTGAGGGCTTTTACCGCAAGCTCGGCTACGACACGATTTCCACAGAACCGTTCGATGACGCGGGGATTCCGCATGTGCGCATGGTCAAAACGCTCAAGTAGCTTCATAACCCGCGGGAAACGGGACATGCTATACCCATCACCCAAACTAGTGCAGAGGAGATGTGAGGGCAGATGGCTATGGATACAAGGGAAAGGTTTATTGCGGTGCAAAAAAACGGCGACGGAGATTTGACCGCCTTTAAGACCTCGAGCGGCCGTGTTTTGGATTACGAGCAGGCCAAGCGGGAGGTACAGGCCGGGGCGATCGCCGGAGCCAACCTGTTTAAGGGCAGAGACGGAGAGATGTACATCCGCAGCGATGCGGACGGCGATCCGACCAACAATTTGGACGCGCTGCCCCATTTTGAGTAATCCCGCTTTTTGGCGACAAACGAAACAGCAGCCCGGCCGGCGCTTATCCGGACGGGCTGCTGTTTCGTTTGTTACTTACAATGTGTAAATTTGATGCTGACGCAAAAACTCCATTTCTTCGGTCTGTCCGATAAAGTTTTCCATTTCGTCCCCGTAATGCATCAGCATAATATTTCGGCGGATTTCCGCCGGAAGGGACAGGAGCTGTCCAAGCTCGGTATGTACTTGGCCGGGGCCTTGAAGCTGAACCTCATGCAAAATTTTGCGGCAGTTTCTTTCCTCGATCAGACGGGTTAACAGACCCCTTTGAAAGATCATATCCGCGCTGTAGAAAATTTCACCGTTGATATAAAGGGAGTAGCTGTCTTTGCCTGGGATGTGCGGCGTTTGAATCAACTCGACGGTCAGGCCGGGAGAGAGGCTGTACGGGGTACCTTCCGACAGCACCTTCACCTCGAATGCATCCTCCAGCGAAGCGATGCCTTCCTGGGTAAGGCCTCCCTTCAACGTATGTTCCCAGAGCGGGTGAACGAGCTTGTCGGCGATATACAAAACGGGCTTGCGGCCCCATATAAATTTCATGCGAAACGCGAATTCTTCCAGCCCGCCAACATGGTCCCCATGGATGTGAGTGATCAAAATCCCGTCGATTTCATCCAGGGACTTGTCCAGTTGATGCAGGGAAAGCGGGGCCGTAATTCCGCAATCAATCAGCAGTGTGTAATCTTCCGCGTACAAAAGGGCGTTGTTGTTGTAGTACTTCTTGGCGAATGCGCCGCCCGTACCCAGCATTTGAAGCTGCAGTGGCAATGTTACCCCTCCTTGATTTTAAGCTGCTTCCATTAATGTACACGATTTCGAATCCTAACGAAAGGGCGGGTCCGTCAAAAAAACGGATTCTTTCGGCCGATAACCGCAACTTGAGGCTAGCCACGGAGTATAAATGTACATCAACATGAATGTAATGGAGGGTTATTTAGATGAAATGGAGAAGAGTTGCTATACTGGTCGTTGCTTTCTCCCTGATGGGAGGTTCGATGTTATTTGCCGATTCGGCCACTCAAAAGGTGAAGTTGCTTCTGAACGGACAAGAGGTCACAGACGGAGGCTATATAGTCGAAGGAAAAACCTATGTCCCGGTTCGTGAATTGGAAGGCCTTGTCGAATATGATGACGCAACGAAAACGGTCAAATACTATAAACCGAATGTCCATATGTTTTTGTTTACGGGGGATACGGCGATCGGAAATATCAATATTAAGAAGACCGGTAAGCTCAAGTTCAATGTGTTCGCTCAAATCGACGATTTACGGACGGATATTTCCTCGGTTCGTATTTCCATCACGGCGCCCGACGGCGACTCCAAAGTGATTCAGTCCGACGAAATTAAGGAACAAAGGGATAATTTCTGGTTCCGAACAAATGATTATACGTATGATTTCAAATCCGAAGGGAAATATATCATAGGCTTCTATATGAAGCCTGTCGGAGGCGACTATACGCTGGTTTCGGAGAAGACAGTCACCGCCGAGAAATAACCGGGGGAGGCCGCGGTCTTTTCCAAAATTGACCTGCCCCCTCTAAAATGATACGATACGAGGGAAACCGACAGGTTTTGGCAACCCATCAAATTAACCGAAGCGAGGTATTTCAATGAGCGATCACAAGCACGAACACGGTGAAGCTTGCGGCTGCGGACACGACCATGATCATGACCATGAGCATGAAGAGTTCGTATTGACGCTGACGGACGAGCATGGCAATGACGTAGAAATGGTACTTGTCGAGACGTTTGACGTCGGCGACAAATTATATGCCCTTTTGTTGGAACGGAATAATCCGGAAGCCGACGGCATCATCCTGCGCATGGAAGAAGAGAACGAGGAGATGGTGCTTTACAATATCGAGGACGAGGACGAGTGGCGCAAAGTGGAGGAAGCTTATAACGAGCTGGTCTCCCAACAGGATGAAGCCTAGAAGCTTAATCGTTCGATCATAAATAGGGCTGTCCCAAGCGAGTACGCTTTTGGGACAGCCCTTTCGTCGTCAAGCATCAGAAAATCGGATCGGCCTCGACGATCACCTTGACCTCGTTAATATACCGGTCTTCGGGTCCCTTTACGGGCAAACCGACTTCCACATGATCGACGATATAGTCGATATTGCTCTGCGAGATGACTTCGCCCGGCAGCAGAATCGGAATCCCCGGCGGGTAAACGTAGATGAACTCGGCGATGATGCGTCCCGCCGACTCCCGGAACGGAATGACCTCCGTATCCGCGTAGAACGCATCCCTTGGAATCAAGGAGAGCTGCGGAATTTCCGGGATTTTGACGATCAATTCGTTCGCGTTGTTTTCCTTGTAATAGCACTCGGACAAGCGGCGCAAGGCCGTCAGCAAGGTTTCGATCGATTCCTTTGTGTCGCCGGGGGTAATGATACAGAGAATGTTGTACATGTCGCTGAGCTCCACTTCCACATTATAATGCTCGCGGAGCCAGTTCTCCGTTTCATAGCCGGTAATCCCCAAATGGCGTACATGAATCGTCACTTTGGTCGGATCCAGATCGTACGCCGCCTCGCTGCCGAGAATCTCCTTGCCGAAACTGTACAGCCCGGGGATTTCGTTGATTTCCCGGCGAAGGTAGTGGGCCATCTCCAGCGACTGCTGGACCATCTCGCGCCCGTTCAGGGCAAGATTTCTGCGGGCGGTATCGAGCGAAGCCAGCAGCAGGTAAGAGGTCGAAGTCGTCGTCAGCATGCTGATGATCGTCTGGACGCGCTGCGGGTTCACGAGACTGTTTTTGATATTGATGTTGAGCACGGAGCTTTGCGTCATGGAACCGCCGAGCTTATGCACGCTCGTGGCCGCCATGTCCGCTCCGGCCTGCATGGCCGACATCGGAAGGTCCTCATGGAAATGAATGTGAACCCCGTGCGCTTCATCCACAAGCACGGGCACATTGTAGCTGTGCGCCAGATCGACGATTTCCTTGAGATGGGCGCAAACGCCGAAATAGGTCGGGTTAATGACCAGGACGGCTTTCGCATCCGGATGTCGCTGAAGAGCCCGCCGCACGGAGGAAGAGGTAATCCCGTGGTCGATCCCGAGGTTTGCGTCCTGTGCGGGGGATACAAACACCGGTTTGGCCCCGGCAAAGATAATCGCGGACATCACCGATTTGTGAACATTTCGCGGAACGATAATTTTATCACCGGGAGAACAAACGGACATTACCATTGTCATAATGGCTCCGCTGGTGCCTTGTACCGAGAAAAAGGTATAGTCCGCGCCGAACGCGTCGGCGGCCAGTTTCTGAGCCTCCTCGATCACCCCCGTCGGCTGGTGAAGATCGTCCAGCGGAGCGATGTTGATCAAGTCGATGGACAGGGCATTATCGCCAATAAATTCGCGGAATTCTTTATCGGTTCCGAGCCCTTTTTTATGCCCGGGAATGTGAAATTGAACGGGGTTGGCGGCCGCATGCTTCTTAAGTGCGGAGAATAGCGGCGTTTTTTGGTGATCCATAGGGCCGTCCCTGCCTTTCGTAAAATTTTAACAAGGTTGAGTATAGCAAACTGGGACCGGAATGCAAGCGAAGTTTGCGGCCAAGGGTTGGCAATGTATTGCACAGGTTAAGTTGCTTGCGAAAAAGGATAGACTGGATAACATCGATTAAAAAGTAAGGCCGACAGAAAGGAGAGGTAGATTATGGAACTAGCTACCAAACTTGTATCCCGAAAACTGCTTACCCCCACCTTTATCTGCCTGTGGATTATTATGTTTTTGGTTGAATTCGTAAAGGGGGCCTTAATCGTCTCAATACTTCCCGTTTACATAGGAGATGTGTTGAAGCTGAGCGCGTTTGCCATCGGATTGTCTTTTTCGTGCCAATATATTGGGGACAATCTGTTTCGCAGCCCGGCGGGCTGGCTGATCGAACGGATCGGCTTTCGGATGACGATGACGATCGGACTTTGCATCACGTTTGGCGGTGTCTTCCTTATTACGGTGATGAAGACGATGGGATTCATCGTGCTGGGTTGCGCCCTGCTGGGGGTCGGCACGGCACCGCTTTGGCCCTGTGTGCTGATGGGAATTACCTCCGTCACGGAGGAGAGCAAAAATTTCGCGACCGCCATGGGCGTCATTCAGATTTCGAGTTTGGGCGGAACCGGGCTGGGACCGGTCATTATCAATTTCCTTGTCGGAGTGTCGTATACACTCGTTTTCTGGATCCTGCTCGGCTGCATCGGTATTGTCATCCTCGTTTCCCTGCTCTTGCCGGGGAATAATAGCGGGAAGTCGAAATCGGCCTCAACGGCCGGGATCGATGACAAGGCTTCGTTGTGGAAGGGGGGGCTTTGGGAAAATATCAAGCAGACGCACCGGCAGATCCGCACGAATCTGAAGGTCAGCCCGCTTCTTTACCCGGCGCTGTTTTTGCAGTCTTTTGCCATTGGCCTGCTGACTCCCGTGATCACCCTGTTCGTACGGACGGAGCTGAATCTCTCACCGGAGGCATTCAGCCTGATGCTGATTGCGGGAGGAGGAATTACCGTACTCGGACTGATTCCCGTCGGCAAATTGGTCGACAAGTACGGCACCGCTCTCTTTTTGAATATCGGCTTTTCGCTCTCCGCCGTTGCGGTCGGATTGTTCGCTTTTACGCGAAATCTACCGGCTGTCTGGGCGCTCGTCATGGTGATCGGGTTGAGTTACGCCTGCATTTTGCCAACGTGGGATACGATGATTTCACGAATTTTGCCGAAAGGGGAAAAAGGCACCGTTTGGGGACTTTTTCTGACCATTCAGGGGTTCGGCATGGCCATGGGTCCGGTCGTATCGGGGAAGATGTGGGACGGCTGGGGAGCGCCGGCTCCCTTTGTCGCCAGTGCCGTCTCGATGGCGCTGCTGTTCTTTCTTCACTTGCATCTGTCGCGCAAAAAGCCCGCTCCCCCCGGAAACCAAATCCGTTGAGAAGCAGGCAAGGGACGCCTGTACGCTTTAAAAAGAAGCCTTGTACAGCGGAAGCAGGGCCCGGAACGTTTCTTCGATTTTCGCGGTGAGCCTGTCCCCGTCCCGAAGAACCGGTTCCTGGCGGTCAAGGCGAAGGCCGCACATGATTTCCGCTTTTTTGACCGATTTCAGCTTCTCGCCCATGCTCCGGAGCTCGGAAACACCGGTCTCACGATGCGGTATTCCGTTCGGATTCATATGGTCCATCGACCAGTAGAACGGGCCGGGGACGGCGGCTTTCAATTCGTCGGCATGGTTCATCATGTAGTCGGCGAAAACCGACTTATTCGGACTCTCGTAGATTACCGCAAAGATGATAAATAAATGGGTGGAGAACATCCCGACCTCAAAGTGGGGCAACGCCTTATAACCGCGCTTGCTGTCGGCCCATGCAACCCAGGTATCGATCGGCGGATTGACCTTGCGCCGGGCATGCTTGGCCACATGAGGGTGCATTTCCTCCCCGCACAAAGCGGACAGGTAAGGTGCGAGCGAAGCTCCCAAAACCTCCAGTTTGGGGCGAATATGGCCGATAATGGCCTCCATTCGGGGCTCGAGCCCCGGTACGGTCAACGCATCGAAATCCTGTTCGGTAAAACCGTTAAAACTCATCGTCTTCTGACCTCCATTACAACGCTAAACTGTTTGACTTATGTTCCAAGTATAACATACTTGCCGTGACCGGATTCCCGAGTTCGGGCCCGGCAAGAGGGCCCTGCTGAAGGAAAGCTCGCGCCCTTTTGCGTCAGAAACAGCCCGTTAAGGGTAAAAATAATCAATAATCCAAGTTCTTTTACATAAGATGAAGTATAAGATAGGGTAAGCCGAAAGTGGGAGGAAAGCGAAGACGCCGAAGCCCTTCAAGACAAGGGAAGCGGGGTGAAAAAAGGGAGGGAGTGCCGTGAACAAAAGCTATGAAGTGGAATACTGCAACCTGGAACTCCGATTCGACCGCCGGCACATACAGCAGTTGATCCGCGATTTGATCCAAGACGGATATTCTTTATATTGGAGTGAGAATGAATCCATTTTTATCATTTCCGTACGCACGGGACGCAAGCTGACAAAGCTGCGCTTTCAGCGCCTGGCGAACGGATACAAGCTCGTGGGCGATTACGTGATCAAGGACGCCAAGCTGGCCGAATGGCTGGAGAAGCTGATCGGCGATCTGCGGGGGCATGCGGTGGTCAAACGGTTCAAGGACCGTCAAATTTTCATCGAGAACATCCTGTTCGGCGAAGTGATTCGCTTAGTGGAAATCAACGGCATGGAGCACCGCGTCATCTATCAGAAGGGCCCGGTATTGGATCTGGAGAAGATGTCGGAAATTTACGCCTCCCAATCGGCGGAGCAGCAGTTGGAAACGCTTCAGCAAGAGCTGGACCGGGAGCTGGAAAGATTGTACGAAGCGCTGCAAAAAGGGGACGACGAATTGGCCGAAGCCTGCAAGGAAAGACTGCGCAAACTCCGGATCAAACTGATCTCCCTTGAATGGTAGCCCTATGTTTAAGGTAAACTAGGATTAAAAAACTCATTGCCGGCCCCCTGATCGATGGGGGTTGTTTTCTGGGCGCGTGACCTCAAGGGGTTCACTTCTGTACGCAAAAGAGTTAAAATGATATTATTGATAAAAAAATAGTGTGCAAAGGATGGAGACCATGTCAAAACAACAGATTGGCGTTATCGGCCTGGCCGTTATGGGCAAAAACCTGGCCCTCAATATTGAAAGCAGGGGCTTTACCGTTTCGGTATTTAACCGTTCCCCGCAAAAGACGCATGACCTCCTGGAGAACGAAGGCAAAGGGAAGAACCTGGTCGGCACGTTCTCGGTCGAGGAATTTGTGCAGTCCCTGGAAACGCCTCGCAAAATTTTGATCATGGTACAAGCCGGTTCCGCAACCGACGCTACCATTGAGAGCCTGCTTCCTTATCTGGATCAAGGCGACATCATTATCGACGGAGGCAACGCCTTCTTCCCGGATACGCAGCGCCGCAGCAAAGAGCTTGAAGCCAAGGGCTTCCGCTTCATCGGAACCGGGGTGTCCGGCGGTGAGGAAGGCGCCTTGAAAGGGCCGGCGATCATGCCTGGCGGACAGGAAAGCGCCTATAAGCTTGTAGAGCCGATCTTGACGGCGATTTCCGCAAAAGTGAACGGCGATCCTTGCTGTACATATATCGGGCCGGACGGTGCAGGACACTATGTCAAAATGGTCCATAACGGCATCGAGTACGGCGACATGCAATTGATCGGCGAAGCTTATCACTTGCTCAAGGATGTTCTTGGCGTGGATGCCAAGGAATTGCATGAAATCTTCTCGGAATGGAACAAAGGCGAGCTCGACAGCTATCTGATCGAGATTACGGCCGACATTTTCTCGCAGTATGACGAAGAAACCGGCAAGCCGATGGTTGATGTGATTCTCGACGCAGCCGGACAAAAAGGCACCGGCAAATGGACAAGCCAAAGCGCGCTCGATCTCGGCGTACCTTTGTCCATGATCACGGAGTCCGTCTTCTCCCGCTTCCTGTCCGCGATGAAGGAAGAGCGGGTAGCGGCAAGCAAAGTGCTTAACGGTCCGGCCAAGAAGCCGTTCAGCGGCGACAAAGCGGAATTTATCGAGAATGTGCGCAAAGCGCTGTTCGCCAGCAAAATCGTTTCCTATGCCCAAGGCTTCGCGCAAATGCGCGCCGCTTCCGACGAATACGGCTGGGATCTGAAATACGGCAATATCGCGATGATTTTCCGCGGCGGCTGCATTATCCGCTCGCAATTCCTGCACAATATCAAGGAAGCTTACGACCGCGATCCGGCCCTCAAAAATTTGCTGCTGGATTCCTACTTCAAAAACGTGGTGGAAAGCTACCAGGACGCATGGCGCAAAGTCGTATCCGTCGCCGTGGAGAACGGCATTCCGGTACCGGGCTTTGCCAGCGCATTGTCCTACTACGACAGCTACCGGACGGAGCGCCTCCCGGCCAACCTGCTGCAAGCGCAGCGCGACTACTTCGGTGCCCACACGTTCAAACGAGTGGACAAGGAAGGCGTCTTCCATCACCAATGGTTCTAAGAAACGCCGCATAACAGAGAACTAAGTACAAATCAGCGCCACGGCCGCGGAATGATCCGTTTGCCGCGGCGCTTTTTTAATGGCGGCTGGAAGAGAATGCCTTGATTGAAGAAGGGTGCCAAAGTGACCGGGCCTGTGTTATGATATGAAAAAGTTATTTTTGGCCTTTTTAGCGTATGATATGAAAAGGGTGGAGTCATGGAGAGCAAGAAGGATGTCATTGTGCTGGTCGGAATGATGGGGACCGGCAAATCGACGGTAGGCGCTTATCTCGCCGCGGAAACAGGCTATCGCCTGCTGGACCTGGATGCTCTAGTCGCTGCCGAAGCGGGCTTAAGTATTCCCCGGTTGTTTGAGGAGAAGGGGGAGCTTTATTTTCGCGACTTGGAAACCCGGGTGCTGTGCGAAACGCTGAAAGAGCGCGGGGCGGTGCTGGCGACCGGCGGCGGAGCGGTGCTTCGGCCGGAGAATTGCCGGGAAATGCTTGCACGTGGCTGGGTCGTAGCGCTTCAGGCTACGGCGGAAGAAATTCTGGCCCGTGTCGGGGAAGATCCGAACAGGCCGCTTCTCGCCGGCGGAGCCAAAGCAAGAATCGCGGCGCTGTTGGAGGAGCGTAAGCATGCCTATGATTTTGCCGACGTCACGATCAATACAACCGGCAAGAGTGCGGGGGAAGTGTCCGCCGAGATTTTAATGCATTACCGCGGCTAATCGACAATATTTGCAAAGGGGAATTTACATATGGACATGATCGTAAGGCCTACGGCAGAACTGAAGGGAGAGTTTGGAGCGCTTTCCTCGAAAAATTATACAACCCGGTATTTGCTCGTCGCCGCTTTGGCGGAAGGGACAAGTACGATTTATTACCCCGCCCATAGCGAGGACAGCGACGCAATGCGCCGTTGCATTCAAGATCTCGGGGCGGTGCTGGAGGAGGACGACGAGAAGATCGTGATCACCGGTTTCGGCAAGCACCCGCGGGATGTGAAGGAGCTCAACGTCGGCAACGCCGGAGCGGTGCTGCGGTTTTTGATGGCGATCGCTTCGCTTTGCCCGGAAGTCACTTTTGTGAACACCTATCCGGATTCCCTGGGCAAGCGCCCGCACACCGACTTGATCGAAGCGCTGGAAAGCATGGGTGTGGAAATTGAGCACCAGGAAGGCCGCCTTCCGATTACGATTCGCGGAGGACGTCCGATGGGCGGGAAAATCCGCGTATCGGGCGAAGTCAGCTCCCAGTATTTGAGCGCTCTGCTCTTCTTAGCCCCGCTGCTGGAGGAAGACAGCGAGATCGAAGTGCTGGGTGACCTGAAATCGAAAGTCGTGATCGGACAGACTTTGGAGGTGCTGGAGCAAGCGGGGATTATCGTGGACGCTTCAAGCGACTACAGGTTCTTCCGCGTTCAAGGGCGCCAAAGCTACCAGGCGAAAAATTATACGGTCCAAGGCGATTACCCCGGGTCGGCGGCGATTCTGGCGGCGGCGGCGGTCACCAAATCCGATGTGAAAATACACCGGCTGATGGAGGGCAGCAAGCAAGGTGAACGGGCGATCGTCGATGTGCTGCAAATGATGGACGTCCCGCTCAGCCATCGTGACGATACGGTGCACGTGCTCGGCAACGGCCGGCTGCGTCCGGTGGAATTCGACGGCGATGCCGCCACCGATGCCGTGCTGGCGATGGTGGCCGCGGCGGTGTTTGCGGAAGGAACGTCCCGCTTCTATAACGTGGAGAACTTACGGTATAAGGAATGCGACCGGATTACAGACTACCTGAATGAACTGAGAAAAGCAGGGGCCAAAGTGGAGGAACGGCAATCCGAGATCATCGTGCACGGGCGGCCTACGGGATTGGAAGGCGGCGCGACGATCGACGCGCATTATGATCACCGGGTGATCATGGCGCTCACGGTCGTAGGTTTGCGGTGCAAGGAACCGCTATTGATTAAGGATGCGCACCATGTGGCGAAATCATATCCGCAATTTTTCGATCATCTTAAGGCGCTTGGCGCATCGGTAGAGTGGGTAAAATAAGGTCAAGAAAGGTGTGATGCAACATGGCATTTGAAAATCCAAGTCGGGATGAAATCAAGAAGATTTTGGAGAACGCCGGAAACATCGCTGTCGTCGGCTTGTCCGACAAGACGGACCGGACCTCTTACATGGTCTCACAGGCCCTGCAAAATAACGGTTACCGGATTATTCCGGTAAATCCGTCCGTCAGCGGGGAAATTCTCGGCGAGAAAGTGTACGCTTCCCTGAAGGATATTCCCGAGCCGGTGGATATCGTTAACGTATTCCGCCGCAGCGAATATACGCCGGAAGTGGCCCGCGAAGCGGTGGAAATCGGGGCGCATGTGCTCTGGCTTCAGCTCGGCATCGCGAGCGATGAAGCGTATGAAATTGCCTCGAAAGGCGGTCTGACAGTGATTATGGACCGGTGCATTAAAGTGGAGGACAGCATTTTGATCGGCAAAAGGTAATTTGTTGTAATAAATAAAGGATGGGCGTCCTGAAGTCATCGGAGATGGCGGGGATGCCTTCTTTGCGTAAATTCCTTTGACAAATTTACGAAGCTGGGCTTACCATAAAGTATTAGAGAGAGGGTATCCTATACTTCACAGTAAGGACTTAGGGGGTCGAAACATGATACAGGGTATCGGAGCAGCGGCTGGCGTCGCCATCGGCAAGGCGTTCGTGCTGCCCGCCTGGGAGTGGGATGTGCCGGATCGCCGGATGGAGAAGGTGGATCTCGCCAAAGAGTTCGAGAGACTATATGAGGGGATCCGAACCTCCAAGACCGAGATTGAGTTCATGAAGAACGAAATCAAGGAAACGGTGGGGGTCGCGGAGTCCAGCATTTTTGATGCGCATATCGCCATTTTGGAAGACCCTGTATTTATGAGCGAGATTCAGGGCATTATCGAACGGCAGTATAAGGCTGCCGAGGTTGCGGTAAAGGAAGCGATCGATCACTTTGTCACGATGTTCGATCTGCTGGATGATGAATATATGAAGGAGCGGGCGCTGGATATCAAGGATGTCGGCAACCGGCTGTTGAAGCATTTGCTGGGAACGCCGGAGATTACGCTGCCGTCGGATACCCAGCCTTACATTCTGGTAGCCAAGGAATTGTCACCGTCCCAGCTCGTGCATCTGAATCCCGAGAACGTGCTGGGGATGGTAACGATGGCCGGGGGCAAAACCTCGCATTCCGCGATCATGGCCCGGGCGCTGGGCATTCCGCTGGTATCCGGTCTGGAGCATAAGCTGACGAAACCGCTGCAGACCGGGGACCTGCTCGTCGTCGACGGCGATGAAGGCTGGCTTTACCTGGATCCGGAGCAGGAAATTATCGACCGGTACACCGAGATCGCCGAGAAGCAGCGCCGCCGCAAGGAGCAGCTGCAGTTGCTCGCTTCCGTCGATGCGGTGACAAGGGACGGCTACCGGATGCAGCTGGCCGGGAATATCAGCTCGGTCAAGGATTTCGAGCAGGCGATCAAATACGGAGCTCAGGGCGTAGGGCTGTTCCGCACGGAATTTCTGTACATGGACCGCCCGGCTTTCCCGAGCGAAGACGAGCAGTTTGAGGTTTACCGCCAAATTGTCGAGAAGGCGGACGGCCACCCGGTCGTCATTCGCACGCTGGATATCGGCGGAGACAAGCAGCTGGAGTATTTTACGATTCCGGAGGAAGAGAATCCGGTGCTCGGCTATCGCGGAATCCGCATCAGTCTGGACAGCAAAGAGCTGTTCAAAATCCAGTTGACGGCGATTTTGCGGGCCAGTGTTTACGGCCAAATCAAAATTTTGCTGCCGATGGTGTCCTCGTTGGAGGAATTGAAACGGGCCAAAGGGTTTGTGGAAGAAGCTAAGCGGGAGCTGTCCGATCGCGGGCTGCCGTATTCCGGCGAAGTGGAAGTCGGCGTGATGATTGAAGTTCCGGCTGCGGCAGCCATAGCCGATCTGCTCGCCAGAGAAGCCGATTTCTTCAGTATCGGTACGAATGACCTGGTCCAGTACGTGCTGGCGGTCGACCGGATGAACGAAAAGATCGCCCACATGTACAACTCTTACCACCCGGCCGTGCTTCGCATGCTTCGCCAAACCGTAACGGCCGCAAAGGAAGCCGGCATAGCGGTCAGCGTGTGCGGCGAGATGGCCGGCGACGAAAAAGTGCTGCCGATCTGGCTGTACCTCGGGGTCGATACGCTCAGTATGTCGCCGCAGTCCTTGCTGCGGGTTAAACACCGGATTTTAAACAGTTCGGTGAAGGAAGCCGAGGAAGAGGGACGTTACTGCTACGGCTTGTCGACGAGCGAGGAAATCGAAGCCGAGCTTACCCGCTATTTGGGGAAGGACCCGGTACTTGGCCGCTAGGCGGTGCTACGGCCACATCGAATATATGAAAAGCTGAGAAAGACCCGGGACGATTCCCGGGTCTTTCTCAGCTTAACTGTTTGCTAAAACTATTGTGCGGAGTCCGCCAAAGCATCGACGAATGCCTTTCCGTATTCCGTCAAATCGGGCGGGCGCCGGGCGGAGACGATATGTCCATCGACCACGACGGGCTCGTCCTTCCATACGGCTCCGGCATTTTCCATATCATCGCGAATTCCCGGCGTGGAGGTGACGGTGACGCCTTTCAGGATGCCGGCGGAAATCAGAACCCATCCCGCATGACAAATTTGCCCAATCGGCTTCTTTGCTTCATTCAACTCCCGAATGACCTCCAGCACCTTCCCGTACCGGCGCAGCTTATCGGGAGCCCAGCCTCCGGGCACAAGGATCCCGTCGTAATCGCTGGAACGGACCTCCTCAAACGACATATCCGTCACGGCGGGGACTCCATATTTGCCGATGTATTTTTTGCCTTTCTCCAACCCGGCCAGATGCACCTCGGCCCCTTCCTCGCGAACGCGATAAATCGGGTACCACAGCTCCAAGTCCTCAAATTCCTCATCGACCAGGGCGATCACCTTTTTACCAGATAATCTCAAATTCGTCTCCTCCTGTCTGCTTTTTCTCTTGACGAAAATCGTTTTCAATATTTTAATTGTATCAAAAATGATGTTCTTCTTCATGCTCATAGCGCAAGGATAATCCTTCTTGCGCTGGAATCTTTATCCGACTCAAAACGTGATGGACTATTTATGAGGTGATTCCTATGCGCAGGCTTTGCCGCTGCGGACAAAAAATGAATTTCGGATTCCGGCTGGTCGTGTTTGAAAACAAATTTCAAATCGATCGGGTGCCGATCTTTGAATGCGAAGACTGCAACTTCTACGAAGTGCTGCCGTTCGTCAAGCCGGATCTGCTGGACTTGCTGGATCAGTTGAAACAACAGAACGCTAAAGGACGCGTATTTTTCACCGAAGTCAATGAACTTGCGGATGTGCTTTATGAGTTGTCCCGCAAATGGACGAAGGCGGACTCCGTATTGTTTGAAGCTATGCTGGAACAGCATTGTGAAGAGCGCATCAATCTGCTGCTTGATTTATACGGCTGTGCGCAAAAGATGAATGATGAAAACTGGATGAAAGAAATCGCGGCAAGGCTGGCAACTTTGTCGAAGTTTGTAAAAGATCGTCAGTTTTTGAGCACGAAATAAAAGATAATCTTAATGAATTTGTCGCCATGAGTTGTATTTCGCGTGCCGTTTTTGGTAAGATATGATTTAGGAAAATGAAAATTGATTTTCTGAAAGGAATGGATGCGAGATGCCTGAATTGAGGAGAATCACGTCAAAAGAGGATCTGCACCGTGTCTTGGAACATTCGGCGAGTCAGCCGCTGCTGCTGTTTAAGCACAGTACGCGCTGCCCGATCAGTTCCGGCGCCTACCGGGAATTGGAGAACTATCTGAAGGGCTCTCCCAACGAGAAGATTACATACGGACTGATTTATGTAGTGGAGGACCGCGAGGTCTCCAATGAGGCCGCCGAGGTTCTCGCCGTCAAGCATGAATCGCCGCAGGCTCTTTTGGTAAAGGACGGACAAGCGGTATGGCATACTTCGCATTCCAGGATCACCGCAGAGGCCCTGCAAGGAATTCTTGTGTAAATGAAGCGTTATCATTGCACAAAGTAGTATTTTGTCGTATCATAAATTTAATTGAAACATTGGGCTCGCGGAGTAATGAGTGAAAATCTATTGGCAATGGAGAGAATAATGTGACGGTTACCATTTACGATGTGGCTCGTGAAGCGGGCGTCTCGATGGCTACGGTTTCCCGGGTTGTGAATAACAATCCCAATGTGAAGCCGCAAACTCGGAAAAAAGTGTACGAAGCGATTGAACGTTTGGGATATCGTCCGAATGCGGTGGCAAGAGGTCTTGCCAGCAAGAAGACGACAACGGTCGGAGTGGTGATTCCAGATATTTCGAATTCGATTTTTGCCGAGATTGCAAGAGGTATCGAAGATATCGCGAACATGTACCACTATAATATTATTTTATGTAATGCGGACAAGAAGAAAGAGAAGGAAATTCGGGTCATCAACACGTTGCTTGAGAAACAAGTGGACGGGCTTCTGTTCATGGGCGGAACCGTGACGGAAGAGCATGTTCAGGCGTTTCAGACTTCGGCTGTCCCGATCGTTCTCTGCGCAACAAGCGACGAAGACGGGATGATTCCCTCGGTGGATATCGACCATGAAGCAGCGGCCTTCGATGCGGTCAGCACGCTGGTTCGCCATGGCCATCGGCACATTGCAATGATCAGCGGCACGCTGCAGGATCCGGCAAACGGTTATGCGCGCTTCCAAGGGTACAAACGCGCCCTGGAAACCGCGGGAATTCCTTATGACGAGGATCTTGTGCGGATCGGCAATTACCGGTATGAATCCGGGGTGGAAGCGATGAAATATTTCCTGGGGCTCAAGAAACGGCCTTCCGCGATTTTTGCCGCTACGGACGAGATGGCGATCGGTGCGATTCACAGCATTCAGGATGAAGGCTTGAAAGTGCCGGATGATTTCTCGATCATCAGCGTCGACAATATTCGTATGGCTTCCATGGTGCGTCCTCAGTTGACGACGGTCGCCCAGCCGATGTATGACTTGGGAGCGGTAGCCATGCGCCTTCTGACGAAACTGATGAAGAAAGAAACCGTGGAGAATCCTCGGGTCATTTTGCCGCACGAAACGATTTTGCGGTTGTCCGTCAGCCACGTTTAGGCTGCTTTCAATTATAGAGAAGATTAGATAGACAAATATATGAAAAAGGTTATAACGGAAAAAAGCTCCTCATGAAGGAGCTTTTTTTAGGCTGTAGGGCAAGTTAAGCTTACATAAATCGATAAAGGAGCGATTGAACATGCTGAAAACAATCGGAATCATCGGGGCGATGGATGAAGAGCTGGCGCTGCTGCTGGACGGCATGGAAGCCAAGGAACCGGTAGCTCAGGCGGGGCTTTCCTTTGTGAAAGGGAAGTTCCACGGCAAAGACGTCGTGGTGTGCAAATCCGGCGTAGGGAAAGTGAATGCCGCGATAACCACGCAGGTGCTGGTCGACCGTTTTGACGTCGGGATGATCTGGTTTACCGGGGTGGCTGGCGCGTTGCATCCTTCGCTGGATATCGGCGATATCGTGATCTCGTCGTCATGCCAGCAGCACGATATGGACTGCTCGCCGATCGGATTCCCCCGCGGGGTGACTCCGTTTCAAGAGGTGTCCGATTTTCCGGCCGCCCCCCGGCTGATCAAGCTCGCGGAGGAAGCTTGCTCCCGCGTTTGCCGGGAAAACGGCTACAGGGTCGGGAGAATTTTGTCGGGTGACCAGTTTATCGCCGATCCGGCAGTCGTCCGCTTTCTCTATGAAAGCATGGACGGAACCTGCGTGGAGATGGAAGGCGGGGCGATCGGTCAAGTCTGCCATATGAACGCCGTGCCTTATGTGATGCTGCGCTCGATGTCCGACAAAGCGGACGGAACGGCGGACGTGAATTTCGCCGAGTTTACCGTGATCGCTTCTAAGCGCTCATTTGAGATTATTGAAGACATGATCCAACATGTGGATTCTCTAAACTAATCAAGACCCTGCTTTAGGGGGCCGGCGGATAATCCTGAAGCGCAACCGCGAGATTCTCGCGGTTTTTTGCCGTAATTTCCGCCCTGCGGTGAATCGCCTCCCAACGCGTTAAATCGTCGAGCCAAAACGCGGGGAGGGGCGTCGGCGTTTGACTCTGCCATTTCTCGGCCCAGCTCTGCGGCAGCTTGGTTTGCGGCCGGTCTTCCCGGTCAAGCACCCGTTTCAGCGGATGTTGGCTCATTTCCAACCAAAGCAGGCTCCAGGCACGGGGAACGACCCGCCACATATCGTAGCCGCCTCCGCCGACGGCGACCCATCGCCCCCCGCAATGCGTATGGGCCAGCCGATGGAGAATCGCCGGCATCTCGCTGTATATGGCCATACTGCAGTGCATATGGCTTAACGGATCCAAAGCATGGGCATCGCAGCCATGCAGGCTGACGATCAAATCCGGCTTGAAATAGTTTGCCAGCCGCGTAATGGAGGTTTCGAAGCACTCCATCCAGGAGGCGTCCTCCGTATAGGGCTGGAGCGGAATGTTCAAGCAGGCTCCGTAGCCCAAATGTTCACCCCGTTCATGAAGAAATCCCGTTCCGGGAAACAAATATTTTCCCGTTTCATGAATGGAATATGTACACACATCCGGATCGGAATAGAAGCTCCACTGCACCCCGTCGCCGTGGTGAACGTCGGTGTCCACGTACAGCACCCGGGCCCCGAAGCGGTGTTTCGCGTAGGCGATGGCCACGGCGGCATCGTTATAGACGCAGAAGCCGGCGGCTTTCGCGGACAGGGCATGGTGCAGACCGCCGCCCAAATGCAGAGCGTGGTCCGCCCGGCCCGACAGGACCGCGTCCACCGCGGTGATCGTGCCTCCCACAACGTAAGAGGCCGCGTCGTGCATGCCGGGGAAATACGGCGTGTCCTCGTCCATCAGGCCGTACTGCTCCGCACGCTCCGTCCACGCCGGATCAGGCGGAGAGTCGCTGAGCGCCTTAACCGCTTCGACGTAGGCGGGCTGGTGAATCCAGAGAAGCTCCTCCTCCGTGGCGGGACGGGAGACAAGCATCTGCCCGGAACTCAGCGCGCCGCAGGCTTGCAGAAGCTCCAGCGTCAGCCGCAGCCGGATCGGGTGAAACGGGTGATGATCGTGGAAACGGTAATTCATCGATTGCTCATGATGGACAAATAAAGCGTTTCCAGACATGGCGTCACGCGTCCTTTCACGTAAGTCTTGGTTAATACATGAAGCGCTGCTGGAAACGAATCCGGTCAAACTGTTCCTTCGATTCGAGCGGAACTTCTTTGCCGATCCGGACCATCAGGCAGTTGGCGGGGTGGGAGCAAATTTCCGGATCATCCGTCGCATACCAGACCATATCGACGGTCTGCATCAGCCGCTCCATCATTTTACGGTAATCCCAGACGGAAAGGCCGCTGCTTTTTAAATCCCAGTGCCAATAGTACTCCGTCGTAAATACGATGTATTTCTCCATCTGACCGTCCTCAAAAGCGGTACGAATCAAACTTGACCCGATACGGCGGGATCTGTATTCATTGGAAACCTCGATGGCCCCGAGCTCGATCAAATCGGGCATATTTCCTTGCGACCATCGCTCCATCTCGTCGGGATAATGGAACGTTACATAGCCGATAATGACCTCCTGGTCCCGGGCGATAATAATCCGCCCTTCCGGCAGTCCCGCAATCTCAATCAACGCTTCCAGCTGTTCTTCGGGACGGCGGAAAGCGTCGAGATCCGGGTGCATCCGAAGCGAGGCTAAATGAGAAGGAGTAACAGGACCTTCCAAAATGAGCTCACGATCGGTTTGGGGCAGGGTATGGCGGATATACGTTTTTCGGTGTTCCATCATTGCCGCCTCCTTTGCTCGTTCCCCTAACATATAGCAGAAAAATGCAAAATTGAAAAGTATAGCCGGGGGAAAAGACGTGTGATATAATGATTTCCGACATAATTTATTCATAAATATAACTTGACATCGTGATTTTTGTAACATTATTTCGATTCAACTATTTGTCCAATTCCCCGAACAAAAATTGTCCTGCTTACGCAATCAACTTTGTATCCGTTTTCATGAGTTTGATCTATTCTATTATATGTTTTGCAAAGATCAAGGGAGGATGGAACGATGAGCCAATTGCAAGGTGAAATTATTTCGACGGACGCGCCTTCATCGAATTTGGGTAATTATGAAGCGGCGTATGCGAATTTCAACTGGGAGGATGTGGAGAAGCAGTTCTCCTGGTATGTGACCGGGAAGGTCAATCTTGCCTATGAAGCGATTGACCGGCATGTCGATGCCGGCCAGGGTGACCGCCCTGCGCTTTTGTTCAGCGATTCGACACGGAACGAGTCGTATACGTTTGCGGACCTGCAGCGCAAGTCCAATCAGTTCGCCAATGTGCTCCGCGGCCAGGGGATTTCCAAAGGGGACCGTGTATTTGTATTTATGCCGCGCAGCCCGGAATTATATGTCAGTATTCTTGGCATTATTAAAATCGGCGCCGTGGTCGGCCCGCTATTCGAAGCTTTCATGGAGACGGCCGTCAAGGACCGTCTGGAGGACAGCGGGGCGGCAGCGCTCGTGACCACGCCAGCACTACTGCCCCGGGTCAAGCGGGATGAGCTTCCCTTGCTGAAGACGATTTTTCTGGTAGGAGATGATGTGGCTCCCCAAGAGGGGATTGTAGATTACCATCTGGCTATGGAAGCCGCCTCCGAGGAGACGGAAATCGAGTGGGTCAATCGGGAGGATGGTTTAATCTTGCACTATACTTCCGGATCGACCGGAAAGCCCAAGGGCGTCTATCATGTCCACAACGCCATGCTGCAGCATTACCACACGGGAAGGGTCGTCCTTGATCTTCGCCAGGATGATGTGTACTGGTGCACGGCCGATCCCGGCTGGGTCACCGGTACATCCTACGGCATCTTCGCCCCCTGGCTGCATGGCGTAACCAATGTTGTTCGCGGCGGACGATTCAGCCCCGGCGACTGGTACGAAACCTTGCAGCAGAACAAGGTTACAGTTTGGTACAGCGCGCCGACGGCATTCCGGATGCTGATGGGGGCCGGGGAGGATATCGTCAAGCAGTATGACCTCTCCAGTGTGCGGCATATCTTGTCCGTCGGGGAACCGCTCAACCCCGAGGTGGTCCGTTGGGGGCATAAGGTTTACGGACACCGTATCCATGATACGTGGTGGATGACCGAGACCGGGGGGCAATTGATCTGCAATTATCCGTCGATGGCGATCAAGCCGGGGTCGATGGGAAAACCGGTTCCCGGCATCGAGGCGGCCATCATTGACGATAACGGCAAAGTTCTGCCGCCGAACCGGATGGGGAACTTGGCTGTGCGGACGCCTTGGCCTTCGATGATGCGGCTGATCTGGAACAACGCGCCGAAGTACGAGGAATATTTCCGTATCCCCGGCTGGTATATTTCCGGTGATACGGCCTATGTGGACGAGGACGGATACTTTTGGTTCCAGGGGCGGATCGATGACGTCATCAATTCCTCCGGGGAACGGATCGGGCCTTTCGAGGTGGAGAGCAAGCTGGTCGAACACCCCGCAGTAGCCGAGGCCGGCGTGATCGGCAAGCCCGATCCGACGCGCGGCGAGATCATCAAGGCATTCATTTCGCTTCGTGAGGGTTACACGCCATCCGAGGAGTTGAAAGCGGAGATCGCCCGGTTCGTGAAGGAAGGCTTGTCGGCGCACGCGGCCCCGCGGGAGATCGAGTTTAAGGATAAACTGCCGAAGACCCGTTCCGGTAAAATTATGCGGCGCGTCCTGAAGGCATGGGAGCTCAATCTGCCGGCAGGCGATTTGTCCACGATTGAGGATTGAGCCGCTTAATTAAGAAAACCTCCTCTCCGGTTCCATGGATACGAGCAATCCATGGACGGAGGGGAGGTTTATTTGTTTACTTGCCGTATTGAACCGCGGCCGAAGGCGTCGATTCACCGACCTCGTTCACCGCGGTGATCTGAATCCACCCGCTGACGGCTTCATGCTTGAACTTGAACTGGGTGCTTGAAGTACTGCCCAGCTTGTTGAACGGCCCGCTCGCGTTTTCGGCGACATAGATATTGTAGCCGGATACGAATTCCGCGGAAGCGTTCGCTCCCCAGCTCACCGTTACATCTTTGTCGCTGACATGTGTTTCAACCTGACCCGGCGTGCTGGGAGCAACCGTGAGGTCCGGCGCTGTGCCGTCCCCTTCCTCGGCTTCCCCGGCGGGATCGGTGAGTTCGCCTTCGTTCTCCTCCGGTGGAGTCGTCTGGTTGGCTCCGACGATGGCGCTAGGCTGGGATTCTTTGCCCGCCACATCGACCGCCGTAACGTAATAGGAATAGCCGCCCTTTTCTCCCACGCTGATCGAAGTGGATTCCCCGGCCAACGCGGCTTGCCCGGTATACTTGAAGGTGCCTCCGTTTACGGCTTGGTACAAGCGGTAGCCGACTACGTCCTTCTGGGTGCTTTTGCTGAAGCTCACGCTTCCCGACTGGAGCGCCACATTGCTTGGCGCTGTCGGCGGCGCCCCGTCATCTGTCCGGGGATCCTGCTTCGTGGGCGCATCCTCGCCCGCGTCCCTCGGAATATAGTAGCTCAGCGACCGGTGACCGCCCCGCATCGATCCGAATGCTTTCTGCAAGTCGTCGATCAACTCTTTGATAGGTTTCTCCCGCTTCATGACTACCTTCTCGCGGACCATGTCCGAAGGTGTGGTGGACTTCGGAATATAATTAACTCCGTTATAGGTGATATATTTCATACGGACCAGGACATCGTCGGATTCTTTAGGGACGTATTTCGCATTGAAAATATCCGTGACCATCTTGCCGGCCTCCCGGGTCAGCTTGGTCGGCAGCTTGCCGCTGAAACCGGATACCGTGGCGGTGACAATGCCGTCCGGTTTGGTGAATTCCGGTGTGACGAACAGGTCTTTCTCATGCTCGGTGACTTCGTTCATCACCTTGGCCCAGATGGAGCGGGCCCGCGATTTGCCGGCATCGGACAGGGTGTTCTTAGGCTCTTTGTAACCGATCCAAATGCCGAGCGTCACGTCCGGCGTGTAACCCATAAACCAGACATCGGCGTAGTTTTGTGTCGTTCCCGTTTTGCCGACGATCGGAATTTTTCTGTAATTCTTGAAATCGCTTTTGATGGATTTACCTGTACCGCTGGTAATCACCGTTCTAAGCATATCCGTCATCAGGTAAGCGGTTTGCTTGGAAAAAACGCGCTTGGGTTCGGCTTTCTCCTGGTAAACGATATGCCCTTGCGAATCCACAATTTTGCCGATCATATAGGCGTCGTTGAACTCTCCGCCATTGGCGATGGCGCTGTAGGCGTTCGTAAGTTCCTCGACCGTTACCCCGTATCGCAAACCGCCGAGAACTCCCGTCTGCGCGGTATAATCCCGCTCATCCAGCGTCGTAATGCCGAGTTTTTTGGCGAAATCCCAGGCTTTATCGATGCCGACTACATCGTTGAACACCTTCAGGGCAGGGATGTTGCGGGATTCGTTCAGCGCCGTCCGGGCGGTAACGAGTCCTTTATAGCCGCCGCCGGAGTTGACCGGGATATGATAGCCTTTCGAACCGTCCCGCAAAATCACCGGCGAATCGTCGATGATGCTGGCCGGTTGAATCAATCCGGCCTCCATGGCCGGCAGGTAGGCGGCGATCGGCTTCATCGTCGAGCCGGGTTGACGCACCATTTGCGTGGCGTAATTCATCTGTTCCGTGTGAAAATCACGGCCTTCAATCATGCCCAGAATCGCCCCGGTGCGATTATCGATCATCATGCCGGCGACCTGCTCCAACCCTTTGGTTTTGCTGTATGGCGAAAAGTTATCCTTATCCTCCGCAACCTTGTGCATGGAGTTGTATACCTGCTTGTCGATCGTGGTGTATACCCGGTATCCGCCGGTAAGCAGTTCCTGCCGCGCTTCTTCGAGGATTTGCGGATTTTTGGCGATCTCCTCCTTGGACATCCCCGGGTTGTTCATCATCGCGACCACAATCGCCCCCTGGCGCTCCGTTTCAAGCATCAGGTAAGGGAAGGTTTCATAGGCCTTCTTCGTCTTGGGCGCGAGAGAGGCCTTAATATCGAACGTCAGCGCCTCGTCATATTGAGCTCGAGTAATTTTGTTCTCCTCCAGCATTCGCTGAAGCACAAGCTGTTGTCTTTTTATCGCGCGGTCAAAGTTCTCCTCGTTAAACTCGCCCTTGCCGTTGAAGGCCGAATAGGCCGATGGCCGCTGCGGCATCCCGGCCAAATAGGCGGCCTGCGCAATGTTCAGATCTTTCAGGTCGGTAATGTTGAAAATTCCCTTGGCCGCCGCTTTGATCCCATAGACTTGATATCCGTTCGAACCGTTGCCGAAAGGAACCTTGTTCAGATACGCCGTAAGGATCTCTTCTTTGGAGAGGAAACGCTCCAGTCTTAAAGCCAGCAAAATCTCCTTGACCTTCCGGTTATCCGTCCGGTCCAGATTCAAAAATACGCGGCGCGCCAACTGCTGGGTCAGCGTACTGCCGCCGGTCTGGATGTCTTCCTTGAGCAGTTTTTGTTTCACGGCCCGCAGGGTTCCCTTAAAGTCGATGCCCTTATGTTCTTGAAAATGGTTGTCCTCAATGGCGATGACCGCATCGATCACGGAGGAAGGGATCTCCTGGTAAGCGACAGGCCGCCGGTCTTCTTCCGAACGGAGCTGGCCGATCGGCTGGCCGTCCCGGAAGTAGGCGAATCCGGTTATGTCGTTATGGTTGATTTTTTGCTCGATATCGGCACGCGATCTCACCGGCTCGTCTTTGACGATCGAGGAGACGTATCCGAATACAACCCCTCCGGCAAACAAAGCTCCGGCAAAACCGAGCAGCACAAGCCAGCCGAGGGTGGACCATACCCAGCGTCCCCGTTTGCGTTTGGGAGCAGGCTTGGCGGAAGGCTTGTTGTTCCGGTTTTTTCTCTGCAGCTTTCCGGAATTGTTTTCGTTCTCATGAACCATGGATGCTCCTCCTTTTTAACAGCAACATTATAGCATAAAAAAGGGGATTTGGTTGATTTTCCACCCTACTTGCCAGGTATTCGCCAAGGTTTTCGCATATTATTCCGTTTGACTTTGGAAATGTACCTGTGATATAAAATAGCTAATTGTATATCGCTAAAGGCTTGGATAGACATAGTAGAAGGCGGAATCCCGCCGCTCAGAGAATCGGTGGTCGCTGCGAACCGAATGGGCGGATCTCCTTTGAATTACCGTCTGGAGCCGTCCGGGGGAACGCACATGGGCCACGCGCACACTGTCAGTAGTCCGGTACCGGGAAACCGTTATGGAAATGAGGTGAAAACCGCGGCATCGACATGCCCGCCCGATTGGCGGCGGTGGCGAAGCACGGTTTTAATTAGGGTGGTAACGCGAGCGGCTCCTTCTCGTCCCTTGGGATGAGAAGGAGCTTTTTTGTCGTTTTCGGCGCACAAAAAAATCAAATCACAATCATATGTGGAGGAATGAAAGAATGAAGTGGGAAGAATTGACACAGGCTCAACAAGCGGAGGTCGACCGTCAGCTCAAGGTGATCTCCCGCGGCGTGGTGGAAATCGTACCGGAGGACGAATTAAAGAAGAAAATCATGAAATCGGTGGTTACGGGAACGCCGCTGAAAGTGAAGCTGGGGCTGGATCCTTCCGCGCCGGATATCCATGTCGGCCACACGGTCGTCATGCAAAAGCTGCGCCAATTCCAAGAGCTGGGACATCAGGTTCAACTGATTATCGGTGATTTTACCGGCCGGATCGGAGACCCGACCGGGAAATCGGAAACCCGGAAACAGCTGTCGGAAGAGGATGTGCAGCGGAATGCCGAAACGTACCGCCAGCAAATTTTTAAAATTCTGGATCCGGAGAAGACCAAGGTACACTTCAATTCGGAGTGGCTGGCACCGATGACGTTCGAGGATGTGGTCAAGCTGGCCGCGAAGGTGACGGTGGCCCGGATGCTGGAAAGGGATGATTTCACCAAACGGTATTCCACCGGTCAACCGATCAGCATTCACGAATTTTTCTACCCGCTGATGCAGGGAATGGACTCCGTCGCTCTGCACACCGATATCGAGCTAGGCGGAACGGATCAGAAGTTTAACCTGCTGATGGGCCGAACCTTGCAGAAGGAATACGGCCAGGAGCCGCAGGTCACCATCATGACGCCGCTCATCGAAGGGCTTGACGGCGTGCAGAAGATGAGCAAGAGCCTCGGAAACTACATCGGCATCGATGAGGAGCCGAATGAAATCTACGGTAAAGCGATGTCGGTTCCGGATGAATTGATGCTCAAATACTACGAGTTGGTTACGGATTTAACGAACGAGGAGCTGGAGACGTTGAGCGAGGGCGTCAAATCGGGGACGGTTCATCCCCGCGACGCAAAGATGAAGCTCGCGCATACGCTCGTCCGCATGTACCATGGCGTAGGCGCCGCGGAAGCCGCGCAGGAGCATTTTGTTACTGTATTCCAACAGCGCGCGCTGCCTGAGGATATCGAGGAGATTGAGGTGTCTGCCGCTGAACTGGAGGACGGAACGATCAAACTGATCAAGCTGTTGACGTTAATCGGATTCGCTTCATCCAACGGAGAGGCGAAACGGAGCATTCAGCAGGGCGCCGTGAAAATCAATGAGGAGAAGCTGACCGATGTAAACGCGGCGATCGCTCTGTCCGGCGGAGAAGTCATTCAGGTCGGCAAACGCAAATTCGCCAAGCTGTTGGTTAAATAAATTGCGAAAAATATATTTGTAATGCCTGATTGGCCTGATCCGGATAAGTGTCCGGGTCAGGTCTTTTCCGTTTTGTTGCAGTTAGCACTGTATAGTTGAACTATTGATTCGCACACTCAATATAGCACGACTAACGGGAATACCTCCCGTTAATTCGGTCATACGCCGCTCGAATTTCGCATTAGCTGGAAAACCTCCGGCTAATTTACGTAGTCGAGGCTTTGATCGCCTCTCAGGCATAGAATTAGCTGGAGAAAATCCTGCTAAATCGTGCCGAGTGGGTAAAATTAGCAAAATTAACGGGAGAAATTCCCGTTAATCGCTGGAGTGGCGGGATAGAGAAATTTGCACAAAAAAACCGACCCAAGTCGGAGCGACTTGGGTCGGTTTTTTTGTGCAAATCTTAACGGTTGTAGAACTCGACGATTTGTTTCTCGTCGATATCTTGCGACAGCTCGGAACGTTCCGGCAAACGAATGTATTTGCCTTCCATAGCCGTATCGTTGTATTCAAGGTAAGCCGGAAGGTGCGTGCGGTTCTCCAGAGCTTCCTTAACGGAAGACAAGCCGCGGCTTCTTTCGCGAAGGCTGATTACATCGCCGATGCTTACACGGTAGGAAGCGATGTCCACTTTCTTGCCGTTTACGGTAATGTGACCGTGGGAAACCAATTGACGGGAACCCGCGCGGGAGTTAGCGAAACCAAGGCGGTATACCAGGTTGTCCAGGCGGCTTTCGAGCAACGCCATGAAGTTTTCACCGGCAATACCCGGCATTTTTTGCGCTTTGGCAAACAAAGTGCGGAACTGCTTTTCTCCCAAACCGTACATGTGGCGCAGTTTTTGCTTCTCCAAAAGCTGCATACCGTAGTTGGAAACCTTTCTCCGTTGGTTAGGGCCATGTTGTCCCGGAGGGAAAGGGCGTTTCAAATCTTTGCCTGTTCCGCTCAAGGAAATGCCAAGGCGGCGGCTGAGTTTAAATTTAGGACCAGTGTAACGTGCCATTGTATAGGTAGACTCCTTTTATCATAAAATTTTAAGTAGGGTTCTACTTGCGCGGGCTTTGTTTGGGCGGGCGGAGGATAGATAATCCGCTCTCTGACAAGAAAGTTCAGCCGCTGTCTTGTCAGCAACAAAAACCGAGAGGGTGCTTCGCATGATTTACGCCCCTAATCAAAGACTCTATCCAGTCTTTATCAACAATATATATTATAAGAAACGGGCGGATAATGTCAAGCGGTGGATTTTGTTTAAATATAAAGGATTTTGACGATAGGCCTTTGGACCTAATATTACTTTGAAAATGAAGTAAATTATAATGCAAAACGGCTACGAAGATAGTAAAATAAACATATAAACAAGGAACGGAACAAATATTACTATGATACTCGTGTAACTAAAGGCAGAGTGAGACGGCTTCGATTAAATTATCTCGCTGCGGGCTGGGTGCGGCGAAAAGGAGCTTTTACATGACAAAACAAACTAGAGACGACTCGATGCAAGCGTTCATGCCAACACCGACCTACACTCTGCCGAGTTGGAATCCCGAGGAAGATCAGGATCCTATTAACTGGCTCGGATTGATGGATATTACGACCCATGACTACCCATACATTATGGCATTGCTTGAGAATGCCTGCCGGGATTGGGCTTCCCAGCTGCCGCAGCCGCCGGTTTCCTGCCGGGTGGAATGGTTTGTTGCTGATTCGGCCGGGGAGTTCGTAAATCGTAGCGGGGATTCCCGGATTCCTGAAACGGAGCAATCGATCGACGAGGTGACCCGAAGTTGCCTAAGGGAAATTCAAGTGGCAATCTCCCGCTTTCCGGAGGGTTTCTGCATAGCGGCCCCGGTGCTGACCAGGCATACGAACGAGCTGTTCGCCGTACTGGGATGTACGGTTTATGGCGCGGCGGCGGCGGATTTCGCCGAAGCTTGGGTCGTGATGGCGGCCCAGTTTTTCAAGACCTGCTTCTATAAAGGGCTCGAGACGCTGTTTATCTCCGATTTGCTGCATGTGCAAGGGCTGGCCAAGCGGGAAGAATATCGCAGGTCCATTTTGTTTCAGGTCATTCAGGAACTGCACGATAAGAAAGAAGTGGATTCCGTGCTTACCGAGGTATTCGGCCGAATCGCCGGACTGTTTCCGGAAGCCCGAGTCGAATTGCTGATGTCCCAGGATTACCTGAGTCGGGATCCCCGGGTTAAATCCCTGCAGTTGCGGGAGACCCGGGATAACATCTGCGCCCGGGCCTTTATGGAGGGCGTGACGCTCCGTTCGGGGGGAAGTCAAGACAACGGGGAAGATTGCCTGGAAATCGCGGTCCCGCTTGTGGGCAAACAGGGGGTTTATGGCGTTTTTCACCTGGTTACGCCTCCCCGGGATGTTGAAGAGGTGGACCTTCAATTGGTCAGTATGCTGGCGGATATCGCGGGGTCCGCTTTTGAGAGCGCCAAGCTGTATGAGCAGTCGAACCTTCTGGTCAGCGAGCTCCGGCTTATTAACGAATTGACCAAGCGCCTGAATCAAAGTTTACGGCTGAAGGAAGTTTTCAAATTCGCTACCGAGGAGCTTCTTTCCATCTTCCGGGCGGAGTTTTGCTGCATCACTCAACTGGACAAGGGCGGGGAAGTATTTGAAGTTATGGCGTGTAACGTCCCGGCCCTCTCCAAATCGTTTTTTCCCAAGAATTACGGCTATAGCGGTCTCGTGTTGACAACGAAGGAATCGGTGATTTTGTCCGATTACAAGGCCTACGGAAAGATCAGCTCCAAGCTGATGGACGAGACGGATTCCAACTCGCTGATCGTGGCTCCGCTGATGGTGCGGGGAGAGGTGACGGGAGCGATTATGCTGGCCCACCGGGAGGCACGCTTTTTCTCGTATGAGAATTACAGGCTCTTGCAGGTGCTGTCCTCCCACATCGGTCTGGCGATTGCCAATGCATCCCTGCATGCCGAGGTGCAGAGAATGGCCAATCACGATATGCTTACGGGGCTGTACGCCCGGCACTATCTGGATGACCGGATACAGCATTTTCAGAAGCAGGATGAAGGCGGGTCCCTCATCATTGTGGATATCGATCTGTTCAAGCAAGTCAACGATACGTACGGCCACCAGACCGGGGATAAAATCTTGCAGCAGGTTTGTTCGATCATTCAGCGTACGGTGCGCAAAACGGATATCGCCGCCCGCTGGGGCGGTGAAGAGCTCGCCATTTATTTGCCGGGGGCGGACGTTCGCAGTGGATACCAGATCGCCGAGACGATTCGTCTTCAGGTGGCCGCGGAGTGTGAACCCCGGGTTACCGTTACTTGCGGCATTGCGGAATGGAACCGGGAGAGTGATAAAATCAGCGTCGAATCACTTTTTTATCTGGCGGATATGGCGCTTTACAAAGCGAAAAAGAATGGCCGGAATCAAACGCAAATCGGCCTTAGCCCCGAGGAATAGGCAAACAGCAGCGTGATGGCGGGAACGTCTTTAAAGGGACGTTCTTTTTGTTTGCGCATAGATTCTATCGGGCGGGAAAGGCTACAGCGTAAATACGTTTTTCCGGATCATCCTGTCTGCCGGAAGTAGAGGGGCGCAAGAGTAAAATGAAAACCGTATACTATAGTTTCGTAACTCTGCTGTTTGCCGTTCTTTTGTTGGTTTCCTGCGGCTTTCGTGACAATAAAACCCCCGAGCAATGGTACCGTGTCACTTGGTCGGGTCTAGCCGGATGCGACTCGCTTACGTTTCGGGGCGATGCGGCGTTGTTTCGCGGAGAGGACAACAAACTGACGGAGTCCTTCGCTTACTCGGGACAATTAAGGGATCATCGCCGTCTGCAAATATCCACGGTCCTTCCCGTTCCGGCGGAGGGGGCAGGAAAAGGCCGGATGCCGCGGGCTGCGGAGTCCAAGGCGAAGGCTTATCAAGTGAACCTGCTGTGGAAGAGGGGGAACTGGAGTCTTGAGGCCAAAGGCGGCGATGCCGTCATCCAAGGGCTCGCCCGGTTGAACCCGTTGGACCAGCTGGAAGAGATTCGGTCGGCACAGAAAGTGATGACCTCGGAAACAGGAGCGGCCCGGGGGACCAGAGTGTTGCGGATCGAGCTGGACCCGGATGAGGCCAGAACCCGGCTCAAAGCGAAGCTGGCGGGGGAGATGGACGCGGTGAAGAAAGGCTGGGAGGATCGCCTGACCCAGGTTGAATCGGGGCGCCGCGCCCGGCTGGAAGCCGAACTGAACCGGGAATGGATGAACGGAAGAGAGCGGTTGATGACGATGCTCGATCAATCCGAAGCCAGGGCGGTGTTCCACCTGACCATCGATCGTCATAACGGGCTGCCGGTCCGGTTGACCTCGGAAACCGAATTGGTTTACCCGAACAGGCTGGGGCTTAAAGAAAGGGAGATCCTGCTGACGGATAACCGCTTTGAAAACTACCGATAATCCCCCGAGGCTGACTTCGGGCAAACACCGTGCTACAATAAGTAAGAAGAATTAACCATTGTTCAACATATACTAGGATCCATGTATTGAATCCGCCGGGCTTTATGGGAGCCCGTTACATTGAGGAGGATGAAGCTGTAATGAGAGATCCAAGAATCCAGAAGCTGGCGCAGAATTTGGTAGGTTATTCGGTAAACGTCCAGCCGGGGGAAAACGTACTGGTGGAAATGATCGGGGAAGAACGCGACCTGCTTAAAGCCGTGATTGAGGAGATCGGTAAAAAGGGCGGCCATGCGTTTGTAGAACTTACGGACAAAACCGTTCAGCGCACGCAACTGAAATACGCCACCGAAGAAGGCATGAAGACATGGGCGGAATACGATCTGACCCGGATGAAATTGATGGATTGCTATATCGGTATCCGCGCCGGTTCCAATGTCAACGACCTTTCTGATGTCCCGGAAGACAAGATGAAGATGTACAATGCCCTGTATTCACATTCCGTACATAGCGAGCAGCGGGTCAAGCATACGAAATGGGTCGTACTCCGCTATCCGAACGCCAGCATGGCCCAACTGGCCAACGTCAGCACGGAAGCTTTTGAGGATTTCTATTTCGACGTGTGCAATCTGGATTACGCCAAAATGGATAAAGCCCAAGACCCGCTTGCCGAATTGATGAAAAACACGGACAAAGTACGCATCACCGGACCGGGTACGGATCTGACGTTCTCCATCAAAGGCATAGGGGCGGAAAAGTGCTCCGGGCAGAAAAACATTCCGGATGGCGAGGTATACACCGCGCCCGTACGGGATTCCGTCAACGGGACGATCAGCTATAACGCGGCTACCCTGTACAACGGAGTTACGTTCGAGAACATCAAGTTCCGTTTTGAAAACGGCAAGATTGTAGAGGCAACGAGCAACGATACGAAGCGGCTGAACGACATTCTCGATTCGGATGAAGGCGCCAGATACATCGGTGAATTCGCGATCGGCTTTAATCCGTACATCCTGCATCCGATGAAGGATATTCTTTTCGATGAGAAGATTGCGGGCAGCCTGCACTTCACCCCGGGGCAAGCCTATGAAGACACGGATAACGGAAACCGCTCGTCGATCCACTGGGACCTCGTCCTGATTCAACGTCCCGAGTACGGCGGCGGCGAAATTTACTTTGACGATCGCCTGATTCGTAAAGACGGAATCTTTGTCATTCCGGAACTCGAAGCCTTGAATCCGGAGAACCTGAAATAAAGAGAAAATTCCTTGCCTGGAAAGCGGATTCAATGTATCATGATAATATGTTTATCTCAAAGTTGACACGGAGGGATCGCTATGGCCACAAATAATCAAGCAGTTGTGGAAATTGCTCAAACGGCGGGGAAGTTTACTTCATCCATCGTGCTGCAGGCAGACAACAAGTATATCGATGTTAAGAGTATTCTGGGTCTTTTCACAACCCTGGTGAATACCAAGAGCTATGAACTGCATGTTCACGGGCCGGACGCGGATGAAGCCAAGAAGGCGGTATCGGAAGTATTCGCGAAACACGGTTTGGACGTGAAGGTAGTGGCCGAGTAAGCGGGTCTAAGAAGCACTTCTGCCTTTCTTTGGCAGAAGTGCTTTTTTTATTTGTCCATGCGCCGATTGTCAAGAGTTCCCGGGCGGCGATTATTTGGCGAGGTTCTTGTATTGGCCCCCGATTTCGTCTAATATTAAGAATATGAATGTGTGGAGACTTGGAGGACATAGGGGGGATGAACATGACTTCATCTGATTTGCAGGAGCAATTGAATCTCAAGGCGCTGAATCTTCTGAAAGAAGATGCCGATAAAATAGAAAAGCTGATCGAAGTGCAGATGGAGAATCTGGCTACACGTTACTGCCCTCTCTATGAGGAAGTATTGGATACCCAGATGTACGGTTTCTCCAGACAAGTCGATTATGCGGTGCGCGTCGGACTCGTTCAGGAAACGACAGGCAAACAAATCCTGAGCAAGCTGGAGCGGAACTTGGCTTCGCTTTACGAAGCGATGAACAATAGGCAGCAGTAGTTTAGCCTGATACAGCGGTTAAATCACAAAGCGCATGACCCTTCAAAAGGGCCATGCGCTTTTTTTTGCGGTCTTTATTAGACGAGAAAGAATGACACGCCGAGAATCAAATAAACAGCCAGCAGAAGCAGCCCCTCGTACCAGTTGGTCTGACCGTCCTGTGTAATCGATTTGGCGATAAAGACAGATACCCCGATGGCCGCAAGTTCGATCACCGTAAACACGATGTCCATCGGTCTGCCGAACAAATGGCTGACGAAGATGAGGACCGGCGCGACAAAGAGGGCGATCTGCAAGCTGCTGCCGACGGCGATCTCCACCGCGGCCCCGATTTTGTTTTTCATCGCCAGCATGATAGCCGCGCTGTGTTCCGCAGCGTTCCCCACGATGGCAACGACGAAGGCGCCGACGAAGATTTCGCTGAGCCCGAAGCGTGAAGTGAGCGTATCCAGCGTATGTACCAGCCATTCACTAACCAAGGCGACCATGACGGTGGCAACCACCAAGTAGAGAATCGATTTTTTCTTGGACCAGGCGGGTTCGTGTTCGTGAGGGAGCTCCTGATCCGCGCTTTCCGTCACATCGGCTAAGTAGTTCTTATGCGTGATCATGGAGAACACCAGCCACAGCAGGTAGGCCACGATCAGAATTCCGGCAACGACAAGGCTTAGCGAGGTCCGGTCTTCCTCATGGAGCACATGCGTGTTCAGGAATATGGCCGGCACGAACAAGGCGATAATGGCGACGATCATTAGAGAGCCGTTCATTCCGGCCAATGTGACGTTGTATTTCTGCACCTTGAACTTTAATCCGCCCGCGAACAGACTAAGTCCGAGGACGAGCAGCAGATTCCCGATAATCGAGCCGGTGATGCTGGCCTTGACCATATCAAAGAGGCCTTCCCTTACCAGCAATATCGCGATAATCAGTTCGGCCGCATTACCGAAGGTGGCATTCAGAAAGCCGCCCAGCCGCTGTCCGGCATAATGGGCCACGCTCTCCGTCGCTTTTCCCAGAAACCCCGCGACAAAAATAACCGCGATCGCGGCGATAAAGAATTCCAAAGTGGCGGGCCAGTGGGCGTAATGACCGATGGCGCTGAGTACGAAGAAAAGAATGAGTAAACCTGGAGACAAATATTTCTTCATTTTTACACCCCTGTTGTTTTATTTTGCATTGGCAGTAGACCGGCTTGTGTAGGAAATAACTACACTTCAAGTTCAATATAACCAATAACGTGATGATTATAAACGAAACGCGAAAATTGGTCCATATTTGCTTAATAAGAAATTAGCAATTACAATGGGTAATAATGAGGTTTGAAGGAGGATATACCATGACCGAGCAATTGCAACTGGATTTGGGGGTTATTCGGGTTTCTGATGATGTAGTTTCCAAAATCGCGGGAATGGCGGCCCTGGAAACCCCCGGTATTGCGGCGATGTCCGGCGGGCTGTCCGAAGGATGGGCCAAGCGGCTAAGCGGTAAAAATGTGCAAAAAGGCGTCACCGTAGAAGTCGGTCAACTGGAAGCGGCGATCGATCTGCGAATCATCGTGCTTTATGAGACTCCGATCCACGAAGTCTGCCGGATGTTGCAGCAGAATGTCCGTGAAGCCGTTGAGAACATGACGGGATTGAAAGTGGTGGAAGTAAACGTGAAGGTGGAAGGCGTCGCCTTTAAAGACGACGAGGTCTAACAACACGAGCGGAGAAGATCCTGCGGCATTTTTTCACTGCAAAATCAAAAGACTCCAGGAAAATTCCTGAAGTCTTTTTTTGTCGCGTATGTTCGTTAGCCTTGACGCCGTCTGCGATGGCTCCAATCATAACTAGCCGATTCCTTCGTGACCACGGATTTCGTGCGCTCCTGTTTGGCCGGAAGGGCGGATTGGCGGGAAATGCTCAAAACGATGCCCATGGCTACCATCATCACGAGCAGAGAGGAACCCCCATAACTGATGAACGGGAGCGTGACGCCCGTGACCGGAATCGTACGGGTGACGCCGCCGATGTTGACGAAAGCCTGAATCGCGATCAGGCCCATGATTCCCACGCCCATCAAAGTTCCGAAGGCGCTCTGGCAGCGAAGGGAGACGAGCAGCCCCCTCCAAATAAAGTAAATGTAAAACAGCAGGAAAATCAACGTCCCCAGAAAGCCGAACTCTTCTCCGATGACGGAGAAGATAAAGTCGTTATAGGCGTTCGGAAGATAATGCAGCTTCTGAATGCCTTGTCCAAAACCGGTGCCGGTGACGCCGGCATGTCCGATAGCCGTCAGGGATTGAATAAGATTATATCCGGTATGCTGCGGATCTGCCCACGGATTCAGATAAGCCTGAATCCGTCCCATCTTGTAGTCGCTCCCCGCGGCCGCGGTGTCGCTTGGGCTAATCTTGTCCCAAAGCGCTCCGACCCCCATCACGATGCTCGCCCCCAGAACCAATAGCGCGATGGAGCCCATAATATGCTTCAGATTGGCGCCGCCCGCAAAGATGATCAGGCCCGCCGTGGCGACGAGAATCATACAGGAACCCAGGTCAGGCTGAAGCATGACCAGACCGGCTACAAAGCCCACGATAACCATGACCGGAATGTAGCCGGTGCGGAGATCCCGAAAACGTTCGCCTTTCTTGGAAATAAGGGCGGACAAATACATAATGGTCGTCACCTTGGCCAACTCCGTGGGCTGAATCCCGAGCGAGCCGACGTTCAGCCAACTGCTGGCCCCGTTGATGCCGCCGGAGAACGGAACGATCATCAAGAGAGCAATGGCGAATATAAAAACCGGTACAAACAGTTTCTTATATTTCTCATAGGGAATGTTCATCGCTATGAACATGCCGATCAGGCCGGCAAAGGCGAAGATAATTTGGCGTTTGGTAAAATACATCGGATCGTAGCCGAAATTTTTGTTGACCATGGCGATGCTGGAGCTGGAACTGAACACCATCACAATCCCGAACCCCACCATAAGCAGCGTCAGTACGAGAAGCTGAAAATCAGGGGTTCCGCGTCGGGGCTCTTCTTTGTTGTCTCTCATGAAAGCCGGGCTTAAGCCTCGAGGAGTTCCTTCAACTCCGCGATTTTATGCGTCGCCGTCTTCATGACGAGCGCCGGAATTTCGGATTCATATTCCAGCCCGTGTGGGAAAGTGGCCCGCCCCATATAGACCGCTTCAATGGACAGAATTGTCTCCGGACGCTCCAGCTTGCCTTCAATCGCTCGCGTATTGATGCGAAGGTAGTATTCGTCGTTGTTGTATTCGATTTTATAATCGTATGTAGCACGATAGTATTCCCACTGCCAGCGAATAAAGCCAACTTTCTCGGCAGATTCGTCCAAATAGGCCAAATCGCTCTTCAGTCCATCCAAACCTGTATTTTCAACTATCATCTGTCGGAAGGCCTCCTTAAATAATGTTCGTAAAAAAGTCATGAGTTCTCTCCCCATGATAGTATGTTTCCACCTCTTGTGCAAGCACGGAAAGCCTTATGAAAAGTGAAGTTTCGGCCTTTTGCATCCGAAGACCGCGCATATTAAGAAGGCCTGTTTTCTGATACAATGAAATCAGCGATTTAGAAGAAGGAAGTGGGCGAATGGATAGCGAAGCGCTTCGGGCTTTATTTCAAGGCATGGTGGAGGACCGGCGCTTTTTGCACCGGCATCCGGAACTGTCTTTTATGGAAAAAGAAACATCGGCTTTTGTGCTGGGGCGGCTGGAAAGACTCGGCGTGGAGGTAACTGCCGGCGTCGGCGGCTTCGGCATCATCGGCCGGATTCGAGGCGGTCGCCCGGGTAAAACGGTGGCACTGAGAGCCGATATGGATGCGCTGCCCATTCAGGACGAAAAGGACTGCGATTACGCGTCCGGCGTTCCCGGAGTCATGCACGCCTGCGGCCATGACGGCCACACGGCCGTTCTTCTGGCCTTGGCGGAATATTACAGCGGCCGGAGGGAAGAACTGAGCGGAGAAGTACGGCTGTTGTTCCAGCCGGCGGAGGAAGTTTGTCCGGGCGGCGCGGTGTCGATGATCGAGGCTGGGGCACTGGACGGAGCGGATGTGATCTACGGGGTCCATTTATGGACACCGATTTCCGCGGGAACGGCGATGAGCGCTGCCGGTCCTCTGATGGCCTCCACGGATGAGTTCTTCATCGACGTTCAAGGGAAAGGCGGGCACGGCGGGATGCCGCATAAAACGATCGACAGTGTCGTAGCGGCTTCAGCGCTGGTTCTGCAACTGCAAAGCGTAGTCAGCCGCTCGGTCGATCCTCTCAATCCGGCGGTGGTTACCATCGGGTCGATTCAAGGGGGGACGGCGCAGAATGTGATCGCTGACCGCTGCCGGCTATCGGGGACCGTACGCTGCTTCGACGCGGACACGCGGGAGCTGATCCGGACGCGGGTCCATGAACTGGCTGCGGGCACGGCGGCAGCTTATGGGGCTACGGCCGCCGTGGAATATATGATGGGTTATCCGTGCCTGGTTAATCATCCCGACGAGTTTCAGCGCTTTTATGAGTCCGGGGCCGCCGCCGCGGGTTTAAAGCCCGCTGTCTCGCCAAAGATTATGCCGGCGGAGGATTTCGCCTACTATTTGCAGCAAATCCCGGGCTGCTTCATGCTGGTTGGGGCGGGAAACGCGGAGAAGGGGGCGGTCTACCCTCATCATCACCCGAGGTTCGATATCGATGAGGAGGCGATGCTGCATGCCGCCTTGCTCCTGGTGGCGATGGCCGATTCCTACTTGGCGGAGCATGCGTCCGCATCGGGCGCATAAACCGGCTCCCCCTTTGGAATTCTATTGACCGAAGGAGGGATCAACATGAGAAAAGTCAACGAAATTATGACCCGAGATGTCGTAACGGTGTCTCCCGAAGACAACGTCTTTGAAGTGGCGGTCAAAATGAAGAAGCATGACACCGGTTTTATTCCGGTTTGCGAAAAAGGAAGCACCCGGCTGCTCGGGGTCATTACGGACCGCGACCTGGTGATCCGGGGCATCGCCGAGAAGCATCCGGGTTCCACCGCGGTCGAGACCGTCATGACCCGCGGCCTTAGAACGGCTACGCCGGACACCTCGGTGGACGAGGCGGCCGAGTTGATGGCCGAGCAGCAAATCCGGAGGCTGCCGGTTACCGAGGGGGAAATGCTGGTCGGGGTCGTTTCGATCGGCGACCTCGCCGTGCGGGGCATCTTCGCCGACAATGCCGGCGAGGCGTTGTCGGAAATATCGGAGCAAGTGCATTAAGACAGCCGGCCCCCGGCTAACGGGGAGGCGCGGGAGAAGAAGTTCGCGGCCGACCGGCTTGCGGGCTTCTTGTTTTTTTATCTGTGTGAAAAGGAGGCTCCCGATGAACAGGGAAGGATCGTGCATTGTGCAGCGGGATTTGACGATTCTGCTCGAAAAAAACCATCCCGGCTATGAACCTGCCCGGGAAAGGTTGGCTATTTTTGCGGAGCTGGTGAAGAGCCCGGCTTATTATCATACATATCGCGTTACCCCGCTGTCCTTGTGGAACGCCGCCGCTGCCGGAATGACGGCGGAGGAGATTTTGGAGGAGCTGCGGGGGTTGTCCCGATGGGAGCTGCCGGGCGGAGTGGACGAGGAGATCCGGATGTGGGTTTCTAGATTCGGCAGTCTCAAGCTGTACAGGGCGGAAGAGCCGGGACGGTTGTGCCTGGAATACGTGGGCGGCAAGGAAGGCCTGATGACCCGGCTGTTGAAGGAGAAGGCTCTTGCACCGTACAAGCTCGAACCGGGTAACGAGTACCGCTGTTTTCTGCCCCAGGTATGGCGTGGAGCGCTTAAGCAGTCCCTGGCTCGTCTCGGATACCCGGTGTTGGACGAGGTCGGGTATCATCACGGCCAATCGTTGCCCATGGCCCTGCGGGACGTGACGGAAAGCGGGAAATCTTTCGTCCTCCGAACCTATCAAAAAGCCGGGGTCGACGCTTTTGCCTGCGGAGGCGACGGCGGAGGCAGCGGCGTCCTCGTACTGCCATGCGGCGCGGGGAAGACGGTCATCGGCCTGGCGGCAATGGCCCATTTTCAGAGCGAAACGCTGATCTTGACCTCCAATGTTACTTCGGTACGCCAATGGATTGCCGAAATCCGGGATAAAACGACGCTGCCGGAGGGCGCGGTCGGAGAGTACTCGGGGGAGAAGAAGCAGGTCTGTCCGGTTACGGTTTCGACTTATCAGATCCTGACCCACCGCAGTAGAAAAGAGGATGAATTCAAACATATGAGCTTGTTCAATCAGCGGGATTGGGGACTGATCATCTATGACGAGGTGCATTTGCTCCCCGCCCCCGTCTTCCGGGCGACGGCCGATATCCAGGCGACTCGCCGGCTCGGTTTGACCGCCACCCTGGTGCGGGAGGATGGCTGCGAACGGGACGTCTTTTCGCTGATCGGACCGAAGCGTTACGAGGTTCCCTGGAAGGCGCTGGAGGAGCGGGGGTTCATCGCTCAAGTGGAGTGCCGGGAAGTCCGCGTAAGCCTGCCGGATTCCATCCGGGAGCGCTATCTAAGCGCGGAGGGAAGAGAGAAGTACAGAATTGCGGCGGAGAACCCGCGAAAAACCGAAATGGTGCTGAAACTGGTAAACCGTCATGCAGGGCGGCAAATTCTCATCATCGGCCAGTATTTGGACCAGCTGCGTGAGGTGGCTGCGGCGCTCCGTGTTCCGCTTATCTCCGGCAGTATGCCGCAGGAGGAACGGGGACAATGGTTCGCCCGGTTTCGGGAGGGGAAGATCCCGGTGCTGGCCGTCTCCAAGGTGGCCAATTTTGCCGTGGACTTGCCGGATGCGTCCGTCGCGATCCAGATTTCCGGAAGCTATGGCTCCCGCCAGGAGGAGGCGCAGCGGCTCGGAAGAATACTGCGGCCCAAGCAGGATGGAGGGGGAGCTTATTTTTACACCCTGGTTTCGGAGGAAACCCGGGAACAGGATTTTGCGCTGCGCCGCCAACTGTTCTTGATCGAGCAAGGGTATGAATACGCCGTGACGGGAGAGCGGGGGGAAGGCGCATGATCGAAGCGATTTTCCGGCGGTTCGCCGGACTTCCGTTCAAGCTGGAGAAGCTCGATGAGGCGGCGGTCGGCCAGTTGACCGGAGCCGATCTGAGAGCGGCCCTCCCCGGGCTGTTGCGGAGCGGACAGTTGGCCGCGGTCAAAAAGGCGTGGGGCGAAATGCTGTACTACATCCCGGCGGAACTGCTGCCGGATCTGTGGGAACAGGCGCATTTTCCCGAGCCGGAGCCTTTGGCCGCTTCCGATGCCCGCCTGCAAAGAGAAGCCGGTCCCGGTCTGGCGCTGGACCTTTTCCGGGCTCTGGCCTGGGCCGGCCGGAACGGGCTGCCCGTCACCTCCAAGGGAACCCTTCACCAACGGTCGGTTAGCAAGCTGGCGGGTTATCTGTACTTGCAGGAAAACGATATTGCCGGCCTTGATCTGCGTTATCCCCATCATGACGTCTATCCTCCCCAACTGGCCGTGGTGCTCGATTTGCTGCTTTCCTTGGAGCTGATCATGAAGGAGCGCGCAAGCTGGAGCCTGAATTCCCGGGAACTGTCGGCCTGGCTTGCGCTGGAACAAGAGGAGATGGACGCTCTGTTGTGCCGGGAGCTGCTTCATCGGTATATTCCCGATGATGTGTCCGTACAGCACTGCGTATACAGACTGATTCAGCCGGACTTGCGGGAGGGCATGTGGTATTCGCTTGGCAGCGTATTCGAGTCGCTGCAATCCATCGGGCTGCTTCCCGGCAGCCTCCCCGAATTTCTCACAGGATGGATGGAGAAGTGGCTTAAAGCGCTGGCCGGATTCGGCTGGCTGGATTTTGGAACCCACGGGGAAGACAAAGGGTGCTTCCGCTGGCGGCAAAAGCCGGATTTGCGGCGCTTGCCCAAGAAGGAATCGGCCGCAGGGAGGGCCCTGCCCGGCGGAGGTGCGGGGGATGGCAAGCCGGGCGGGACTACGCCGTCTTCGCCCCCTTTCATCATTGTGCAGCCGGATTTCGAGATTCTGGTGCCCCCGGACGTATCGTATCGGGTACGCTGGGAATTGGAAGCCTGCTGCGAAAATCTGACGATGGACAGGATGTCCGTCTATCGGCTGAGCAGACAGAGTGTATCCAAAGCGGCCGAACTGGGACGCTTCCCGGGGGCGGTGCTGGAACTGCTGGAGGCCCACGCGGAGGCGGTGCCGGACAACGTCCGATCGGCGCTTGAGCAGTGGTCCCGGGAGTTGGGCCGGACCTCGTTCGAGGAGCGGCTGCTGCTGCGCTGCGCCGACGAGGCGGCGGCGGGCATGGTGGCTGTCTTGCCGGCACTCGCCGGGCTTCTGGAGCGGATCGGCCCACGCGATTTTATTGTGGATGCCGCTCAGGCCGCCAAAGTCCGCAGGGTGCTGGAGGAAGCGAGATTGGCTCCGCCCAAGCAAGGCGGCTCCGGCGCGGTCGCGCCGGACTACCCCCGGCTGGAAGAAGGGGCCGGGCATGCGCTGACGGCACTGCGAGGGACACAGCCCGAGCGGGCCTGGATTTTTAACGGCCGGAATCTTCATTTTTATGAGCCGTCCGAGGCGATTCCGCAGATTTCGGAGCTTTTTCCGGGATATGAGGATGTACCGGGGATGTGGCTGAAGGAGCTGCGGCACTATCACGCCTCAACGGCAAGAAAAATAATGGAGCAGGCCATCGGCTGGAGGACTAAAGTAGAGTTGAAAATGAACGGTTCGCTTGAGGAGTTTTACCCGCTTTCTTTGAAGGGCGATGAAAAGTGGACGGTTGTCGGACGGCTGCTGAAACCTCCCACTCAGCGGGGAGACGGTAACGGTCCCTTGCAGGAGGAGCTCGAACTGACAGCGGACCGTTGTGAAGCCATGCGGCTGATGATGTCCGATATCCCTTGATCGCCGGGGGCTCCCCCTTCTTCTTGGCACAAGATTATGGTATGATTATCTCGTCTACCGCTTTGGTGGACTACTCTTGTAAGGAATCGAGATGATAATTCATGAGCGTAACGGAGATCAACACGGTCGATATGGCCGAGCTGCTGACAAACGCCTATGAATTAGGCGATTTGATAAATAAATCCGCCGCGGTTTCCGACTATTTGTTCTGGAAACGCCGGGTTGAAGAGGATGCCGATATACGGGCCCTCGTCAAGAAATTGGCTGCCAAGAAGGAGCTTTTTGAAGAAACGCAGCGATTCGGCCATTTTCACCCCAATTATCACGAAGCCAAAGACAAAGTGACCGAGGTGGAGCTGGAGTTGGAGCGGTTCGAAGCGGTCCGCCGCTTTAAAGCTGCAGAGAAGGAATTGGACGATATCCTGCACCAGATGTCCGAAATCATCGCTTATTCCGTTTCGGACAGCATCAAGGTGCCGAGCAATGATCCGAATCCGAAGGGCGGAGGCTGCGGTGGCGGGGGATCGTGCGGTTGCGGCTAGGATCGGCTCCGAGGATCATCAGGTGCATTATGTTGAAGAGAAGGGGGAGAAATCATGTTTCCGGAGCGGACCGGTTATATTATTTGGGTCAGCGACCTGAAAGCGGCAAGAAATCTGGAGAAATACGGAAGCGTGCATTATTTGTCGCGGCGGATGCATTATGTAGTCATGTACGTTAACGCGGACCGGGCGGAGGAGACGATGAAGAACGTCCGCAAACTCCCCTATGTACGTAAAATTGAACGTTCCTACCGGAACGAAATCAAGACGGAATACAGCAAGGATGTTCCGGACAAAACCCGTTATTACGGTTTGTAGTTTGCAGGAAAGGGCGGCCCTCGGGCCGCTCTTTTTTTGACCGGGGGGAACGCCTATCGCCATAAGCGGGTCATTCCTTATTGATAAAGCAAGGTGGATTTGCCGGCGGTTATCTTTCCTTTGCAGCCGGACCGGTGAATAAGAGGCTGATGCGCACTAGCGCTGAAATCAACCTTGACAAGACGAAATTACGCTAACGGCTGCCACAGCCGTTATTTACCCGGAAAACGCCGATTTCCAATTCTAACGGTCGCCACGGCGCTTATTTCGCATAAACCGGGCTGTTATAGGAGTAAATCTAGGAAATAACGGCGCTCGCGACCGTTAGAATTTTGAAAGGGTTACTTTTCACAAAATAGCGGTTGCCACAGCCGTTAGACTTCCCGCAGGCGTTAGCACCAGCCGGAAAGCCTGACTTTTGCAGGATCCATGGGGGCAAATTTTCCTGGGAATTTCCTTTCTTTAATCTTGTCGAACGGTAAGTTATGTTGTAATATAATGGGTAATTGTACTTAGTTAAAAAGTCCTAAATCTCGAGGTGCGCAAATGAGAAACACGGTTACGGAGCGGCGGGCAACTTACGGAAGGGAGCCTGTTTTATTGGGCGACAAGGCCATCGCCGACATCGTTATTACCCATCATGCCAAGTTAAGATATCAGGATCGGATCGATCGCCGCAATCCCGCGACGCATGAGATAGCCCGCTGGGCATGGGGATGGCTGAAGCAAGGCAGGATGAAGCCGTACTACCGAAACGGGGAGGACGTTTACCTCGTCGATGACGATCTGGTGTTCGTGGCGGAGTTTACGGAGATTCCCGGACTGTATAAGGAGCACGCCAAGCCGGTATACAAAATGATTATCGTCACCTTTCTGGGCAGGATGTCGGAGACGATCGAGCTTCGCGACTTGAAATCTTACTATTCCTGGCTGCGGCATTCCCGGCGCATGACCTTGATGAAGAATACACGGAAACGTAAATAGAATGAGCATGTTCCAACAGGGGCATGCTTTTTTTTGTATTCATTCTCGTGGTATGGTAGGGGAGAAGAAGGAGTGGGCAAGGATGGCGTTGAACTATCATCAACTTCATATTTTTTATACGGTTGCGGAGCGGGGAAGCTTCTCGGCGGCGGCCCAGGCGCTTCACATGACCCAGCCGGCGGTTACGATGCAGATTCAGGCGCTGGAGGATCATTTCGGCAGCAAATTGCTGGTCCGGTCCACGAAAAGAATCGAGCTGACCGAAGCGGGGCATACGCTGTTTCCCTATGCCAAGCGCAGCATCGATTTGATGCGGGAAACCGAGAGGGCCATGTCGCGATACGCCTCGATGCTGGAAGGAAGGCTGCAGCTCGGGGCCAGCCTGACAATCGGGGAGTATGTACTGCCCAGGCTGCTCGGAGGATTCGCGGTGAAATACCCGGATATCTCCATTGCGCTCAAGGTCATGAATACGACCCAGATTATTGAGGAAATCGTCGGGCATCAGTTGAACTTCGGCCTCGTCGAAGCACCGGTGTATCACCCCGATATGGTGTCTGAGCCCGTGATGGAGGATGAGTTGAAGCTGATCGTTCCGGCCGGGCATCCACTGACGAAGGAGGAGCGGGTGAAGCTGAGTGGGGTCATGGATTATCCCTTCGTGCTGCGGGAAAAAGGCTCCGGGACCCGCCAGGTGATGGAGGCCGAACTGGAACGGTTGGGCATCGCGGCGGAGCGGATGGAAACGGTGATGGAACTGGGCAGCACGGGCGCGGTGAAATCGGCGGTGGAAGCGGGCCTTGGCGTCACGATCATCTCCCCGTCGTCGGTGAAGCATGAGCAGGCCCTAGGCCTCCTGAAGGTCGTGGATATCGAGGATGCCGAGTTCAAACGGCAATTTTATTCCATCCATTTAAAATCTACGCTGCTGCCGGTCTCGGCGGTTACCTTTTTAACGTATTTGCGCGGGTTCAAAAAAACGTTCTAGATCCGAGTCTTGGAGCAGCATACCGAAGGAGGAGCAGAAAAGATGCAAAACCAAAACGAAACGGGGCAGCGCGAACGATACGATTTGCATACCCATACGCGCGCTTCGGACGGGATGAATGCCCCCGCCGATAACGTTCGCCTGGCCAGAGAACATGGCCTTGCTGGGCTGGCGATCACGGACCACGACACGGTAGCGGGGATCAAGGAAGCGATGGCGGAGGGCGAGCGGCAGGGGATCACCGTGATTCCGGGGGTGGAGATCAGTACCCGGTCATCCGGAAAAGACATTCATGTATTGGGGTATTTTATCAAAACGGACGATTCGTTGTTGTTGCAGAGACTCGCCGGTTTAAGGGAGACCCGTGAGGCCCGGAACGTCCAAATCATAGAAAAACTGCAGGGCCTGGGGATTTCCATCACGCTGGACGAAGTCAAAGCGGGGCTAGGGCGGCCCTTGCGGCCGGATGAAAGCCTGGGCCGTCCCCACATCGCCGACGCGTTGGTTCGCAAAGGGCTGGCCGCCGATATGAGGGATGCTTTTGACCGGTACCTTGGAGAAGGGAAGCCCGGATACGCTTCCTTGCCACGGATCTCGCCGGAGGAAGCAATGATATGGATTCGCGAGGCCGGAGGTGTGCCGGTGTTGGCCCATCCGGGTTTGTACGGCGATGACCAGCTGGTGGAAGCGATCGTGGAGCGGGGGCGGCCGGCGGGAATCGAGGTGTACCACTCCGACCACGGGCCGGAGGCCGAGGAACGTTATCTTGCGCTGGCGCGGCGATACGGACTGATCGCTACCGGCGGTTCGGATTATCACGGAGCCCGGCAGGGCGTCGTCTTTCACGGCGATCTCGGCAGCCGGTACGCCGACGGGGAGTGCGTCCGACAATTGAAAAACGCCGCGGAGCCCGGCGGCCGTTGAACAAAGAACCTTCCTAACACAGCAGGTCTGCGCTTAGGAAGGTTCTTTCGCATGCTTATTTCCGGCGTTATCAGCCGTTCTTCACCGCGTTCGGCAGGCTCTTGATCAACTGCTCGTCCGGCGTCACGAATAAGGTGCGCTGATGGTCGTAAATGACGAAGCCGGGCTTGGCCCCGCTCGGCTTGCGGACGTAGCGAATCAGGGTGCAGTCCACCGGGACGCTGCTCGATTCCCTGGCTTGGCTGAAATAGGCCGCCAGTTGGGCCGCTTCATTCAGTGTCGCATCGCCAAAACCGCTGCCGCGGATAACCACATGCGAACCCGGAATGTCTTTCGTATGCAGCCAGGTATCGTTCGGTCCGGCGAGCCGGTTGGTGAGGTATTCGTTTTGCAGGTTGTTTTTGCCGACGCAAATTTCGAAGCCCTCGGAAGAGGTATAGACATGCAGGGTAGGGCGGTCGTTCTTTTTCTTCTTTTTGCCTTTTTTCGCGCGGTCCCGTAAATATCCCTGCTGAATCAATTCCTCGCGGATTTCGTCGACATCGTTAAGCGAGGCGTAAGACAACTGCTGGAGAAGCTCTTCGATGTACACGATCTCCTCCCGCGTTTTTTGCATCTGCTCGTCGATGACCGCAAGGCTGTTTTTGAACTTGTTGTATTTTTTAAAATAACGCTGGGCGTTCTCCGACGGGGTGAGCAGCGGATCGAGCGGAATCCGCTCCGTCTTCTGCTCTTCGTCGTAATAGTTGATCAACTCGGCCGTACGATCGCCTTTCTTGATCATATGCAGGGACGGCAGCAGGAGCTCGCCCCAGATCCGGTAACGCTCCGCATCCTCCGCTTCCCCCAAATCTTTCTCCAGGTTGGACAGCTTTTTGATATTTTTGTTCCGTTCATTCTGCAAAAAACGCAGCAGATCGCTGGTCCTCTGCTTCACGGTATCACGCAGCGCTTTTTCCCCGAAATAATCCTCCATGCATTCGCTGATGGAGCCGTAAGTTTTCGCTTCCCCTCGGATCAGCGTCAGCCGGACGGCGGAGAACACCGGCTTCCCCGCTTCGTTATCCCCGGTCACCGGCGTGTATCGGTGGTTCCGCACATCCTCCATAAGCTGGTCAAAGGCGGCCCAGAGCTTCCCGGGATCCCCGCTTCCTTGCGGTGGCCGATCGCCGCCGTAGGCGCGGTACCCGATCTCCTCCGCAATCAGCGGACTCAGGCCGCTATAGGCGCCGACGATCCAGCCGGTTCCCCCGTTTTCGTTCTGCTCGGCAGCGGCTTGCCAGGCGCTGAAGAAGCCTTCTTTACCCGTATGCAGAGGATCCAGTTTGTTCTGCTGCGGTGGCTCCGTATAGGAGAAACCCGGCATAACGACGCGGTACCCGCTGATCGCGGGGGTCACGTGATGAATGCCGTCGAGCTGTACGCCTGTTGCCGGATCCACCAGAATGATATTGCTGTGCCGGCCCATCAATTCCACGATCAGGCGTTTGACCGAAACGTCGCCGAGCTCATCGCGCTGGCGCACCTCGATATGGATGATCCGTTCCATCCCGACTTGCCGGATCGCTTCGATAATGCCTCCTTCGCAGTGCTTCCGGAGCAGCATGCAGAACATTGGCGCTTCCAGCGGATTCGGAAAAGATTCCTCCGTCAGATGCACCCGGGGGTAAGTCGGATTCGCCGACAGCAGCAGGCGCTTGTTTCCGCCGGCGGAGCGAAGCTGCATAATGATATCGCTGGATGAGGGCTGATGTATTTTATTGATGCGTCCGCCCACGATGGTTTGCAGTTCGTGAACGATCGATCGGGTAACGATTCCGTCAAGTGCCATAACAATATAATCTCCCGTCTTATTTCAATATAAATTACTCCGTGCTTCCCTCTATGATGCCATACTTCCGGCAAAAACTTAAGGGCCATGCTGTGATAATTTGGGACTGGCCGGAATACATTTACCCTAGGTGGAAAAGCCTTCACGCTGTATACCGCATAAAATACGGGAGGGGAATTGGGAGGATGGAACAAAAAAACTGGCACCAGTGGAGTGGCGATGAGCTTCTTGAACGGTTCGGCGTCACCCGTGAACAGGGCCTGACCCAGGAGGAAGCGGCTCGCAGACAGGAGCAGTACGGAGCAAACGAGCTGGCGGAGGGGCAGCGCATTTCCCCGTGGCTGCTGTTCTTAAACCAGTTCAAGGATTTCATGATGCTCATTCTGATGGGCGCCACGCTGATCTCAGGCATCCTCGGCGAATATCTGGACGCCGTTACCATTATAGCGATTATCGTCCTGAACGGGGTGCTTGGCTTTGTGCAGGAATTCCGGGCGGAGCGTTCCCTGCGGGCGTTGAAGCAGTTGTCGGCCCCCCATGCCAATGTGCTCCGGGAAGGCGTGGTACGCCATATCCCCGCGAAGGATCTCGTTCCCGGCGATATCGTGATTATGGAAAACGGGGACCGGATACCGGCCGATATCCGCTGGCTGACCGCCCACAGCCTCGACGTCGAGGAATCGGCATTGACCGGGGAATCGCATCCGGTCGGAAAGCATGCCGAAACGATTCGCGAAGCGGATGTGCCGCTGGGCGATCAGAAGAATATCGGCTTTATGGGCACGATGATTACACGGGGAAGCGGCCGGGGCGTGGTAATTCGTACGGGGATGGATACGGAGATGGGCAAAATCGCCGACCTGATCCAAAATACCGATACCCAGGAAACGCCGCTGCAAAGAAGGCTTGAGCAGCTTGGAAAAATACTGATTTACTTGGCGCTGGCTCTCACGGTGCTCGTCGTGGTCGTCGGGATTTTGCACGGACAGCCTGCTGGCGCGATGTTCTTTGCCGGGGTAAGTCTGGCCGTGGCGGCGATTCCCGAAGGTTTGCCGGCGATCGTCACGATCGCGCTGGCGCTCGGCGTGCAGCGGATGATCAAGCGCAAGGCCATTGTCCGTAAACTGCCTTCCGTTGAAACGCTGGGCTGCGCCTCGGTCATTTGCTCGGACAAAACGGGAACGCTGACGCAAAACAAGATGACGGTGACCCGGCTGTGGTTGGAAGGACGTTCGCTGGAGGTCACCGGGGAGGGCTATGAACCGGTCGGACATATATTGGAGAATAAGCAGCCGATCGACATCAAAATGGATCAAAGCCTTCGGCGTTTGCTGCAGGTCAGCGCGCTTTGCTCCAACGCGGTAATTTCCGAAGAGGATGCCGATGTGCGTGGCCGCAAAAAAAACAAGGAAGAACCGCCGGGAACCCATTGGGTTATGAAGGGGGATCCGACGGAAGGGGCGCTCGTTGTCCTGTCCTCCAAAATGGGACTTACCCCCGCCGCCTTGAGCACGTCATATCACCGGGAGCAGGAGTTTCCGTTCGATTCGAAACGAAAAATGATGTCGGTCGTGGTGGCCCACCAGGGCGGAAAGATGGCTCTCGTCAAGGGAGCTCCGGATATGCTGCTGGATAAATGCGCCTATATCCTCTGGGAGGGCAAGGTCGTTCCGTTCACGGGCACCTTGCGCAGCCGGGTGCAGGCGGAGAACGAGGAGATGGCCCGCGGCGCGCTGCGCGTCCTGGGGCTGGCTTACCGCGAGCTGAAGCCGCATGAGACGTTGGCGGATGAAGGCGCCGTGGAATCGCATTTGATCTTCGTCGGCTTGGCCGGCATGATCGATCCGCCCCGCCGCGAGGCGCGGGATGCCATTGCCGTCTGCCGCCGGGCAGGAATCAAAACTGTGATGATCACCGGGGATCACCGCCTTACGGCGGAAGCGATCGCGGCGGAGCTCGGCATCTTGCCGCGCGGAGGCGTGTCCATGTCCGGACAGGAACTGGCAACGCTCAGCGATGAAGAGCTGGACCGGCGGGTCGACGAGACCTATGTTTATTCGCGCGTGGCTCCCGAGCATAAACTGCGCATTGTCAAAGCGCTGCAGCGCAAAGGGCATGTCGTCGCGATGACGGGGGACGGCGTCAACGATGCGCCGGCGATCAAAGCCGCCGATATCGGCATTGCGATGGGCATCACGGGGACCGATGTGTCCAAGGAAGCCTCGTCGCTGATTTTAAGCGACGACAACTTCTCTTCGATCGTAGCCGCGATAGAAGAAGGGAGAAGCATCTACGAAAATATCCGCAAGTTTATCCGTTATTTGCTGGCCTCGAATGTAGGCGAAATTTTAACGATGTTTTTCGCCATGCTGGCGGGCTTGCCGCTGCCGCTGCTCCCGATTCAGATTCTGTGGGTCAATCTTGTCACGGACGGCTTGCCGGCGATGGCCCTCGGCGTGGACCAGCCCGAGAAGGATTTGATGGAACACAAGCCGAGAGGAGCGAACGAAAATATCTTCGCCCGGCGGCTCGGCTGGAAAATCCTCAGCCGCGGCTTGTTGATCGGCCTGTGTACGCTCGGCGCGTTCTGGCTGACTTACCGGATAGCGCCGAACGATCCGGCCCAATTGGCCGAAGCCCAGTCGGTTGCATTCGTGACGCTGGTCATGGCACAGCTGATTCACGTCTTCGACTGCCGCAGTTCGCGATCGATCTTCCACCGCAATATTTTGCAAAACCGCTACCTTGTCGTGGCCGTTCTTTCGTCCGTGCTGCTTCTGCTTGGTGTGATGTATATCGAGGCGCTGCAGCCGATCTTCAAAACGGTACCGCTCGGTACGCGCGAATGGGCCATTTCGCTCGTCGCCGCCGGCATCCCGACCTTCCTGCTCGGCGCGGGCAGCGTATGGTCCGGCAGACGGCGCCGGAATTACAACGGCCCCCGTCCGATGGCCACGGTGAAAAGTACAAATCTTCGTGCATAGAATCAATACCATTCCACCCCTCAAGCCGATAGACTAATCCCATGGAGCAAGCTCAGCTCGGCAATGCATGTGAGGGGTGGAAAGATATATGGAATTTACTAAAATGCATGGACTAGGCAATGATTTTCTCGTATTTTACGGAGAGAAGGAGCTTCCGGAGCGGGTCTCGGAGCTGGCGATAGCATGGTGCAACCGGTTTTTCGGTGTCGGAGGGGATGGGCTGGTCTTCATCCTTCCTTCGGAGAAAGCGGATTTCCGGATGCGGATTATCAATTCGGACGGCACGGAAGCCGAACAATGCGGCAATGCCATCCGCTGCGTGTCCAAATACGTGTATGACCACGGGTACACGGATAAGGACCGGATTACCATCGAAACGCTGGGCGCCGGTGTGCAGCAGGTTTCTTTGCAAATCGAGGAGGAGGTCGTTCAAACCGTCCGGGTGGATATGGGCGAGCCGATTCTGGACGGATTGGCCGTACCGACCACGTTGGAGGGGAACCCGGTACTCGCCCGGCCGATTGAAGCGGAGGGGCGCCGGTTCGAGTTTACGGCCGTCTCCATGGGCAATCCGCATTGCGTCATCTACGTGGACGATGCCCCGAACTTCGATCTGGGTACCTGGGGGCCGAAGCTGGAGGTGCACCCCTTTTTTCCGCGAAAAATCAATGTGGAATTCGCGACCGTAACCTCGCGAGACCGGGTGGAAATGCGCGTGTGGGAACGCGGCGCGGGGCCGACCTTGGCGTGCGGAACCGGGGCTTGCGCGACGCTGGTTTCCTCCGTGCTGAACGGGCTGACGGACCGCGCGGCCTGGATCGGACTGAAGGGCGGGGACTTGTTCATCGAATGGGATGAACGGGATAACCACGTGTATATGACAGGGCCTGCGGAGACGGTATATAAAGGGAGTATTGAGATTTAGAAAATAAGAAACGGGCGGCCGGAGGCTGTCCGTTTTTTTTGAGGCGCTTCGGCCCGGCTTTTGAGCCGGTTATTGTCCGGCGGTAAAATCATTTGTCAGACGGAATTCTTATCAATCCGGTGGATTTATGATACATTAGAATGAAATTATGCACAGTAGGAGCCGAGAACCGGCATTTATAATAACATTACGGGCTTTGGAGGTACGGGGATGAAACCTGATTTGCGCGAAAGATGGGAGAACGGAGTCATTGTTGGGGACGGTGCCATGGGTACTTACTTGTACCATTTCGGTTTTCCCGTGGGCATTTCTTTTGAGGAGTTGAATTTGCTTCAGCCTGAAGTCATCGGGGACGTCCATCGCCGGTATATCGAGGCGGGAGCCGAGATGCTGGAGACGAACAGTTTTTCCGCCAACTATTACAAGCTGTCCAAATTCGGTTTGGAAGCCCAGGTGGAGGAGATTAACCGGGCCGCGGTCCGCATTGCCAAAAAAGCGGCGGCCGGGCGCGCGTACGTAGCCGGAGCGGTCGGTTCGATTCGGGGCGGGAAGCGTGTTAACGTAACGGATCAGGAACTGAACCGGTACTACGAACAGCAAATGGCCGCTTTGCTGGACGAGCAAGTGGACGCGATATTGCTGGAAACTTTTTATGATCTGGGTGAAATGCGTATTGCTCTGGGGCGGGCCCGCTATTTGACGGACGTTCCGGTTATTTGCCAGTTTGCGGTTGACCAGGTCGGCCGCACGCTGGATGGATATACGATTTCCGACGCATTCGGCATTTTGCTGGAGGAGGGCGCCGATGTGCTCGGTTTCAACTGCCACTCGGGACCAAAGGGAATCATGAGCGTGATGTCCCGGCTGGGCGGCCCGCTCAATGTGCCGCTATCCGTTTTCCCTAATGCGGGATTGGCCGACTATGTAGATGGGGAGTATGTATATGGAGCAACCCCGGAGTATTTCGGCGAATGTTCGACCGCTTTCGGGGATTTGGGAGCCCGTTTGATCGGCGGCTGCTGCGGAACGACGCCCGAGCATATCGCCGCGACGGTGAAGGCGCTGGCGTCATACCAGGCCATCCCGCTGCAGGAAGGCAAGCCGCTGCCGAATCCGAGCGAATCCGCCGTTTTTGTAAGAATCCCGGAGGGGGCTGACGGCGGCTCCTCCCGAGACGGAAAAATCCCGGCCATAACGGAGCTTGTGAAGGAACGCCATACCGTTATCGTCGAGTTGGACCCTCCGCGGGATCTGGATATCGGCAAATTTATGGAAGGCGCCGCCGCCTTGAAGGAAGCGGGAGTGGATGCGCTGACGCTGGCGGACAACTCCCTGGCCGTAACGCGGATGAGCAATATGGCGCTCGGGCATCTGGTGCAGTCCAAGTTCGGTCTGAGACCGCTGATCCATATCGCCTGCCGGGACCGCAATTTGATCGGTACGCAGTCGCATATGATGGGCTTCGACGCGCTCGGTATCGACCATGTGCTGGCGGTGACAGGAGACCCGGCCCGGTTCGGGGATTTGCCGGGAGCCAGCTCCGTGTACGACATGACTTCCTTTGAAATTATCCGGATGATCAAACAGCTGAACGAGGGCGTGGCTTTTTCGGGCAAGCCGCTGAAACAAAAGGCGAAATTCGTGGTCGGAGCGGCCTTCAATCCGAACGTCAAACATCTGCACAAGGCGGTCGAGCGGCTTGAGAAGAAAATCGCATCGGGCGCGGACTATATCATGACCCAGCCGGTTTATGATCCCGGGCTTATCGTTGCCGTCAAGCAGGCGACAGCCCATTTGGATATCCCGATCTTTATCGGCATCATGCCGCTGGCCAGCGGAAAGAACGCCGAGTACCTTCATAATGAAGTACCGGGCATCCAGCTGTCGGATGAGGTCCGCCGCCGCATGGACGGGCTTCAGGGCGCCGAAGGGCGGGCCATGGGCGTGGAGATCGCCAAGGAACTGCTCGATACCGCGATGGAGCATTTTAATGGAATTTATTTAATGACACCTTTCATGTTTTATGAGATGAATGTGGCTTTAACCCGCCACGTTCTCGAGAAATCGAAACAGAAGGCGTCCCACTTGTCTCGTTCATAATTATCAATTACAATAGGATAACGGATGTGATGCCTATGTCTCACAGTATGACAGGATACGGCAGCGCCGCCAGAGTCTTCGGCGGATATATGATTCAATTTGAGATAAAGTCCGTCAACCACCGCTATGCCGAAATCGTGCTACGTTTGCCGAGGGAATGGGCTTGCTATGAGGACAGCCTTCGGCGACGGATTCAGCGGGATGTCAAGCGGGGACGGGTTGATGTATATATCGGCAAGGAGCGGGATGATGAGAGTTCCCTTCCTTTTGTCCTGAATTCCGGCAGGGTGGAAGCCTACTTGCGGGCGGCGGAAGAGCTGCATGCCAAGTACGGGTTGGAAGCTTCGTTCAGTGCGAAGGACCTGCTCTCGCTGCCCGATGTTTTAATCCCGCCCGATCCGCTTGGTGAAGGGGACTTTACCGGCGAAGGTTGGGAAGACGTCCTTCATGACGGGCTGGAAGAGGCGCTGGGCGGACTGCTGGATATGCGCGGAAAGGAAGGCTTGCATCTTGCGGCCGACCTGGAGCAGCGGCTTGCCAGGCTGGAAGAGCTGCACGCCGAACTGAGGACTTATGCGCCTCAGGTCGTGAGCGACTACCGGACCAAGCTCAAGGGTCGTTTAACCGAGCTGGTGGAGGGCGCTTTTGACGAGCAGCGCTTCGCCATGGAGATCGCCGTTTTTGCGGACCGGTCCAATATTGACGAAGAACTCACCCGTCTAGGCAGCCATTTCGTACAATGCCGGACCCTGCTCCGTTCCACCGAACCGGTGGGGCGCAAGCTGGATTTTTTGATACAGGAAATGAACCGGGAAACGAATACGATTGGATCGAAAGCCAATCATTTGGCTCTGGTCAACCGTGTCGTTGAAATGAAAGCGGAACTGGAGAAAATTCGCGAGCAAGCCGCGAATCTCGAATAACGTCACATTTGACACTGGTGAGTCAAGTAAAATAGGGGGAAATACCTTAGATGGCAATTAAACTTATTAATATCGGCTTCGGAAACATCGTATCCGCCAATCGGATCATTTCCATTGTGAGTCCGGAATCGGCTCCCATTAAGCGGATTATTCAAGAGGCAAGGGATCGCCATATGCTGATTGACGCTACCTACGGTCGCCGCACGCGTGCGGTCATCATTACCGACAGCGACCATGTCATCCTGTCGGCGGTTCAGCCGGAAACGGTAGCACACCGCCTGTCCGCGAAAGATGACGACAACGACGAATAAAATGGAGAGAAAAATGGCTAAAGGGTTACTCATTGTATTATCAGGACCTTCGGGTGTAGGTAAAGGAACAGTGTGCACCGAACTGCGGCAACGCATGCCCGGGCTCGTCTATTCCGTATCGGCAACGACGCGGGGTCCTCGCCTCGGCGAGGAGAACGGCGTGAATTACTTTTTTAAGACCCGCGAGCAGTTTCTGGAGATGATCGAGAAGGATCAACTGCTGGAGCATGCGGAATATGTGGGCAATTTTTACGGGACTCCCCGCGACTTCGTTGAGCAGACGCTCGAGAGCGGCAAGGATATCATTCTCGAGATCGAGGTCCAAGGCGCGCTCAAGGTGAAGGAGAAGTTTCCGGAGGGCGTTTTTGTGTTCCTGCTTCCGCCTTCGCTTGACGAGTTGAAGGGACGGATTCAAGGACGGGGAACGGAGAACCAGGCGACGATCGATCACCGGATGTCCGTAGCTGCTTACGAAATCGGCCTGTTGGAGAATTACGACTACGCCGTCGTCAACGATGAAATCGATTTGGCTTGCAAAAGAATAGAATCCATCATCGTTGCCGAACATTGTAAGGTTAAAAACAAGGCGAAAGAATTGCAATTAGGCATTTGAGTCCAAAAGAAGAGGTGTTTTCCTAATGCTGTATCCATCGATTGATAAGATGCTCGGGAAAGTCGGCAGCAAATACTCGCTGGTTGTGGCGGCATCCCGCAGAGCGAGATTGCTGAGAGAAGGAGCCAAGAGCGAGCTGAAGCAGCCGAAATCGCACAAGCAGGTCGGCGTTGCTCTGGAGGAGATTTACGGCGATTACGTACGGTTGAAACAAGAAATTCCGACCACGGAACCGGACGAAAATAAATAGATTTCTGGACCTCGCGGGTCGAGGCATAAAATAACAACCTCTTCAGGACAACCGCGAGGTTGTTATTTTTTTCGTTCGGATGAAGTTTTAAGTCTTGGGAGAAAGCGGGGGAAGGACATTGTTAAAAGGGAAGAAGGTTCTGCTTGGCGTTACCGGAGGGATCGCTGCTTTCAAGGCCGCTTCGCTGTGCAGCAAACTTGTGCAGCAGGGGGCGGAAGTCCAGGTGATCATGACAGAGTCCGCGACGAAATTCGTTACCGAACTGACGCTCCAGGCATTGTCTAAAAATCCGGTCTATACCGATACATTTGATGAAAAAGATCCGGGCGCTATCGCCCACATCGCTCTGGCCGATTGGGCGGACCTGGTGCTGATCGCGCCGGCTACAGCCAACATTATCGCCAAAATGGCCGCGGGGCTGGCCGACGATATGCTGTCCACCACGCTGCTGGCGACGGAAGCGCCGATCATGCTGGCTCCGGCGATGAATGTGCATATGTACGCGCATCCTGCCGTTAAGCGCAACTTGGCGGAGCTCGCTTCGCGCGGGGTTCTGCTGGTAGAACCGGGGGAAGGCCTGCTGGCTTGCGGTTATACGGGGAAAGGACGGATGGAGGAGCCGGAGACGATCGTCGACGTGGTGAAGGGGTTCTTTGCGCGTCAGGAGCGGCGGTCCGCTCTTCCTCTTGCCGGTAAAAAAGTCGTTGTGACCGCGGGGGGCACGATCGAACGGATCGATCCGGTCCGCTACATTTCCAACGATTCGTCGGGTAAAATGGGCTATGCGCTGGCCGAAGCCGCTGTGGAACTCGGCGCGGAGGTCACGCTGATCGCCGCCAACACGCGGCTTGTTCCGCCGGCAGGCGTGCGGGTCGTCCCCGTGGAGTCGGCCCGGGACATGTACGAAGCGGCGCTCGGCGAGTGGAGCGATACGGATATTTTGGTGAAGGCCGCGGCCGTTGCGGATTACCGGCCAAAAACGCCGGCGGATCGCAAAATTAAAAAGACCGGCGAAACCATGACGCTGGAGCTGGTTAAAAACATCGATATCTTGGAAACGCTGGGTAAGCAAAAGACCAGGCAGTTCCTCATCGGCTTTGCCGCCGAAACGAACGATGTGGAGCAGTACGCGATGGACAAGCTCCAGCGAAAAAATTGCGATCTGCTGGTTGCCAATGATGTGACCCGGGAAGGGGCGGGATTCGGCACCGACACCAATGTCGTCAGCCTCTACGACGCAAGCGGACTTGTGACTTCGCTGCCGCTGCTGTCCAAGGAGGAGCTGGGTTTGCGGATTATGGAACTGGCTGCTTCCAGGCTGGCTGGAGCTGCGGAATGAGTTACCGAATAGCGAAAGTGATTGTCGATGTGCCGAGCCGGGAAACCGATCGGCCTTTTGACTATTTGATTCCGGCCGGGATGCAGGGCTGGATCGAAATCGGAAGCCGGGTAGGCGTCCCCTTCGGACGCCGGACGGTTCAGGGATTTGTGCTGTCGCTGCATGAGGATACGGAGATGGATTCGAAGCGTTTGAAGCCGATCCAGGAGCTGCTCGATCTGACGCCCCCGCTGCCGCAGGATCTCGTGAAGTTGGCCGGCTGGATGAGCCGCAAGTATGCGTGCAGTATGATTTCCGCCTTGCAGGCGATGATTCCGGCAGCGCTTAAAGGCAAGGCGGAAAGGTACGTAACCGTTCCGGAGACGGACGACGGTGAGGGGGATCCGGCTTTTGACGGGGAGAGCGGCGGACTTGCCGGTCCTGTGCTGCTTACCGGCGAGGAGGAAGAGATACTCGCTTACGTGAAGGCCTCGGGCCAGGTGACTATGGAACATCTGAGCAAGCGTTATCCCGGCAGAGCCGGAGAGATCAAGGGCATGATCGGACGGGGGCTGCTGTCCGAAACTCAAATGATCAAGGATAAGTTACGAAAAAAAATGATCAAAACCGTCGCCGCATCCGTCTCGGGAGAGGCGGCGGAGGCGGCGCTCGCTTCCTTCAGCGCGCAAGCCCGGCGCCAGAAGGAAGTGCTTGAATTTTTGCTCGAAGTCCGGGTCCCGCTATCGCTTCAGGAAGTGCTCCAGACCTTGCGGGTGACCGCCGGGACCGTGCAAAAACTGGCCGAAAAGGGCTACGCGGTGATCGAAGAGGCGGAAGTGTTCCGCGATCCATACAAGAACCGCCGTTTTCAAGGTTCGGAGCCGCTGCAGCGAACGCCCGAGCAGGACCAGGTTTACCGCAAGGTAACGGAAGCGTTGGATGCGCGGAGTCATGGAGTGTTTCTGCTTCATGGCGTAACCGGCAGCGGCAAGACGGAGGTTTACCTGCAGACGATTGAGCGGTGCATATCGCTCGGCCGCCAGGCGATCGTCCTCGTCCCGGAAATCTCGCTCACCCCGCAAATGGTGGAGCGCTTTAAAGGACGCTTTGGCGATAAGGTGGCGGTGATGCACAGCCGTCTGTCCACCGGAGAACGCTACGATGAATGGCGGAAAATCCGCGAAGGCCGGGTTCAGGTGGCGATCGGCGCTCGTTCCGCCGTGTTCGTGCCTTTTGCCGATCTGGGGCTGATCGTCATGGACGAAGAGCATGAAACTTCCTATAAGCAGGAAGAGACGCCGAAATATCATGCGCGCGATGTGGCGGTGTACCGGGCGCGTCAATATGGCGCCGCCGTTATTTTGGGCTCGGCTACGCCGTCGCTGGAAAGCTATCATGCGGCGCGTTCCCAGGCGGACGAGCAGTTCGCCCCGCTGCTGCTGGAGATGAAGCAGCGGCCTGCCGGAAGCCGGCTTCCCGGCGTGCATATCGTCGATATGCGCGAGGAGCTGCGCGACGGCAACCGGTCGATGTTCAGCCGGGCTCTGCATGCGGGCATCGCCGCCCGGCTGGAACGCGGAGAGCAGACGGTGCTGTTCTTGAACCGCCGGGGCCACTCGACGTTCGTGATGTGCCGGTCCTGCGGTTATGTGGCGGGCTGTCCGGAGTGCGACATCTCCCTGACGTACCATCAGAAGTCAAATAACCTGCGCTGCCATTATTGCGGGTATGCCGCACCGGCGCCATCGATCTGTCCGGAATGCGGCAGCGAGCACATCCGCTACTTTGGGACCGGGACGCAGCGGGTCGAGGGAGAGCTCGCCAAGCTGTTTCCCGGCATCCGGGTCATCCGGATGGATGTAGACACGACGACGGAAAAGGGGTCGCATGAGAAGCTGCTGCAAGCTTTCCGGGAGAAAAAGGGAGACGTCCTGCTCGGCACGCAGATGGTGGCAAAGGGCCTCGACTTTCCGGAGGTGACGCTGGTCGGCGTCATCGCCGCGGACACGGCCCTGAATTTTCCCGATTTCCGGTCCGCGGAGAAGACGTTCCAACTGCTTACGCAGGTGGCGGGCCGTGCCGGGCGGCATCAACTGCCCGGGGAGGTGTTTATCCAGACTTATATGCCGGATCATTACTCCATCGTTCATGCCAGCGGCCATGATTACACTTCGTTCGTCCGCGAGGAGTTGAACCACCGGAAGGCGATGCATTATCCGCCGTACAGCCGGCTGATCCTTGTCACGTTGTCCCATGAAAAGCTGCCGGTGCTGCTGCGGATGGCCGAGAATTTTGCCGGCGATTTGCGGCTTAAAGCCCAGCGGCTCGGCTGGTACGGCAATCTCGACCGGTTTGCGGCGGAGGCGCTCGACATTCTCGGTCCCGTCGCCTCGCCGATCCCGCGCATCAAGAACCGCTACCGGTTCCAATGCATGGTGAAATACCGCGGGGCGCTTGACGCGGTGCGTTTGGTGCGGGAGACGGCGGGGGAAACCCTGGACCAGCTGCGGGACGCCTCGCTGCAGATCAGTATTGACGTGGATCCGCAGATGTTGATGTAGAAATATCAAATCGGGCATATTTTTTATATGATAGAAGAAACAACTCGAGAGTTAGGATGGTGGACAGCATGGCTTTAAGAATTATTGTATTGGAACCCGATGAGGTACTGCATCAGGTGGCCAAAGAAGTCAAAAAAATTACGCCGAACGTACAAAAACTGTTGACCGATATGGCCGAAACGATGTACAAGGCCGAGGGCGTCGGGTTAGCCGCTCCGCAAATCGGTATTTTAAAACGCGCGATCGTGGTGGATGTTGGGGATGAGAACGGATTGATCGAGCTGATTAACCCCGTGATCGTTTCGAAGGAAGGGGAACAGTTCGGACCCGAAGGCTGCCTGAGCATTCCGGGATACCGCGGGGATGTCCGCCGCGCTCAAACGGTGACCGTGAAAGGGCTGGACCGGAACGGCAACGAAGTGACTTATACGGGATCCGATCTGCTGGCCCGGGCGTTTCAGCATGAAATCGACCATTTGAACGGCGTATTGTATACGGATATCGCCGAGCGTGTCTATGAAATTACCCCGGAGGGGGAAGAGAAGGAGTGACTTCTTCCGTGAATATCGTATTTATGGGAACACCCGCGTTTGCGGTTCCCTCCCTGGAGGCGCTGCTGAAGGAGGGATATAACGTGGTGGGGGTGGTGACGCAACCGGATCGTCCGCAAGGGCGAAAAAAAGTGCTGACCCCCACGCCGGTAAAAGAAGCGGCTCTGCAGCACGGCTTGCCCGTGCTGCAGCCGCAGCGTCTGCGCGCTCCCGAAGCGGTGGAAGAGCTTGCGGCGCTGAAGCCCGACCTGATCGTGACGGCCGCTTACGGGCAGATTTTGCCCAAATCGGTTCTGGATCTGCCGAAGTATGGCTGTCTGAATGTGCACGGCTCGCTTTTGCCGAAATACCGCGGCGGGGCGCCGATTCAGCGTTCGATTATTAACGGCGAAAAAGAGACGGGAGTCACGCTGATGTACATGGCCGAGGGCCTGGACACCGGGGATATGATCGCAAAAGCGGTCGTGCCGATAGAAGATGAGGATACGGCGGGGACGATTTTCGAGAAGCTGAGCGTGGTTGGGGCCGAGCTTCTGATTCGGCAGCTGCCGATGATTCTGGACGGAACGGCGGAGCGGATTCCGCAAAATGACGAGGAGTCCACCTATGCCCCGAATCTGACCCGGGAAGACGAAAAAATCGATTGGCATGCGACTTCCCGCGAGATTTTCAACCGGGTGCGCGGACTGGTGCCCTTTTCGGGCGGCTTTACAACTTGGAACGGGGAAGTGTTCAAGGTATGGGCTGTCGCGAAGCCTGGCGTTTCGGTGGGCGCTCCCGAACAAGCTCCGGGAACGGTGCTGGACCTGTCTCCCGCCGGGATTGAAGTGCAGACGGGCGACGGCTCGGTACTGCTCACCCGGGTTCAGCCTGCCGGTAAGAAGGCGATGGATGCTTCCGAGTTTATCCGTGGCGGCGTGATGAAAAAAGGGACGGTTCTCGCATGAGCGCGGCCGAAGGCGGAAATCGCGGAAAGGGCCGGGGCAAGGCCGGCGGCGCTTCGGCGCGGGATACGGCGCTTCAGGTTTTAACGGCGGTGGAGCAGGAAGGAGCCTACAGCAATCTGCTTCTTAACGGCGCGATTCAGAAGTCGGGCCTCACCGGCGCGGATGTGGGTCTGGCTACGGAACTCGTCTATGGGACGATTTCCCGGTTGAACACGATCGATTATTTTTTGGCATCGTTTGTCACCAAGGGGCTGGCCAAGCTGCAGCCGTGGGTTCGTAACTTGCTCCGGCTCAGTTTCTACCAGATTTATTATTTGGACAGGATTCCTCCGCATGCGGCCGTGAACGAGGCGGTGAACATCGCCAAGCGCCGCGGGCATCAGGGAATCTCCGGGATGGTCAACGGCGTGCTGCGTAATGTGCTGCGGCGCAAAAGCGAGCTGACGCTGCCGAAGGACCTGCCTCCCGTGGAAAGGATCGCCCTGGAGCACTCCCATCCGGAATGGCTTGTTGCCCGGTGGGTGGAACAATACGGAGAAGCTGCGGCGGAGGCGATCTGCCGGGTCAACAATGAGCCTCCCGCGGTCAGCGTCCGGGTCAACCGGGCCAGAATTAGCCGGGAGGCGCTGCTGGAGCGGATGCAGGAGGCGGGGCTTGAAGCGGCGCCTTCCGGGCTATCGCCGGACGGGATCCTCGTCCGGAGCGGAGGAAATATGGCGCTGACCCCATGGTACCGGCAGGGCCTGCTGTCCGTGCAGGATGAAAGCTCCATGCTGGTGGGGCGGGCCGTCCGCCCGGAGCCGGGGATGTCCGTGCTCGACTGCTGTGCCGCTCCGGGAGGAAAAACTTGTCACATGGCTGAGCTTATGGAAGGGAAAGGGGAAGTCGTTTCCAACGATATCCATCCCCACAAAGCCAAGCTGATCGAGGAGCATGCCGAGCGGCTTGGCCTCGGCAATGTGCGGACCGTGTCCGGGGATGCGATGAAGCTCGCGGACCAGTTTGCTCCGGAGTCTTTTGACCGCCTTCTGTTGGACGCTCCTTGCTCCGGCCTGGGGGTCATTCGCCGCAAACCTGACTTGAAATGGGCCAAAACCCAGGGGGATATTAACGAGATTGCCGGCGTTCAGCGGCAGCTGCTTGATGCCGTCTGCGGGCTGGTCAAGCCTGGCGGCGTACTGGTTTACAGCACCTGTACGATCGAAAAGGCGGAGAATGAGGACATGGTACGGGACTTTCTGGACCGTCATCCGGAATTCACATTGGACGAGGAACAGCCGGATGGAGGACGAGCTATACCAGAGGCGGAAGCCCGAAGCTCCATGGGTCTGCAAATTTTGCCGCAGGACGCGCATTCGGACGGTTTTTACATTGCGCGGCTTGTGAAAAGCTAGTAAGATTACGTGTTAATGATTAGTAAGCTTAATAACGGGAAAACCTCACGTTAAGATATCGGCTTTAGGCCCTTGGATCGGATTTAGCTGGAAAAACTCCAGCTATTACGCGACTTGAGCCGCCAAACTAGCCAATTCCTGAAAATTAGCGGGAGGTTCTCCAGCTAATTCATCTGTGGTGCTGGCTAAGCACCCAATTAAAGTGAGGAAATCCCGTTAATTGGGTTTTGTCTCTTTTCAACGCATGCTGCCAGCACATTAAAGCAATCAAAGTCAGCTAGGCAAAACAATTAGTTTGATTGATCTAGCCATTTACGAGCCGCATGAGTTGGTATATAATGGAATTGGTGAAGCACACCTTTAGAATCGCAATGCGATGCGTAAAGGTGTGCTTTTTTTATGTGAGAAAATTCCCTTATATTATCAAAAGTGTAACATCCAAGGAGGTGCGCTTAATATGATTTACGATCGAGCGAAAGAGATCGAAACGAAAGAAAAGATGGGGGATGTGTTGAAAATGCGAAAATTAATGGTTTTGTTGTTTTGTGCGGCGGCAATATTGACGATAAGCGGCTCAGGTTCAGTACCCGCTTTTGGAGCCGCTGGTTCTATGCCTTTTTCGGCGGTTAGTGAAGGTCAAGGGATAGGGGAGCCCGACGATTTGTCCAAGTTGGACATCAAGATTAGCCGCGCCGAATTTATGAAGTCGGTGTTGTCGTCCTTTGGTACCGAACCGGATCAAGCCAGCGTCGAAGCGGGCCTCGACCTGGACTATGTTCAGTCCGCTCTGAAAGGGAATTTATATCAAGAGAGTGATTTTGGCAATACCGATTCTTCCTGGAAGCAACCAATCACCCGGAAGGAGGCTGCCCGAATTGCCGCCCGTGCCGTAGGGGAACGGACCGAGGACGATGCGAAATGGTTTTACCTTGCGGCCAAAAAAGGGCTGATGACCGGGTTGGGCCAGGGACGACTGGGCGAGCAAGAGGCAGTAACCCGCTCCCAGGCGGTCACCATGGTTGAACGAATACGAAAGGTACGCCAAGGAGTCAGTCTCCCCGTCGATAAATATGCTGTCTCCAGCGCTGAACTAGCTTGGCACGGTACAAATATTTTTACGGTTATGCCCGAAGTTTTTGTGGCCAGCGAAGAGCAATTGAAGGGCAGACCGGTGGAAGAACTTTGGCGCAAGGACCAAATGGTGGTCGACCCCGGAAACGGCAAATACAAGAGCGAACTGGAAGCATTGATTGCCATCGACCTGGCGGATCCTCATGATCCGAATCTGAAGCTGCTGCCTCCGTTGAAGGAGGTGAAATGGGATTACTTTCCTTCATCTGTAAACGGGGTCCCCACGAAGTACATACCTGTAAAAAAGCTGCCTCCGAGTTACTTTTTAATGTTTAAGGGGAAGGAAATTTATAATAAGGATACTAGGTTGTACTCTTCAAATTCGAACGGACCTAATTACGGTATATTCGGAATAGAATCTCCTGACCTAAAAGCCTTTTATGAAAAAGGTGTATTAAATTCTCTTGGGTCGTTGTTCCATAAAAAGTCTGGCGATATTCCGGGTTATATTTTGCCCAAAAAGGGTTGGACACAAGGTGTTCACTCTATCAAAATTCGCGTCTATACTCCTGTACTTACTAACTACGGATATAGCTCAAATATTTTGCTTGAAATTGATGGCCCGCATAAAAAAGTGTTAGGTGATTGAATTTTGAAGCTAAAAAAAATGGTTGTTTTGTGTTTATTATGGTCCGTCTTTGCCTCTATCAATTACCCAGTTCAAGCTAGTACTGTTGAACAAAGTTTTCCCGAAAGAGATATTCCTTACAATTTGAATGCTGACAACGAGCTGAATGTTGCAGGTTCTTTGTTTACAAAATTTAAAGTAATGAGTCCCTTAATCAAAGAGGATGCTGGAAAAGGTAATATCATAACCAAGATCGAGTTCTATATGAATGGCAGTATTGTTAAAACATTAAATTGGGGTCATCAAACCATCAATACAAATATTCAACTGGAAGGTAGCCCTGTAAAAGTTACTACTGGTGAAAATCATATGCAGTACGGTGGTTTTTTCGCCTGGCAGCGTTCTGCTTCAGCGACAAAATGGACCCCAGGCTCAGGGGATTACACAGTATTGGAACACTTTAAAGTTCCGAAGGATGGTAATGGAGCTGATTTATATCCTGGCGTAAAAGTTGATATTCCCGTTTCCTCAACACGTTCAACTGCATATACAAATTCCCAGTATTATAGTGGAAACTTTAAAACAGGGGTAATAGATGACAATTTAGAAGTGCTCAGATTTTTAAACAGAACCCAAGTAGGCAAAAATGTAGGGGTTGAAGTTGAGCGGAATGATGTTAAATACCCACATGGACAAGGAAGAGTAGACCCAACAACCGAAATCGGGAAACTAGTCGTAAAGAATTTGGACGAAGTAGATGTACATTACATACAGCGTTACGATCATGAAGGTTATAAAGTTCCTCTCCCTGCCGGCGGTAATGCCGCAATGATGTATTATCTTAACTCCAACTGGTTTATTCTTACGTCTTATACCTATCAATATCCGGATAAGATGAAAATCTACTATAAGGAGGGAGATGGTCCGCCATCTCCTCCCCAAGGCGGCTGCACGGTTCCCGTGCCCGGAAAGGTAATGGAGGCCACTTTGAATTCACCCGATCCTTCCGGGGTTATTCGGGCGGATTCGCGCGGAAGGGAGAGGTTTGAGGTTTTGGATGGTATTCCGACGACGGAGAGTCTATACGGGAACGTCCTTGCCAAGAGCTATCTATCTCAAAATAGGTTTGTCGAGATGAGCGGGAAATGTACTTTTCCTGTCACTGTAAACCGGACGTATCACCTTTCCTGGGATCCCGGGAAAAAGGTGACCCGGCCGGACGGATCAACCTACACCGCACCTAATCCGCAGTCGGATACTGTGGAGAGGTCTTACGATTATACGATTGAAAGGTCCTATTCTTATTGGGTCATCGACAACCTGGAAGTCTATAAGATTAGCGAGGCCGCGCTTTGGAATTATGCTTTTGAGGGGGGCGGCATTCGAATTCGGCCTGCGGGCTATCAACCTCCCAGCTTTGCAACTTCTAAAACCAGCGGGTTTACGCCGCCATCCCCGCCTGGCAGCGTAGAGGCTCCGTCAAGGAGTATTTCAGGCGGCCGCTCGAAACCCGGTGTACCGACGGAGAATCTTAAGTCCTATGCGGAATCCGTCGTTAAAAAGGTGAAGGTCCAGAATGATTCTTTCTCTTTTAACGGCGGAACGGTTATGAACGGTTCTCCAACCGAACAAACGGGACTAATGCCGGGAAAAATTCCCGTGGCCGCCAGAATCGGCGAGAATGTGCTGTATTCTCCGGGCAACCTCATTCCGATGAGCAAAACAAACCGGGCGGATCAGCCTAGTACCGGTACGATTTATTACTCCCTGATGAGCGGTAATATCAATGGCGGGGCCGACGTGAGCTATCCCATCTATGGAATCAACCCGGTTACGGTGCATACCCCTGTGGTCATGTATCCGGATATTTCGGACGATCGTGCCCACAATCAGAAGACCAACCCTGCACGGGGGCGTTCGGCGGTGATTTTGGACAGGCCGTTTACGGTGGAGATGCCAAACTGCGGACAGCACACCAACTATAAAGGGTACGGCTACAATGATTACTTTAAGTATATCGGGAGCAAGCAGGTGCGTTTCCCTTTCGACGTGTACAGTGAGAGCCGAACTGTGTTTTATCCGAAAAATACTTGGATCGAGGTGGACAAGGCCCGGGAGTCCTTTTTGTTCTATCTTCCGGTTTGGGTGGATGAAGGGTATTATGAGGTCGAGTTTATGACGGTGGCCCACAATGCTCCTGGTGGTGCGAGCCGACAGATCAACGCCAATCTGGATCTGAATCACCATGTCGCCTATGATACGGTACCGGTTGACGTAATCGGCCGGGTTTATGATTTACGGGTTACGGACATCGCCGATTACAATTGGGAGACGGTTTTTCGGGCTTCCCCCGGCGCTGCTGCGCCTACAGGTGCCGCCTATTGGGTTGGACTCAATGGTATCGATGGGGGGAAGCGGGGAAACCTGGCGCCTTTTACGCTGCCTATCCGGCCGGGGAGCCATCCACTTTACCGAAATGCGGTCGTCAAAACCGGATATCATTTTAAATTCGACCTAAAAACGAAGGGCAACATGTTTGGGTTGCGGGATTCCATCCGGATAACTCCGTCCTTTTATTTTGTCGGCGCCCAAGACGGGTCAAGGATCCCGGTGGATTTATATTATCACGCGGGTCAGCGAAGCTATGTTAAAATCGGCTCGGCCGGGGACCGTGTACAGCGCTATGTTATTTTGAACGACCGGCTGCGCCATGTTCCTGCCGAAGAACTGATCGATACGGCCCTGTATAAATACGATCACGATTATTCGTTTGACCAGATTGCGGGGATCAGCAGAAGTCAATATGTACAAATCTATATGCAGAAGATAGCGCGGCAGAAATCGCCTGTCGGCCGGTTTAGTTTGCTGCAGTTGAACTCCCGCATCCGTACACTGATCGGGCCCAAACGCGGAATCCCTGCGGGGGTAGACCCGGCAAGAGCCAACGCGTCCGTGCAGAAATGGTATGGCGAATACAGTCTTCCCGCCGACGTTTATGCCGTCAAAGCGGGAACGAATGTTGCCGAATTTGGAAGGACCCATAACGGTCTCACGGATCGGTCGCCGATTTTTTTGCGGAATGGGTACATCGTCGTCAATTTTAATGTGGAGACGGTCCGAAACGAAGAAAATGGCCGACCTCACCTGCAATACATCCATGCCCCGTTGATGAACCAATGGTTTGACATGGAGGGCTTTGGGCGTCAGGAGACGGACTCCTACGGCCGTAGGTTCTCTTTCATGGACGGCGACGTTGTCTTCTATGAAGCGGACCGTTCCAGCAGGGACGACTTTCGTTCCCTGGTTACGCATTAAAAGCCGGCGGGTACAGAAACTACAACTGAAAAGCTTGCCAAAAGGCAAGGTCGGGGTGATGGTTTTGTGACTGAAGCCCCGGCCTTTTTGCTCTAATTTAGGAAAGGATTTACTGGGGGGTTCGGCCTGGAAGTACGGGTGCTCTTTAGTGTCACCGTGATCTATGCTAAAATAGGAAGAATGAGTAGGGCAAAACGATTGTAAATTTAAACGAATAGGTGTGTGAGAATGAAACCCTTTATATATGATTACAGCTTGGAAGAACTTCAGGAGTGGGCGGTAGCCCAGGGGGAACCGGCTTTTCGCGGGGGTCAGATTTTTGATTGGCTTTACGTGAAGCGGGTTAATTCTTTTGATGAAATGACCAATCTGTCCAAAACGCTGCGCCAAAAGCTTGACGAGCAGTTTGCTTTTGTGACGCTCAATGAAATCACGAAATACGAATCGAAGGACGGAACCGTTAAGTTCTTGTTCGGATTGCATGACGACCATGCAATTGAGACGGTTATCATGAAACATAACTACGGCAACAGCATTTGCGTGACGACCCAGGTGGGTTGCCGGGTGGGTTGCACGTTTTGCGCCTCCACCTTGGGGGGGCTCAAACGAAACCTAACGCCCGGAGAAATTGTGGCCCAGGTTGTCCAAGCCCAAAAAATTCTCGATCCCCGAGGCGAACGGGTTAGCAGCATAGTGATTATGGGGACGGGCGAGCCGTTTGAGAATTATGAGGCCACGATGAAATTTTTGCGGATTATGATTCACGAAAAGGGCTTGAACATCGGTCAACGGCATATTACTGTATCAACGAGCGGGATCGTCCCGAATATTTATAAATTTGCCGATGAAGATACACAGATCAATCTGGCGATTTCGATTCACGCGCCGAATGATGCGCTGCGATCCAAGCTGATGCCGGTCAACCGCCGTTTTCCATTCGATGACGTGATGGGGGCGCTGCGTTACTATATCGCCAAAACGGGACGAAGAGTTACCTTTGAATATGCCTTGATCGGGGGCGTCAACGACCGCCCGGAACATGCGGAGGAACTGGCAAGTGTTCTTAAGAGCATGCTCTGCCACGTCAACTTGATTCCGGTCAATCATGTGCCGGAACGTAAGTATGTCAGGACATCAAGAAATGACATCTTTCAGTTTCAACGCATTTTGGCGGAAAAGGGCATCAACGTCACGATCCGCCGGGAGCAAGGCCATGATATCGCGGCTGCCTGCGGTCAATTGCGGGCGAAGCATATGGAGTCTGGTGCGAGGTGATCAAATTTGATAAAGACTGTTTTTGTGAGTGACATCGGGCGGGTGCGCTCGGTCAATGAAGACAGCTCCTGGGTTGAGCGGTTGGAACAGGGGTACACGTTAGCCATTGTGGCCGACGGGATGGGCGGACATCAAGCCGGGGACAGAGCGAGCAAGCTGGCGGTGGATACCATCGTCCAGGATCTGCATCAACTGCCCTCCGGCCTATCGGCCGAGGAATGCGGCGAGAGCTTGGAGCGGGCGATTTTACATGCGAATGAAGTCGTATATCGTGAAGCTTCGGAGCATGAAGAATACCGCAATATGGGAACGACGGTGGTCGCCGTGCTTCTAGGCGAAAATGAGGGCCGAATCGGACATATCGGCGACAGCCGGGTTTATAAATTCAGCCGGGGCGAGCTGGTCCAGCTCACCGAGGACCACTCTTTGGTCAACGAACTGCTGAAAACCAAACAGATCAGCGAGCAGGAAGCCCAGGTGCATCCCCACAGAAATGTGGTAACCCGGGCTTTGGGAACCGACCCGACAGTGGCCGTTGACCTGTACCCCGTTTCCTTGGAGCAAGGCGAGATTTTACTGCTCTGCAGCGATGGGCTCAGCAATTATGTAACCCTGGAACAGATGACCCGAACGCTCGGAGCGGAGGATCTGGAGTTGAATGATCGCGCCGACCGTTTGCTGCGGCTTGCTTTGATCGCCGGAGGCGACGATAACATCACCGTGGCTTTGCTGGAGCATTCCGGGGAAGACGGGGTAAAGGAGTGGAACACATGATCGGACACGAATTGGGCGGTCGTTATCAGATAATCGAGCGGGTCGGAGGCGGCGGGATGGCCCTGGTCTACAAGGCGCAGGATATCCTGTTAAACCGTTTCGTGGCCATAAAAGTGCTGCGACAGCAATTTGTGAATGACGAGGAGTTCATTCGACGTTTTCGCCGGGAAGCGCAATCGGCCGCATCTTTATCCCATCCGAATATCGTCAGCGTTTATGATGTAGGGCAGGAAGAGGATGTCCATTACATCGTTATGGAATACGTGGAGGGCCAAAACTTAAACGAGATCATCAAGGAACGTGCGCCTCTGCAGGTGGAAGAATCCGTACGGATCGCTTCGCAAATTGCGGACGCGCTGGATCATGCCCATCAGAACCAGATTATTCACCGTGATATTAAACCTCATAACATTTTGATCGGCAAAAATGGGCGCGTAAAAGTGACGGATTTCGGGATTGCCCGCGCGGTAACCTCGGCGACCATCACCCAGACCGGGTCGGTCGTGGGATCCGTACACTACTTCTCGCCGGAGCATGCCAAAGGCGTGGCTACCGGGGAGAAATCGGATTTGTATTCGCTGGGGATCGTGCTCTATCAAATGCTTACGGGCCGCCTTCCTTTTCTGGGGGAAAGTCCGATCAGCGTGGCGCTGAAGCACCTTCAGGAGCATTTTGACGAGCCACGGGCCGTCAATCCGATGATCCCGCAGAGCGTGGAGAATATCATTCTGAAGTCGATGCGCAAGAGCCCTGCCGAGCGATACCAGTCGGCGAAAGAGATGCTGCGTGACCTGGAGACTTGCCTGCTGCCGGAAAGACGGCTGGAGTCCAAGCTCTCGTTCTCCGACGAGGAGGATGAGGACAGTACGCGCATTGTGCCGGCGATCAAGCCGCAAAGTGCGTCGGCTGCCGGAGGCACGAAGCGATCGCGCGACGCTCAGGCTCCGGAGGAGCCGCGAAATACCGCCAAGAAATCCGCCGACAAGAAAAAAGCCATCTTGTGGATAAGTCTTACTGTCATTTTACTTATCGCCATGCTCGGCGTTGCTTGGTATGTGAACAAAATGGTGACCGTTCCTGAGGTCAAGGTGCCAAGCATATTGAATATGTCTGAACAGGATGCGAGCAGTCGTCTTACTGACGCAGGTCTTGCGGTAGGCACGATTAAACGGGAATACAAGGAAGGCGTAAACGAGGGATTCGTCTACGAACAGAGCAAGCCCGAAGGAACGATTGTGAGGGAAGGCTCAACTCTCGATTTCACGGTAAGTACGGCCAAGCCGATCGAGACGAAGAAAATGCCTTCATTGACGGGGGGCACTTATACTTACGAGGAAGCAGTCGCGGAACTCACCGGCCTGGGGATTGATGAAGACCGTATCAGCAAGGTCGAGGAACAGAACAATGAGGTGGAAGCCGGCAAAGTGTTCGGACAAAGTCCGGATGCCAACACCGATTACGATCCGGAGGCAGTAAGTATCGTACTTAAAGTCAGCTCGGGACCGAAAGAGGTGGTTATGCCGAATCTCGTAAATATGACGCGGGAGCAGGCGGAAGCGGAACTGAAGAAGCTAGGCCTCGTTCTGGCGAAAGACGGGATCAAGGAGAAGCAGAGCTACGAAATTGCCGCCGGTAAAGTGGTGGAGCAATGGCCGTATAATCCTAACGAAAAAGTCGAGCCCGGCAAAGAAGTGACGCTGTTCATCAGCTCGGGCTACCCGCCTGAAGCGATCGAATATACCTTTGAGGTGCCGGTCGCTCCCGCCGCCGAAGGCCAGATGAGTAAAATCGGGCTGATCGTCGAGGACGCCCGGGGAGAGAATCAGGATATGGGGACCACGAAAGTAGGCAAACCGCAGTACCTGTCGGTGAATATGATCCTCGCTCCGAACAAGGACGGGGTCGTCAAGGTATACCGTGACGGGGCGTTCCTGGAGGCTTATCCTGTATCCTATATCGATGCCAAACAGGGAACCGTGCCGGTTCTGCCGCTTCCGGGAAGCGAGCAGACGGAGGAACAGTCCGAATATGAGGAACCGATGGACGACATTCCGGACACCGGCATGATCCAAGCCAATTCGTTGGCCAAAGCTGAGAAGAATAGCGGCAAAGCAAACGGAAGAGGTAAGGGAAATGGCAACAAAGACAAATAAGGCAGATCGACGCGAAAGTGAGGCCAGCCTATATGCCTGAAGGCTTGATTGTTAAGGCATTGAGCGGATATTACTATGTGAAGCCCGACGCCGCGGCGCCCGGAGAAACCATCCAGTGCCGCGGACGGGGGATTTTTAAGAAAAAGGGCTTGTCCCCGCTGGTAGGCGACCGGGTTCTATATTCGCCTACCGAAAACGGCGAGGGGACAGTCGATGAAATTTTGCCCCGTGAAACCGAGCTGATCCGGCCTCCGATCGCTAATGCGAAGCTGGCCGTGCTGCTCTTTTCCTTGAAGGAACCGGATTTGAACCTGCAGTTACTGGACAAGTTCCTGGTCCATATCGAGCATGCCGGCCTTAAAACGTTGATTTGCCTGACCAAGGAAGATTTGCTGGGAGAATCGGAGGACGGCAATATTCAGGATCTGACCGCCCAGGTGCAGGAAATGTACCAACGAATCGGCTACGAGGTTCTGATTACAAGCTCAAAGACCGGGCTTGGGACAGAGGAAGTCAAGGCCAGCCTTGCCGGGGAAATCAGTGTGTTCTCGGGACAATCGGGCGTGGGGAAATCCTCTTTGCTGAACGCCATGCTGCCGGGCCTTTCCTTGGAAACGAGCGAAATCAGCATGAAGCTGGGACGCGGCCGTCATACCACGCGGCATGTGGAACTGATCGAGCTTGAAAACGGGGGGTATGTGGCGGATACGCCGGGGTTTAGCCAGCTTGATTTTTTGGAGCTCGGGATTGAAGAACTGTCCTCCTGTTTCCGGGAGTTCCACGATTATGCGGACGCGTGCAAATTCCGGGGCTGCAGCCATCTTCACGAGCCGGGCTGCAAAGTAAGGGAAGCCGCCGCCGAGGGAGCCATCGCCTCAAGCCGCTACGAACACTATGTGCAGTTCCATGAAGAGATGAAAGACAAAAAACGGAGGTATTAGCTTCATGTCCAATGTCTATATTGCCCCATCCATCTTATCGGCGAATTTTGCCAAACTCGGCGAAGAAGTAGCCGACGTAGAGCGCGGAGGAGCGGATTGGCTTCATGTCGACGTCATGGACGGCCATTTCGTGCCGAACCTGACGTTCGGACCGCTCGTCATGGGTGCGATTGCGCCGCTGACCAATCTCCCGCTTGACGTGCATCTGATGATCGAGAAGCCGGAGCAATGCATTCCGGCATTTGCCGATGCCGGCGCCCATGTGCTCACCGTACACGCCGAAGCGTGCGTGCATTTGCACCGCGTAATTCACCTGATTAAGGAGCATGGTGTCAAAGCCGGCGTAGCTATCAATCCGGCCACACCGGCCGCGGCGATTCGCGAGGTGCTGGAGGATATCGACCTGGCGCTGGTCATGACCGTGAATCCGGGATTTGGCGGACAGGCGTTTATTCCGGGAACGTTGCGGAAAATCCGCCAACTGCACGCTTGGAAACAGGAGCTGGGGCTGAACCATTTGCGCATCGAAGTCGACGGCGGCATTTCGGCCGAAACGGCGCCGCTCGTGACGGAAGCGGGAGCGGATGTGCTGGTTGCGGGAAACGCGGTATTCGGACGGCCTGATCGGCGCGAGGCAATCGCGGAAATCAGAAACCGGGTGAAGTAGTTGTCCAGTGGAATAGGGCTGCGCCATAGCGCATACAATGGGTTACATGAGCAGAGTTCTCATGTAGCCTTTTTTTTGCGGGAAAAAATACACGAGGAAGAGGCGCGAAACATACAATATGGGTGAAGGCATGAGAATGATGGGGAGGGTGAACGATGAAATTTTACACATTCAAGCTGCCTAAATTTTTGGGAGGTTTTGTTAAGGCTGTTTTGAACACGTTTCACAAAAACTAGGGCAGGCGCATCCCTGAAACGGATCAGAGAAATCGGGAAGCACCAAAAAAGCACCTCTACTAGAAAAGGTGCTTTTTGTCTATATGCTTATTTGAGCCTTACACGCGAGTCACTTTACCGGATTTCAAAGCCCGGGTGCTGACATATACGCGTTTCGGTTTACCGTCTACCAAGATCCGTACCTTTTGCACGTTCACGCCCCAAGAACGACGGTTACGGTTGTTGGCATGGGAAACATGGTTACCGCTGCTTGGCTTTTTGCCTGTTACATAGCATTTGCGAGACATTTCATTACACCTCCTGTTCCAAATACACCTGTCTTGAAATAAGGTTCATTATCAAGTTCACGGTTATTGTTCAACCCGGCCGTGAGGGCGGGTGATTTCCTGGACCCTGCCTACAGGCAGAGGAAACCTCATAAAACAATACTTAAATATAATATCATAGTAAAAAAAGCTCCGTCAACCGATCCGCAAACATTATTTCGGGGCTATTCCCATCTTTTATTTATTTCTCTTTATTCTTATAGTACAATATTGTTTAGTCCATAATAATTTCAAGGGAGGAGTGAGTGCAGACGTGGCTATACAATTGGATACTCCATATGGACGCATCGATATCTCGGATGAAGCGATCGCGGTTATCGCCGGATCGGCCGCCATGGAATGTTATGGACTCGTGGGAATGGCAAGCCGAAAGCAATTTAAAGACGGCATCGCCGAATTGCTGGGGCGCGAAAACTTGGCCCGCGGTGTGGAAGTCAAGCTGGATAATAACCGATTGGCAATTTATCTTTATATTATAGTCAGTTACGGCACGAAAATTTCCGAGGTAGCACACAACATCCAACAAAAAGTGAAATACGTGTTGAATGAAGTCGTCGGGCTTGAGGTGGCCGAGGTGGGCGTCGTCGTTCAAGGCGTACGTGTATCAAGCTAGGAAGGGGAATTCTCTTGAGTAAGCGTTCTATTAATGGAACAGATTTTACCGCCATGGTCCTTGCCGGGGCGGAGCGTTTGAGCCGGCATGCCGAGCATGTCAACTCCCTGAACGTATTTCCGGTTCCCGATGGGGATACCGGGACCAATATGAATCTAACGATGACAGCCGGCGTGGCCGAGCTGAAAAATAACGGAACGGGCGGCGTAGGCAGCCGGGCGGGCGTTTTGTCCAAAGGGTTGCTGATGGGCGCGCGTGGAAATTCAGGGGTTATTCTTTCCCAGTTATTCCGCGGTTTCAGCCGTTCCGTTGCCGCTTACGATGAACTGAATACTGTTCAGTTTGCCGCAGCTCTGCAAAACGGCGTTGATACCGCTTATAAAGCGGTGGTGAAGCCGGTGGAAGGAACGATTCTTACCGTGGCCAAGGAAGCCGCCAAGCATGCGGTATTTTATGCCCGTCGCACCACGGATATCACCGAGCTGATGACCGAAGTCCTGGGCAAAGCCAAGGAAGCGCTGGCCAGCACGCCGGAGCTTCTGCCTGTCTTGAAACAGGTAGGCGTCGTCGATTCGGGCGGCCAGGGACTGGTATATATTTATGAGGGATTTCTGGAGCAATTGACCGGCAAAGTGCAGCCGTACATACCTGCTCAGGAAGCGGCAAGCGGAGCCTTGTCTCCGGCGCGCCCGGTTGAGGCGCCGGCAGCGGCCGTCAACCATCCTGCCCATCACGCGTCCGCACAAGCCCAATTGGATACTGAGGATATCGAGTTTTTATACGATATGGAATTTTTCATCAACCGTAAGCTGGGCGCCGGACCGGGGAGCAATTTCGATGAGGATCAGTTCCGGAAAGCGCTGTCAGTGAACGGCGATTCGATTATCGTGATCGCCGATGACGAAGTGATCAAGGTCCATGTCCATTCCAAAGAGCCAGGCGAAGTGCTGAATCTGGCACTGCGCTACGGGGAAATTACGCAGATTCACATTTTGAATATGCGCGAGCAGCACCGCGATCTGTTGACCGCGGGGATGGATGCGGCACCGATGCCGGAACTGTTTGCCGAAATCCCGGCCGAACCGGTCCGCGAAAATGATCCGGCCGAACTGCCGGCCCACGAGATCGCACCTTATGGATTTATCGCCGTGGCTTCCGGGCAAGGGATTACGGATATTTTCAAAAGCCTGGGCGTCGACGTCGTTCTGTCGGGCGGTCAAACGATGAACCCGAGCACCGAGGATTTCGTGAAGGCCATTCATTCGATTTCGGCACAGCACATTTTTGTCCTACCCAACAATTCCAACATTGTGCTTGCGGCGCAACAAGCCAGAGATCTGCTGGAAGGGGAGCGCAGCGTGACGGTCATTCCGAGCAAAAGCATTCCGCAAGGAATTGCCGCGGCATTTGCCTTCCAGGAAGAGGAGAGCGCCGAGAGCAACTCGGACAATATGATCCGCGCCGTGCAGCATGTAAAGACGGGACAAGTCACTTACGCTGTGCGGGACACGGTGTTCGACGACCTGGAAATTACCGCGGGCCATTATATCGGCATTACGGATTCCAAAATTGTAAGCACGGAGGAAGGGCTGCTGGAGACAAGCCAAGCGCTGCTTGCGAAAATGCTGGCCGGCGGAGACGAAATCGTTACGATTCTGGTCGGGGAAGAAGCCACTCCGGAAATCACCGGACTTCTTTCCGCCTGGATTCATGATACTTATCCCGATGTTGAAGTAGAAGTACACAACGGCGGCCAGCCGATTTATTATTATCTGTTCTCTGTCGAATCTTAAGGCGGGGAAAGAGAAGAGGGGGATTCTATTTGAAGCAGGCTGTTATCGTTGCCGACAGTACGGCCGATGTTCCAAAGAGCATGGTGGAGGAATATGGGATTCACATCGTGCCGATGCGGCTCGCCTTTGGAGACGAGTCCTATCTGGAAGGCATCGACATTACCGCCTCGGAGTTCTACGATAAACTTACCAAGTCCCGTGAACTGCCGACGACTTCACAAACCTCTCCGTCCCAGTATGTTGAGGTATACCGGGAGCTGATGCGGAAGCACCCCGGTTCCCCGATCATTTCGATCCATATTTCTTCCGGCATGAGCGGAACGTACCAGTCGGCCCGGTTGGCCAAGGAAATGCTGGAAGAGGAGGCCGGGGAGCCGGCCGATATCACGGTCATCGACTCGCTGTGCGCGACATACGGGTTCGGCCTTCAGGTCGTTCTGGCCGCCCGGATGGCCAAGCAGGGCGCAACCGCCGAGGAAATCCGCGCCGAGGTGGAACGCGTCGGCAAAGGACGCAGATTGTATTTTCTGGTGGATGTGCTGGAATATTTGCAGAAGGGCGGCCGGATCGGAAAGGCGGCGGCCATTCTGGGAACGCTGCTCAACATTAAGCCGATTTTGTCGGTAGACCGGGAAGGCATTATTTATGCGGTCGACAAAGTCAGGGGTCACAAAAAGGCGGTATCCCGCGTGATCGAGCTGTTCAAAAAGGACTTTGGTGATCACAAGGATGTTCATATCGCGGTCTGCGACGCGGTAAACCCGGAAGGGGCCGAGGAGATCATCCGGCTGATGTCCGAACACTTTACATTGCATGAGGTAGTCCGCACAAGCATTGGAGCGGTGGTCGGCACCCATGTGGGACCGGGAACCGTGGCCGTGTTCGTGTGGCCGGCCTAGAACCCCGGATGGAGCGTGACCCTTCGCGGGATATCATGCATCAGGGTTGTTAAAGCGAGGGATCTAGATGAACTTAAACGACATCCCGGTAAAGCAAGTCAACGGCGTGAGTGCTCTTAAAGCAGAAGAGCTTCACGCCTTTGGCATCTTTACGGTGAACGATTTGATCGAATATTATCCGTTCCGTTACGAAGACTACCGGCTTCGCTCTTTAACGGAGGCGAAGGACGGGGATAAAATTACCGTCCAGGCCAAAATTATGGGCGTCCCCGTGCTGCAGCGTTACGGCAAAAAATCCAGAATGACCTGCAAGATGGTAGCCGAGGACTGGATGTTTACGGCGACGTGGTTCAACCGCCATTTCCTGCGGAGCGAGCTGACGGCGGGGCGGGATATTATTTTGACGGGCAAATGGGATTTGCGGCGCAGTCAGATGACGGTGTCCGAATCGGAATTCCCGGATAAAGGGACGATGCGAAGCGGGAGCCTGCAGCCGGTCTACTCCGTCGGCGGCAAGATTACACAGGCGTGGATGCGCAAAACGATCGGGCAGGCACTGCAGCAGTATGGGGAGATGATTCCGGAGAATCTGCCGCCGGAGCTGCTGCGTCAGTATGATCTGATGGCCCGGCGCCGGGCGATCCAGCGGATTCACCAGCCCCAGGACAGCGAGGAAGGCCAGCAGGCCCGCCGCCGGATGGTCTATGAGGAGCTGTTTCTGTTCCAATTGAAGCTCCAGGCCTACCGGGCCATGAACCACGAGCGGATGGACGGCGTCAAGCATGAGGTCGACAATGCGACCGTGCGCGAATTCGTGCGCAGCCTGCCCTTTGAGCTGACGGATGCGCAGAAAAAGGTCGAGCTGGAGATTCTGAAGGACATGCGCTCGCCATATTGCATGAATCGGCTTCTGCAAGGGGATGTCGGCTCGGGAAAAACGGTGGTAGCCGCGATCGCGCTGTTTGCGGCGGTTAAATCCGGGCACCAGGGTGCTTTTATGGTGCCGACGGAAATTTTGGCCGAGCAGCATATGCGCTCGTTGACCCGGTTGTTCGAGCCGTTCGGCATTACCGTCGGCCTGCTGACGGGCAGCGTGACAGGACGGAAGCGCAAGGACTTGCTGGCTTCGCTGCAGATGGGCATGACGGATATCGTCGTCGGCACGCATGCGCTGATTCAGGAGGATGTGTTTTTTCGTTCACTCAGCCTGGTCGTCACGGATGAGCAGCACCGCTTTGGCGTAAATCAGCGGAGCATCTTGCGGCGCAAGGGCTTCAATCCGGACGTGCTGACGATGACCGCCACGCCGATTCCGCGGACGCTGGCGATCACGGCTTTCGGGGACATGGACGTATCCACCCTGTCGGAACGGCCGAAAGGGCGGAAGCCGATTTTGACTTACTGGGTCAAGCAAGAGATGATGGACCGGGTCCTCGGGTTTATTTCGCGGGAAATCACGCAGGGACGGCAGGCCTATCTCATCTGTCCGCTGATTGAGGAATCGGAGAAGCTGGATGTGCAGAACGCCATCGACCTGTATGTCGGCATGCAGCAGGCCTTCCCGGATTTCAAGGTCGGCCTGCTGCACGGACGGATGACGGCCGCGGAGAAAGACGAAGTGATGCGCGCCTTCTACGACAACGAAGTGCAGCTGCTCGTCTCGACGACGGTCGTCGAGGTCGGCGTGGACGTGCCGAACGCGACGCTGATGATCGTCATGGATGCCGACCGCTTCGGTTTGTCGCAGCTGCACCAGCTGCGCGGCCGCGTAGGCCGGGGGGAGCACGCGTCCTATTGCGTGCTCATCGCCGATCCGAAGTCGGAGGTCGGTCAGGAACGGATGAAGGTCATGACCGATACGGACGACGGCTTCGAAGTGGCCCGGCGGGACCTGGAGCTGCGCGGTCCCGGGGATTTCTTCGGCACCAAGCAGAGCGGGGTTCCGGAGTTTCGAATCGCGGACATGGTCAGCGATTATGCCGTGCTGGAGGCGGCGCGGGACGATGCCGCCCGGCTGGTCGGCGACCCGTCCTTCTGGACGTCGCCGCAGTATGAACCGCTGCGGGAGTTTTTGCGGCGGGAGCAGATTTTGCAGGGCGAGCTGATCGATTAGCCCGGCAATCCCCAAAATACCACGCCATCAGGGGCGTGGTATTTTCGTCTGCGATCCGACGCAGTAGGGAGGGACGCCGTCCCTGTTTTTTTCGGCACTATGTACAGCCATTCCCGCATATAAGTAGAGAGAAGGCCTTGAGGGACGGGAGGTGTAGAGTGCCGTTGAGTTATCATCAATATGGAATCAGTCCGCAGCTGGTGGAACGGGTCAAGCTGAAAATGAAGAATCCGGCGACCAAAGAGCGGGTGAAAAAACTGGTGGAAGGGTTGACCAAAGCCGACCTGCAGGATCGTGTCAAGGTTCGCCGGCTGGTCAAATCGGCAGCCGCGCTGCTGAACGAAAGGTTGAGCGGCGTCCAGGAGGAGCAGATCGTTCAATTTGTTGTGGCCCAAAGAATCGATCCGCAGAGCACGCTCCACTTGATCAGGCTGTGGAGCATGTTTCGCTAGACTTCAAACATATGTCTTCTTGCCGAAGCCATTGTCGGCAAACTCGGTCAGCCGGAATGTTCCGGCTGATTTTTCATTAACGGAAGGTAAGGGGAATTGGGGCGATGGGTCTGTCCGGTGTAAAGGTTAGGTAGTGCGTTAACGGGATTTTAACCGGAGATGCGGGAACGATAAATTTAATGGGCATGTAAAAATGAAGGTTAGGTTGGAGAATTGCCCTTGCGTAGAGAGAAGATTTGTTGTATTTTTAAATTGACATGGTAGTAGGTCGAAAATAAAACGCAGGTGGTGACACATCCATGACCCCTCGGACGAAGGAACAGAACGAACAGATCCGGAACCTTCGGATGTCGCAGATATTAAGGGCGGCGGCCGATGTTTATCTCGATCGGGGCCTGCTGATGGAGATCCGCGATGTGGCCGCTGAGGCCGGATTGGGCTACGGAACGGTCTACCATTATTACAAAAATAAAACCGATCTCCTGCATGATTTGCTGCTGCAGGCGATGAGCCGGGCGGAGGAGATGCTGGCGGCAGGGCTACCTGTGGCCGGCGCCGCCAGCGGCGCTCGGGCGCCGGCCGTGTCCGGGCGGGGCCTTTACGCGGACGCGCAGGCCGCCCCCCGCACGGCCGCAAACGGAGCGGAGCCGCCGCAGAGGGCCCTCGCCGTCAAACTGCTCCAGGCCTGGGCGGACGACCATGCCCTTTACTTGGCCTGCCGCCTGGGGAGCGAGCAATTCCGCCCGCTTCCCGAAGCGCAGGCGGAGCGGCTCGCGGCCGCTTTCCGCGAGCAGGTGCTGCGCCCGTTGGCCGCGATTCTCGGCGTCCTCCCCACCGGCCCGCAAGCGGCGGCGGACGGCGGGGATCCCGGCCGCCGGGCCGAATGGCTGCTCGCCGCTTTGACCGGCTGCGCCTTGGCCCCACTCCGCCGGGGGACGCTGCGCGACGAGGCGGTCCAGATCGCGGGATTTTTATTTTGAATTTCATTTTTTGTAGAGTGGAGCGAAGGCAATGATTATGTTGAAATCCCCCAGGGAAATCGAAGAAATGAAAGCGGCGAGCCAGATTGTGGCCGATTGCCACAGAGAGGTCGCCAAACTGATCGAGCCTGGCATCACCACGCTCGAGATCAACAATTTTGTCGCCAAGCACATCATTAAATTGGGCGGCAAGCAGTTTACCAAAGGCTACAACGGATTCCCCGCGGAAACCTGCGCCTCGGTCAATGATGTGGTAGCTCACGGCTTTCCGTCCTCCAGACCGCTGCAGGAAGGCGATCTGCTCAAGCTGGATATCGTGGCGGAATACGGCGGCTGGTTCGGCGACTCCTGCTGGTGTTATACGATCGGCAAGCCCAGTCCTGCCGTGGAGCGCTTGCTCAAGGTCACCAAGGAATGCCTCGAGCTGGGCATTGCGCAGGCGATTCCGGGCAACCGGCTCGGGGATATTACCTCGGCCATCCAGAAGCACGCGGAATCGCACGGGTATTCCGTAGTCCGCGACCTTCTGGCCCACGGGATCGGCCGCTCGCTGCATGAAGAGCCGAGCTACGAGCATGTCGGGGTCGCCGGAAAAGGCGTGCGGCTCAAGGAAGGCATGGTTTTTACGATCGAGCCGATGATCAACGAAGGAACTTTCCGGATATCAATCGATGCGGACGGATGGACGGCCAGGACGGCGGACGGCAAACTTTCGGCCCAGTACGAGCATACCGTGGCGCTGACCGCAGATGGACCGCTTATTTTGACCGCTCACTGATTAGCGGGGAGAGAAACAAAGGCCGGGGAACCGAGGACAACAGGTTCTCGGCTTTTTTTATGCGTATTGTCTGTAGCCCCAGTTCCCTGCTTTATATCCAGCAATAACCTGTTGTCAAAGGGAATGTTTGTTCGTATTATGAATATAATAAGAACAAACGTTCTTATGGAAGGTGAAAGTATGGGATGGGTTGTTAGGAGTGGGGACGCATGAAGAAAATTCCTTGGCAAACGCCGGAAGAGGCGGAATTCGTGAAGGACTACTTGCTGCTCCCCCTGATGCTGGATGTGCTGGAGCGGGACCGGATCGCGATGGGCAGGGCGGGCTTGAAAATGCCGGAGGTCTACGGTGTTCTGATCCGGCTGTTGCAGGAGGCGGTTACCGCCGACTTGGCCCAAGCCCGGAAAGGAATGAGGGAACACGGGATGAAGGTATACGAAGAACGGCGTACTTCATTGGGAATGGAAGCGCGGTATCTCTGCCGGGGCTACCATTATGAATTTTCTATGCTGTGGGGGCTCATCAGAGCGGAGATGCTGCAGCGGTTTTGCGCTTATTTGGGCATTGACATTGCGGAGATGGGGATAGGGTCATGAAGGCGGACGAGCGAATCGTGATGCTGGGAGACTGCCAGTCCTTTTATGCGAGCGTGGAAAAAGCGGACCACCCCCAATACAAGCACCGCCCGCTGGTCGTCGCCGGGGATCCGGAGCGCCGCTCCGGTATCGTGCTTGCGGCCTGCCCCAAAGCCAAGCAGTACGGGATTACGACGGCCGAAACGCTGGGCACGGCGCTGGCTAAATGCCGGGACCTTGTCGTGATGCGGCCGCGGATGGAGCGGTATATCCAGGTCTCGATGCAGATTACGGACATTATGAAGCAGTTCACGGACCTGGTTGAGCCTTACAGCATCGATGAGCAGCATCTGGATGTTACCGGGAGTCTTGCCTTGTTCGGCGATCCCATCTTGCTGGCCCGCCAAATTCAGGAGGAGATTCGGAGAAGGACGGGGGTATATACCCGGTTTGGCATTAGCTATAACAAGGCAGTCAGTAAAATGGCCTGTGATAATTTCGCCAAAAAAAATGCGGACGGCATCTTTGTTCTGTCTAAAGAAAAGTTGCCGGAGAAGCTCTGGCCGCTGCCGATCCGGAATATGTTCATGGTCGGGTCCCGGATGGAGCGCCACTTTCAGCGGATGGGCATCCGCACGATCGGACAGCTTGCGGCGACGCCGCTATCCCGGTTGCGGCAGCGCTGGGGCGTAAACGGCGAAGTGCTGTGGCGCATCGCCAACGGGATCGACCCTTCGCCTGTGAATCCGGGCAGCCACCAGGGCGAGAAATCCGTCGGCCATGAAATGACGCTGCCTCGCGATTACCACACGCTCCGGGAAATTGCGGTCCCGCTCCTGGAGCTGACCGAGCTTGTCTGCCGGCGCTGCCGTGACAAGGGGTACATGGGCGGCGTAGTGAGCGTGGGCTGCCGGGGAGCGGATTTCGATCATCCGACGGGATTTTCCCGCCAGATGAAGCTGGGGGATCCGACGAATATCACCAACCAGATTTATCCTGCGGTGATGAGCCTTTTTCGCCGACATTGGGACGGCCAGCCCGTGCGGAAGGTGGGGGTGACCCTGTCGGGGCTGGTGCGGGACGATGAGTATCAGCTGCTGCTTTTTGACGAGCGCCCCAAATATCAGGCTTTGGAGAAGGCCACGGATGAAATCAAACGGAAATACGGGGAATCGGCGATATTGCGGGCGGTTTCCCTGACCGCACCAGGCCAGGCCCGGGATCGGGCCGGCAAGATAGGAGGGCATTACCGGTGAAAGGAAAGCTGCACGGCAACGGGCTGTGGGAGTCGTCGAGAATGATGCTCCCCGAGCATAAAGAAGCGATTTTAGAATATAACCGCAGATTACACCGACATGCGCGTGTCCTATTGGATGAGCAGGAGATGGAGGAAATTTCCCGGCGGATTGCCCGGTCGTTAAGAGAGCATCGAGAGATTGGCTTGAAGCTTTACGGAGAATTCGAGGGCCGGCGGGTCCGGGGAGTTGTGGAGGCAGTGCGGCCGGGGGAGCGCCGTTTCCGGCTGAATACGGGTAAGGACGTGGAATGGATCGCGTTTACGGATATCGTTTCGGCGGAATGACAACGGGAGAAGAAACGGAAAAGAACTTTGAACAGCCAAAGGGCTGTTCTTTTTTTGTCCAGGGATTGGAGCAGGAGGCGCAGAGAAAGAAAAAAACGGGAATGAAGTCCTCTGCAAATCTGGGAAGGAAGTCGCTAATCCGGATAAAATGCAGATCGACCGAAAATGGGGTGAAGGTGGGTCAATCAACCAAAGGGCCTAAAATGGGACCAAGGTATGCTTTTTATCACATGGACTGTAAACTTCAAACCTGCAAAAATCCGCGGTATTATGCGATTTTCAGCTAAGACTTAGGTATCAATTTTGTAACCTTTATGGAAATGCGTGTAAAAAAAGAGCGAAACTTCGAATTATTTGTTGCGTCTAACTAGGGCGAAAAGGCTCAGGCTACTTCTCGTGAAAACAATCGTTTGGAAATATCTCATGAAATGTAGGGGTTTTCAAAAGTGTTTTCACGAACAAACCAGGCAGGCGGTTGGGACAGGGGGATTCCTAATTTTGGGAAATAGGTGCCAAAGACGCGGCGGTTTTCCCGGAAAGGACCCAAAAACAAAACACTTCCATCAGCCTAGTTACATTCCATGTTCACTTGGGTAATGATAGAAGTAATTTCAGGAGTGGAGGTGTGTGAGGGACCGTACTGATCATCGCCTGCATACAAAAAGATAGCGAGGTGAAAAAAAGGGGTCAGCGATTTATTTGATCTCTTAAGGACCGATGACAAGATTAGCGCGAAAAAGGCTAGCCATTTGGATTGCGCTCGGCGCGGCCCTGATCGCCGGGGGGATTGCTTTATACTTATGGATGAAGCCGCCGATCCCTGTCAGCTCCGCCACTTCCGATGGGGCTAACATGAAATTCCAAACCTCGGGAGACAAGTTCATGGAATACCGGGGCGACGGGGTCTGGAAGGAGATCTTCGTAAAGGGCGTTAATTTGGGCGCGACGGTTCCCGGGCATTTTCCGGGAGAATTCCCGATCACCGAAGAGGATTATCTGCGTTGGTTCCAGCAAATTGACGATATGGGCGCCAACGTTATCCGGATTTATACGGTACACAATCCGGTGTTTTATAAGTCGCTGGTGAAATACAACCGGGATAAAGTAGACGACCCGTTGTATTTTATACAGGGAATCTGGTCTCCGGAGGAACAGCTGATCGAGCTGCAGGACGCGTACAATCCGGGGATTAAGGAAAAATTCCACAAGGAGATCGAAAAGGCGGTCAAAGCGGTATACGGCGATTTGAATATCGACCCGGTTCCCGGAGAATCGGGAGGAAAATATACCGCCAACGCAGGTCCTTTTCTGATGGGCTGGCACATCGGAACCGAATGGGATCCCGAGATGGTCGACAATACCAACAAAGTGCATGCGGGAACGGAACCTTACAAAGGCAAGCACTTTTCGGCCAAGGCGGATGCAAGTCCGTTCGAAAGCTGGCTCGCCGAACTGGTTGACCATACGGCCCAATTGGAGAAAAAATACGATTGGGAGCACCCGATCACCTTTACTAACTGGGTGACGACGGACGTGCTGAAGCATCCGGGGGAACCGCTGTTCGAAGAGGATCTGGCCAGCGTCGATGCGACGAAAATCGAGCCGGTCCACTGGGAAGCGGGATACTTTGCGGCGTATCACGTCTACCCGTACTATCCGGATTTCTTCCACCTTGATAAAACGCTGGAGACGATTCCGGAGGGGAACGATTATAACACGTACAAGGCGTATCTGAAGCAATTGAAGGCGCATTACAAGGATATCCCGGTCATGGTTACGGAATACGGTGTTCCTTCTTCGCTCGGCGTATCGCACTTGGGCCGCGGCGGACGAAATCAGGGCGGCCACAGTGAGGAGGAGCAGGGCGAAATCAACGTGTCTTTGACCAAGGACATCTACGATGAGGGGTATGCGGGTGCGATTCTGTTCATGTGGCAGGACGAATGGTTTAAGAAAACGTGGAACACGATGCGCTTTGAAATTCCGGAAGACCGGCGCTCGTACTGGCTGAACGTGCTGACCAACGAAAAACTTTTCGGTCTGCTGTCGCTGGGACCCGGCAAAGAGGACCAAATTGTCATCGACGGTAACTTGAACGACTGGGCCGCTTTGGGCGAAGGGGAAGTTAAGTCGTGGGGAAATCCTGCCCCCGGCATGAAGCAGCTCCGCGTAACGCATGACGAAGCTTACGTTTATGTGGGCATGACGCTGGAAAAGCCGTTTGATCCGAAAAGCAGTCAGGTGTACCTGGGCACTGATATTTTGCCCGGCGGCGACCAGCCGGTAACCGAACTGCCCGGCAAATCGCTGAGCGAAGGTCTGGAAGGCATGATCGTGGTCGGGGCGGACGAAGAAACCCAGGTGAAAGTAGCTCCGAGCTACGATTTCCACCAGCGCTTATACGGTCGATACGGTTACTGGATGCTGGAGGATCCGACTGCGGAACGGAAGAAACAGTTCCAGCCATGGAAACTGGCGGTGAGTTTGACGATGACGCCTCCCGATACCCGCTTTGCCAACCCGTTCAAGGATATGACGGTCGGCAAGCTGTTTAGGGGCACATCGGACCGGAACAGCGATGCGTTCAACTCGCTGACTTCATGGCAATACAGCGGCAATGAGGTAGAGCTGCGCATTCCATGGATGCTGCTGGGCTTCGCGGATCCGAGCTCTTTGCAGGTGATCGATTACGGACCGCTTAAGAAAGACCGCACCTTCGCCACGACGAAAACGCAAGGCATTACCTTCGTTCCGTGGATCAAAGACCGGGCCAGCGGAAACGTATCCTGGCCGGGAGGCGCAAGCGGAACGCTTGATCTGGGCGGACAGCCGAAATATACTTGGTCCCCTTGGGAAACGGTCAAATATACGGAGCATTTAAAGTCAGGCTACTATGCTTTGAAGGAGTTTTACGAAACTCTGCCGGATCACAGATCCCCATAGCTATGACGACACAGACCATCGTGCTTGTATCAGGAAGGAGGAGCTATTCTTTATGTATTCGCACCTTACCGTAGCGATCTATTTCGTTTACGGTTGCCTAGGATTAATTCTCACAGGGATACTGACGTTGTTCTGGAGCCGGATCAGAGCGATCCGCACGGCAAAGAAGACGGAGATGTATCTGCAGAAACATCAGGAATATTTCAGATTTGTTCAAACCCACTTGAACGGGGTTTCCGAATTGCCGCTGCCTCCGGGCAAGCTGACCCCACTGGAACGGCGGGTCATTCAGCAAAGGCTGATGGAATGGATCGAGCAGCTGAAAGGCGATTTGCGCGACAAGCTGATAAAGCTGTGTCATGATGCGGGGTTCGTCGACGACGATATCCAGCTCCTGGACAGCTTGCTCTACGGCCGGCGGATCGCGGCGGCTTACCGCCTCGGCGGAATGCGGGCGGCGGAAGCCGTGCCGAGAATGCTGCTCATGCTGGAGCAGCAAAAGTACAGCCCGCTGTCGATCGTGATCGCCCGCTCGATCGCCAAGTGCGCGGAACGCGAGGAGCAGCTTACGGAGATGCTGAAGCATCTGCTCCGGCACGGCAAGCCGATTCATAATCTGGCGGCGGATATCCTGACGGAAACGAGCCTGGATGCCAGCCGGCTTCTGCTGAAGCTGCTGGATGACGACAATCAAGACTTTGTCAAAGTGGCGCTCGTCGCCATGTGGGGGCAGGCCGTGCCAGAGGTTGTCCCTTCGCTGGACCGTCTGGTCGGAGCCGAGGAGAAAGAGGTACGGGCAAGCGCGGTCAAACTTTATTTAAGCTCTAATCCCGTTCTGAAGGACGAAACGATCCGTCAATTGATGTCGGACACGGATTGGGAAGTGCGGGCCGCCGTAGCCAAAGCGCTGGGCAATATGCATGCCGCCGGCAGCATGCCGCTGCTCCGTACGGCTCTGCAGGATCCGCATTGGCGGGTGCGCAACAACAGTGCGGAAAGCTTGGCCAAGCTGGGTGAAACCGGATTTGAGGTGCTGTGCCAAATCGCTAAGCACGGTTCCGGGGTCGAGCGCGAAACCGCTTTGTATTATGTGGAAAAGACGATGGCGCAAGAGGGCGAACATCAGAAGCTGGATCAGATGGTTGCCCACAACAAAAAGAAGCTGCTGTACGAACGGTATTTCGGCGTTGCCGACGCAAAGCCGGTTCGGCAGGTCGCAGCGGTCGGAGGGGATTATACTGCTTAGGGATATCTTGCTCATTTACGGCCTATTTGCGACGTACTACGTGATGACCGTAAATGTACTCTATTTTTCGATCATGACTTTTTCGTTCCGCAATATTATGACGATTTTCCGTCGGGCGGCGTATTCCAAGTACAATACGCTTTCCGGGTCCGAGCTGGTGCCGTCCATTTCTCTATTGGTTCCGGCGTATAACGAGGAACTGACGGTCATTGAAAATGTGAAATGTCTAATGACCCTGAATTACCCGACCTATGAGGTCATCGTCATCAACGACGGCTCCAGCGATGATACGCTCGGCGTGCTGCGGAGAGAATTCGGGCTTGAGCTGCTGCCGAATCCGGAGATGCGAAACTCGATCGACTGCCAGCCGATTAAAGCGGTCTATCACAATCCTCAGTATCCGCATCTGTATGTAATTGATAAACCGAACGGAGGCAAGGCCGATTCGCTCAACGCAGGCATTAATTTGTCCCACTATCCGCTGATTTCTTCCATTGACGCGGACTCCTTGCTGGAGAAGGACGCCTTGATCCGGATGGCGCGGATGTATATGGAGAACCCGGAAGAAACCGTGGCCATCGGCGGCGATGTTCGCATCGCAAACGGCTGCGTGATCGAGAACGGGGCGGTCAAGGAAATATCGCTGCCGCGTAAAATGTGGCCGATGTTCCAGGCGGTCGAATACCTCAAGGCCTTCCTTGGCGGCCGGATCGGCTGGAGCTCTATCAACGGCTTGATCATCGTGTCCGGCGCCTTCGGTCTTTTCCGCAAAGATTACGTCATTGCGGTCGGGGGCTACCGGGGCGGATATCCCGGAGAGGATATGAACATTATTATCAAGCTGCACCGCTATATGCTGGAAAACAAACTGAAATACCGCGTCGCCTTCTGTCCGGAGGCGGTCTGCTGGACCCAAGCTCCGGACACGTACCGGATTCTCTCCAACCAGCGCAAACGCTGGGGCCGGGGAAATCTTAAAAATATGATCGAAAACTACGACATGGCGTTCAATCCGAGGTACAAGGTGATGGGCCTGCTGACGATGCCTTACAACATTATTTTTGAGGCGCTGAACCCTTACTTCAAGATTACGGGTCTTCTGGCACTGATCGGTTACACGATGATGGATATGACGCATTGGCGAGTACTCGCGGTTTTCTGGCTGATCAACTTCCTCAGCGGCTATTTGCTCAGTATCGGGGCGCTGCTGCTGGAGGAATTGGCTTTCAAACGGTTTCGCAAGCTGTCCGACCTCGTTCGGATGATGCTTTATTCCATGTTTAAATTTTTCGGATACGCCCAGCTCGGCGGGCTGTGGCGGATTCAAGGGCACATTCAATATTTGCGCAACAACAACTCCTGGGGGACGATGACCCGGCAAAGCTGGCAAGAGAAGAGCGACAAGGCCAAACCGGCGTAATCCGCATTCCCTGAAGGGAGTTGATGCAGAGGTCAGAACCGGCCAAATCCTTGGCTGAGACAAAAATCTATTATAGAAAGAAGGCGGGATGAGAGATGCTGAATACGGCATTGCAAAGTAAGCAAGAGCAGACCAGCTTATATATGGACATCGAGCAAAGCGTAAAGGAAGCGACCTATGAAACCAACGGGATTTTGTTCATTTCTTGCGCAGGCGGGCCATCTTACTTGGAGAAGCAAGTGCGTGGCATTTTGGAATCCCAACCCGGGGTGAACCACAAGCTCTGGGGCGGCGAAGAGCCGGGCTCCCTGTTCATCCTTTTCCCGGGGCAGACGCTGGACGCGGTGCACTTTCAGGGGCTGCTACTCAAACAGCGGCTGCAGGAGAGCATTCCGGATTTGAATGCGCGGATAACCCTGACGAGCTTTCCCGAGAAAAAGCAACTCACGCAGGAAGTGCTGATTAAGATGGAAGACTCGGTGAAGCATCAGGCTTCCGGGGAAATCCACATTTTTACCCGTGAGGAAATGAAAACCATGCGCAGCCGCGTTTTGATTGTTGAGGGGGATGCGACAGTCCGCGAGTTTCTGGAAATTCGCCTGCAGATGCAGGGCTACGAAACCGCGGTGGCCGACAACGGCTTGTCCGCCCTGGAAATGATCGAGTCCTGGAAGCCTGATTTGGTCCTGACGGAGCTTAATCTTTATGGTATCGACGGTCTGCCCTATATACATCATATTCAACAGCTGCAAGTTCCCGTGGTGCCGAGAATCGTAGTCTTGACCGAGCAAAGGGTGGAGCAGACGATTAGCCTTTGCTTCCAAAACGGAGTGGACGATTATATCACCAAGCCGTTTTCACCTGTGGAACTGGATGCCCGTATTCGCCGTTCGCTGCATTCGTTGAGAATGGATCCGCAAGCTTTGTACTCCCAAAAGTTAAAATAAAAATCTATATAGACAAAAATGGAGGTTGGAGCAGTGAATAATCAATATCAGAAATTACTGGAAGCCATCGAATCGAAAAACGCAGTTTTGGGTGTGGTAGGTCTTGGGTATGTCGGCCTTCCTCTGGCTGTCGAAATGGTGAAGCAAGGATTTCGTGTAGTGGGTATTGACCTGGATGCCGCCAAAGTCGACAAACTTTATCGCGGGGAATCTTATATTCATGACATTTCTGACGAAACTCTCGGCGAAGTCTTGGCCACGGGACGGTTCAAGCCAACGGCGGACTATGCTTCCCTGCGTGAGATTGATGCGATCAGTATCTGCGTTCCGACTCCGCTCAGCGAAAATCAGGATCCGGATACCTCCTATATTGTAACGGTTGTGGAGCAAATCAAACGTTTCATGAAGAAGGGCATCCTGATCACCTTGGAAAGCACGACTTACCCTGGAACGACGGAAGAACTGATCCAGATGGAGCTGGAAAAGCTGGGGTATGTCGTGGGCGAGGATTTCTTCCTCTGCTTCTCCCCGGAACGTGTCGATCCTTCGAATACGAAATTCAATACCTTCAATACGCCAAAGGTAATCGGAGGAACGACGGAAGCCTGCCTGGCTTTGGGCACGGCGCTTTACAGCAAGTATGTTCAAACGGTCGTTCCCGTCAGTTCGCCAAAAGTGGCCGAAATGTCCAAACTTCTGGAGAACACGTTCCGCAGCGTCAACATTGCCTTTATTAACGAAATGGCCATGATGTGCGACCGGATGGGCATCGACATCTGGGAAGTGATCGACGCGGCGAAAACCAAACCGTTTGGATTCATGCCGTTTTATCCGGGGCCGGGAATCGGCGGGCATTGCATTCCGTTGGATCCGATGTACCTGTCCTGGAAGGCGAAAGGCTTCCGCTTCTATAGCCAGTTTATCGAATTGGCTCAATCGACCAATGACAATATGCCATATTATGTAGTTAACAAAACATCCAAAATTTTGAACGAATACGCGAAGTCGATCAAAAAATCGAACATCCTCATCCTGGGGATGGCTTACAAACCGGATATCAGCGACCTGCGCGAGTCGCCGGCTCTGGAGGTTTATGAACTTTACAAGGACAGCGGGGCGAAAGTGGAGTACTACGACCCTTACGCGACGAGCTTCCGCGACAAACACGGAATTAGTGTGCCAAGCGTGGCGTACGACCTGGAAAAATTCAAATCGTACGACTGCATTGTGCTGGTGACCAACCACAGCAACTTGGATTACGGAGCCATCGCTAACCTCGGCGTGCCGATCGTGGATACGCGCAACGCATTCCGCGATTTCCGCCTGCCGCACATTTACAAAATCGGCCATTCGGTACAATCGGTGGCTGAAACGAGCGAGGCTCTGATCGTCGGATAAGGGGTTTGCGTAGACACGGAAGGCGGTGATGAAAATGAAAAACGCTGGAGCGAACCGGAGAAGACGGCTTTGGATCCTGTGCGGAGGGATCGCGTTATCCCTTCTTCTGCTCGTCATCCGTCCTTCCCCCTCGGAAGCCAAGGCAACCTGGCTTTGGAATACGAAGCTGATCCAGCAAAACGGCGAAGATATCATTCATTTTGCCAAAAAGCAGCGCATAGAAGTTATTTTTTTGCAAATCAGCGGGGACGTGAAAGAGGAGAGTTACCGGGACTTCGTACGTCTGGCTTCCTCAGAGGGCTTGGAGGTTCATGCGTTGAATGGACAGCCGGAATGGGCCTTGCAAAAATACCAGCAAGAAGCGAATAAATTCCTCGAATGGGTTAAGGAGTACAACCGGAAAGCGGCACCGGAGGAAAAGTTCGCCGGCATACAGTTCGATGTGGAACCTTACCTGCTGGATAATTGGGAGCGGCGCAAGGCATCCATCGTTGAGCAGTGGGTGGAAAATATCCGGGTCTGGATCGAAGCGGGCAAAGGCAGCGATTTTGAAATTGGCGCCGCTGTTCCCTTCTGGTTGAACGATATGAACTATCCCGGATCCAAAACACGGCTAAACCAGTGGATGCTGGAAAAGTTTGACTATGTGGCCATCATGTCCTATCGGGATGAGGCGGACCGGATCTATCAGGCGGCCCGGGCGACCCTGGAGGAAGGAGACCGCAAGAAGAAACAGGTATGGGTCGGAGTCGAGGTTGGGCAGAGCAAGGAAGGGCCGGGCGTGTCGTTTCACGAAAAACCGTTCGTCTCTCTGATCGGAGAAATGAATAGACTGGTGAAGCTGATGAAGGATCATTCCTCCTTTGCCGGCATTGCGGTTCATAGCTACGAGCCTTGGAGAAACAAGCAGGGCCTGTGGGAACAATCGCTTAAGGAATGAAGCGTTCAGCCATACCACAACCCGGAGCGCAAGGGCTCCGGGTTGTTCGCATTTAAGAGGCAAGAATAGGGAAAGGCGGGAGGAAGACATTTATATTTTTTGCTATAATGATAAGTGATAGTGTCTACGGGAAATGGAGCGATGACATGATTTTGCATAAAGGAGAAATCTTATTTCGCCAGGGTGATGAAGGGCTGTTTTTGTACCATATCAAGAGCGGCCTGTTTAAAGTAACCCGGCTGCATGAGAACGGCAATATGGTTCTGTTCAATATTTTGTATCCCGGTGAAACGGTTCCCCATCATTCTCTTATTTCGCCAAAAGAGACACATGGAACGGCCATTGCCCTGATGCGCAGCGAGGTGGAAGCCATCCCGGCGCAGGAATGGTACAGAGAATTGCAGGAGGATCCGAAGAAGCCGCTGGAGATCGCGCGGCTGCTTCAGGAGAAAGTCCGGTTTATGCAGGAACGACTGGATCATTTGACCGTCGGTACCCCGGCGGAGCGTTTGGAATTGCTCACCAAATGGCTGGGACAACACGCTCATGGCGTACCGCTGACGGAATACTTGACCCAGGAGGAAATCGGGCAATTGATCGGTGTCCGGCGCGAAACCGTGAACCGGCTGCTGCGGCAGCACGCGGCCTCGCAATAAAACAACCCCGGGAAAGAACCGCCCTTGCGGATCTTTCCCGGGGTTGTTTAATTTGGCGCTTAATTCAATTCATTCTCCAGACTGTCCGCCGGTCCGAAAAATTCAAAATGAATCCGTTCCTGCGGCACGCCCCATTCCTTGAGCGCGCGGTTGATCGCCCGCATAAAGGGAACGGGACCGCAGAAATAGAAATCCGCTTCGGGGCCCGCGACCGATTGGAGCCAAGGCAGGTCGATGTAACCGGTCTTGTTGCAGCTTTCGCCCGGAGCCGGCGTCTCATAAATATGATAGGCGGTGAGCCGATCACTATGCTCCCGGGCCAACCGGTCGATATGGTCCTTCATGGCGTGGTGGCTGCCGCAGCGGGCGGCGTGAATGTAAGTTACTTTACGGCTGCCGCCTTTCTGAAGCAGCGTTTCCAGCATGCTGACCATCGGTGTCAAGCCAACCCCGCCGCTCAGCAGCACAACCGGCAAGGTTTGATTTTGGTCCAGCGTGAAATCTCCGGCCGGAGCGCTGATTTCCAGTAGATCGCCCTCTTGAATCCGGTTGTGCAAATAAGTGGATACAATGCCGGCAGGCTTATCGCCGATAGTATCTTCGCGCTTGACCGAGATCCGGTAGTAAGGCTGGCCGGGAGCCGCCGATAAACTGTAGTGGCGGAGATGCGTGAATTCCTGACCCTCCGGTTTGACGCGAACGGTGATATACTGACCGGGCTCATAGTCGGCGATCTCCTGACCGTCTTCGGGCTTCAGATAGAAGGAGGTGATCACGTCGCTCTCCTTGACTTTGCGGTCCACCACGAAACGGCGCCAGCCGCGCCAGCCCCCTTTTTTCAGCTCGGCTTCTTTGTACATTTCCGCTTCCACCGCGATGAACACATCCGCGATAACGCCGTAGGCTTTGGCCCAGGCATCGATAATTTCGTCCGTCGCGGCGTCGCCGAGCACGGTCTTGATCGCCGCAAGCAGGTTTTCTCCGACGATCGGATAATGCTCCGGGAGGATGCCCAGTGCGCGGTGCTTTTGGGCGATCCCGCGAACGACCGGGAGAATTTCCTCCAGCCGATCGATGTGGGCGGCCGCCGCGTAAACGGCGTTCGCCAGAGCGGTAGGCTGTTTGCCTTGACGCTGATTGGCGTGATTGAAGATGTTAAGCAGCTCGGGATGGTTTTTGAACATCATCTGATAGAATTGTTTGGTAATGGTCTGTCCGTGGACTTCAAGCACCGGAACGGTGGACTTGATTACTTCAATCGTTTTGGCATCTAACACGATCAAACCCTCTTTCTTTTAGCATATTCTATATTCCTTTACGTAATCAGTATAGGCAGCCCAATTACAGCAGAATTGTGAGTTCGGTCACATTAAAAATTTCCGAAATGTGAATTCAGAGAAAACGCAATGAAAATTATCACACTTTCGGGATAATTTAATATTTACCGGGAGCAGGCTGTTTAGTCATCATGGAGTCTGTGTTATAATAAAATTAGATAAAAAACAGAAAGGATCAGGATACCATGTGTTCCCGAAGGACGAATTCCCCAAGGACGATTTGGAAACGTTATGATCTCTCTTATACTTAGCTTCTTTCGTGGAGCGTCGGTTTACGGCCCACAACCCTACGAAAGAAGCGTGTGATGATGCGAAGGATGAAGTCCTCCAGGACCTTCTTTGGCGTAGGGTGTGGCTGTAAGGTCAACCAAACTACGATAAGAGGGATTCCGAATGAGGAAATGGACTGGTTGGAAGATTGACGTCAAGTCATGGATAACGATGTTGTTCGGTACGTTTATATTGGCATTTGCGTATTATCATATTAATTTTGAGAACGGCTTGTCCGAAGGCGGATTTGTCGGTTTGGCCCTGCTGGGAAAATATTTGCTGGATGTGCCTCCGGCGCTCTCGATGATCTTGATGGACATTCCGATTTTTATTGCGGCGCTGTTCTTGCGAGGCAGAACATTCATCGTGAATACGCTGCTGGCCTCAATGGCTTTCTCATTATTCTATGAACTTTGTGAGCGATTCTCGCCGCTGCATTTAAATCTCGGGTCCAATTTACCCCTGGCGGCGCTTCTGTCGGGCCTGCTTACCGGCTTCGGGGCGGGTCTGGTTATACGGAAAGGCGGCGCCACAGGCGGGGATGACATTTTGTCCCTGCTGATCAGCCAGTGGTCCGGCATCAAGATCGGAACGGTGTTTATTCTTCTCGATGCGGTGGTTCTTACCATTTCGCTGCTGTATTTACCGTTTAGAGAAACGATGTACACCGTGATGGCCGTTTTGATCGCCGGCAAGATGATCACCTGGACCGTGCATTACGGAAGAAGAGAGGCCGCACCGCGACGTGTTCCTTACGGCATGAAGAAGAAAACAGCTCGGGCTTGAAGCCCGGGCTGTTTTTTTGTGCATTTTTTAGATATATGACGCGCTATTCTTCATCCTCGGGGTGATTCTTATCCCACTCCTCCGCCTTGGCGGTGCCGATGGCGATCGCGCGTCCTTCCTCATAACCTTCATCAAGCAGGGCATTGGCGATTTCGACCGCTTTGTTCCGCACTCGGGGGCTGAGGTTTTTCATGGACGGCGGATAATCATTTTTATTCCAGGGCATTGGCGATCATCTCCTTTATCCAAAATCTTTTATCTCATTACCCGACTGACGGAAGCGGAAAACTTAAAGCTTAGGTTACGCGTTTGCGAAAACCCCGACTGCCGCCGGGTCTTCTATGAAGATACGCGGAATTCAGGCAGGCAAGCCTTAATAAGGCTATCAAGATGTGACGATATCCCGCTTATTCAACCGGCGAACAGATAACGAAAAGAAGATCACCATGTAAGCCAAATTTACCGTCCAAAAAAGCAGGTTCTGGGTGTCGGTCAGCTTATTTTGATTCAACGCGCCCATCCCGATTGTGAGAAGCGAGAACGGAAAAAACAGGCCCAGCTTGGCGACATACATCCCCAAACCGATCATGACCGCACAAAGACTGAGGCCGATAGGCGTAGCGAAGCTGCGGATCCGCAGCGACAACCCCAATTGCAGTGCCGCCACGGACAAGGAAGCATACCATCCCCGCAATATCCAGCCAACTGTCTCCATAGGGAAAGGCCCGGACAGGGAAAAAAGCGTGCCTGCAAGCCAGTAGAAGCCCATAAACAGTAGTTGGGCGAATAAAATCAACAGGCCGACGACCATCCATTTGGCCAGTACGACACTGACGATCGGGACGGGAACGGTTAACATCACATTCCAATTCCGGTTCAGGTGTTCCAGTCTGCATACATAGGAGCAGCAAATGGCAATCAGAATAGGCAGGAAAAACTCGCCATAAAACAGGCTAACCTGGGTCCATAAACTATACCAGCCGTTGTTGAGGACGCCTTGATTAAAATAAAAATTGGCGCATCCGATGAGCAGGCTTACGATCGGAAGCACAGCGAGCGCAAGGCCGATCCGGGAATGCCGCAATTTGAGCCATTCAGCGAAAACACTTCGTATCATTAACTTTCCCCCTCAGATTTCCTGCCGGGCGACGTGAAGGCTTCCGGCGGTATAGAACAGGAGTGCTATCGTCAATGCGGCCGCAACTATTCCGAACTCCATAGGCTGTACCATATAGATGCCCGATGAATCGGCATAGCGGTAAGTAACGGGACTAAGATCCAGATAATAAGACCAAACCAAAACATGTCTGAACGCAGCCGGAAAAAGCCCGGAAGTCATTCCGATAAGTCCGCCCAACATGCCGAGGCACAATGCGAAAGTCTGATTTTTGACGGCCAGGGAAATCCACTGCTGAAGTGCCGTAACCGCAAAAGTCGTCAGCATGGCGCCGGCAAGAAACCCAACCAGCATGCCGATAGGAGGAGCTTCCGACATATTCGTGCTAAAACCGAACGCGATCATAAGCAGAGCCTGCCCAAGAAGGCCGAAAAAGAGCAGACTGTTGGCGCACATATACTTTGCCGCATACAGACCGGCGCGGCTCACATTGGTGGCCGCAAGCATTTTCCAGGTGTCCCCTCTATGTTCCATATCACAAACACGGGAGACGACGATGGCCGAAACAATCGGCATAAACAGTCCGTTCATGCTGGCTATCGTAAAGAGGACAGACTCCCATACGGCATGATCCGGGTTGCGGGCAATGGAACGGCTGACGGACAAGAAGGTCCATAGCATCTCTACGGCAAGAAACAAGAGAATCATGAGCCCTATTTTTTTTCGGCGGATTTTGAAGTATTCCAGTCGTAACAGGTTCACAAGCTCCGCCCCTTTCCCGTCAGCTCCAGAAAAATATCCTCCAGACTTTTGCGGTGCTCCTCGATTCTTGTAACGGGAATGTCATAGGTGACCAGCAGCTTGTTGATCTCCGCCACCTCCGTATCTTCAAGATCGCCAAGCTCAAGCCAGCTGCCGTTTTGGAGCGGATTGTAGCCTCGGGCAAGAAGCAAGCGCTCTGCGCCGGCATAGTCCCCTGTTTTCAGCGCGATGGATGTTCTGCTTTTTTTTCGCAGGCTCTCCATACTGCCCTGGAATAGCAGATTTCCCTCGCTGATAATGCCTACCGTGGTAGCGATCTGTTCGACTTCCGACAGCAGATGGCTGGAAAGCAATACCGTCATACCGTAGCGCGAAGGCAATGACTTGATGAGCTCCCGGATTTCACCGATGCCGGCGGGGTCCAGGCCGTTCGTCGGTTCGTCAAGAATCAGCAGTTTGGGAAAAGAAAGCAAGGCCATGGCGAGACCCAGCCTTTGCTTCATGCCGAGCGAATACTGTTCGGTTTTCTTGTGTTTCTGATTCTCCAGCCGTACGATGCGGAGCGCCTCATCGAGGTTGCGGTCAGGCACGTTTCGCAGGCGTTGAATGACCTTCAAATTCTCCAATCCTGTCAGATGTCCGTAGTAGGAGGGGGATTCGATCAGCGATCCCGTACGCTTAAGAATGAAGGATCGTTGTTTGCTCAGGCTTTGCCCAAAGATTTGAAGAGTTCCCTCCGTTGGCTTGATGAGTCCGAGCAACATTTTTAAGGTTGTTGTTTTTCCGGCTCCGTTCGGTCCCAGAAATCCATAAATCTCCCCCTCCTGCACGTGAAGATCAACTTTATTTACGCGGTTGACGCCTCCATAGGTTTTGGTCAGGTTTTGCGTTTGCACGATTGCCGAAGCACTCATATGGCAAGTCGACTCCAATCCGGTTAGATTTGAATTTCTTCTTGACTCCACTTTAAGGAACCCGCCTTTCCCGGGGGTAAAGAGAACCTTACATCAACCTTAAATGGATGGGAGCGGCACAGATCTTCACCATGTTCATGTATAATTGAAGTCGGGTGATACGGCATGGAGCAAGTGAGAGACAAAAAAATATTAGTAGTGGATGATGAACCGGAAATCCGGATGATGATCGAAAGATTTTTGAGAAAAGAGGGCTTTTTTCGTATTTTCACAGCGGCGGATTGCGCTTCGGGTCTGGCGATTTGCCGCGCAAACAAACCGGACATCGCGATCCTCGATATCATGCTGCCCGATGGCGACGGATTTTCGCTTCTTTCTTCCATCAGGCAGTTCTCCAGTATGCCGGTTCTTTTCCTTTCCGCCCGGGGCGAGGATGAAGACCGATTGCTGGGGCTGGGACTAGGGGCCGACGATTACCTTGTGAAACCGTTCCTGCCGCGCGAGTTGGTTCTGCGCCTGATGGCGATTTTAAAGCGGGTATATTCCCCCGCCAGAGAGGTGCATCTGCCCGTTTTCCGACTAGGGGACCTGACCATCGATCTGGAAGGCGCCACCATACGCGGAGACCGGAAGGAGATGCCGCTAACTGCAAAGGAGCACGGTATTCTTGTGAAGCTGTACGAACACCGCGACCGGATCGTCACAAACGATGCGCTTTGCCAGGCGGTATGGGGAGACGACAGTTTTGGCTACGAAAATACATTAATGGTCCATATCAGGCGAATCCGCGAAAAAGTCGAGCCGGATCCCTCCAACCCGGTGTATCTTCTCACCGTAAGGGGCCTGGGGTATAAGCTGCTGGTCAAGGAGACCCGTTGAGTGGAAGCGGTTCTTCGCATATTACGCCGCTTTGTCGCCATGACCATCCTCGTCTCGATCGGTGTGCTTATTTTTAACTTCGTATTGCTTGGCGTATTGGTGTTTAAGGAAATCAATCAGGCTCCATCTCCCGAAGATGTAGTCAAGCGGGTGTCCCAAGGCTTGAGCAACCAGGAAGGCGGCTATCTTCTGGACGAGCGCGCATCCGAGCTGCTTTCGCATCAAAAGGCCTGGGCCATGCTGCTCGGAGCGGAAGGCCATGTGGCGTGGGACTATCATCTGCCCCCTGATGTGCCGCGGAGCTACAATTTGATCGAGGTAAGCCAATTTTCACGCTATTATTTATTGGAATATCCGGTCTATATCTGGAAGCATCAGGATGGCTTGGTTGTGGTAGGGTACCCCAAGACAAGCCACTGGAAGTATCAACTGGATTTTCTGCCCGAATGGATTAGATCGTTGCCTCTGCGGCTTCTGGCGCTTCTTCTGATCAATGTGGCACTTGCCCTAGTAGTTTCTGTCCTGATCGGTACGCGGCTTATTAGAAGGATACGTCCTCTTGTGGAGGGAGTGCATCGTCTTCCGAGGGAACAAACGGTCAAGCTCGACGCCAAAGGGATATTCGGCGATTTGGCCCGAAGCATTAATTTGGCGTCGGAAATCCTTCAGAAGAAGACGGCCGCGTTGAAGGCGAGGGATGAAGCGCGCTCCAACTGGGTTGCCGGGATTTCTCATGATATCCGGACCCCCCTCTCGATGATCCTCGGTTACGCCAGCGAAATGGAGGATCATCCCGACTTGCCGCAGGAACAGAGGCACCAGGCCGGGATTATCCGGCGCCAAGGCGAGAAGCTGCGTTCGCTTGTAAGCGACCTGAATCTGGTCTCCATGCTCGAATATGAAATGCAGCCTTTGCATCTGAAACCCGTGAGACTGGCGGTGTTGGCGAGACAGGTTGTTGCTGATTTATTGAATAACGGTTTGGACGAGCGCTATGACATTGAATTAAAACTGGCCGACGAGGCGTTTCAAATCAAAGGAGACGGGAAATTGCTGCTTCGGGCTATCGAGAATCTGGCGCACAACAGCGTGCGCCACAACCCGGAAGGCTGCAGGATCGTAATAGAAGGTGCTCTATCCGAGGACCGCTCATTTTATCGTCTGATCATAAGGGATGATGGGAGGGGAATCCCGCAGGAGCAGCTGGCGGAGATTACCGAGCTGCCGTATTCGTCGAGGAGAAAGAGACCTGTCCAGCAAGGCCACGGTTTAGGGGTTCCCATGGTGGCAAGGATCGTGCAGGCGCACCACGGCCGGCTTACGCTTGAAAGCGGCGGGGAGCAAAGCGGGCTTAAAGCTGTCTTGGAATTTCCATCGCCGATTTGATACCCGGGATTCATTTGAGAAAAGAGCGGCGGCCCGGGGGATGAATTCTTCCCGTCGGGCCGCCGCTTTGCCTTGTTAAGGGGTAAACCGCGATTATTCGCTTGCGGAAGCAGAGTCAAACAAGAAAAGATATTCTCCGTAGCCTTCCTTCTCCAGCTTCTCTTTCGGGATGAAGCGGAGCGCCGCGGAATTGATGCAGTATCTCAGTCCCGTCGGTTCGGGGCCGTCTTCGAACACATGTCCCAGGTGGGAGTCGCCCTGCCGGCTGCGGACCTCCGTGCGAACCATAAAGTGGCTCGTGTCGGTCTCTTCCTTGATGCTGTACTCGCGAAGAGGACGCGTAAAGCTCGGCCAGCCGCAGCCGGCATCGTATTTATCGCGCGAACTGAACAGGGGTTCGCCGGAAACGATATCCACATAGATGCCTTCTTCCGTGTGGTCCCAAAACTCCCCGGTAAATGGGCGTTCCGTGGCGTTGTTCTGCGTTACCTCGAATTGAATCGGGGTCAGCCGTTTCTTGAGCTCTTCGGGATCGGCCGGCCGGGACCAATGGCGTTCGATGAAATTCTCACGGCCCGATCCCTTGCGGTAACGCTTGTAGTGCCCCGGGTTCTTCTTGTGGTACTTCTGATGGTATTCCTCGGCCGGGTAGAACGGAGCGGCGGGCAACACTTGCGTGACGATCGGGTTGCTGAACCGGCCGCTTTCGGCTAGTTCGCGCTTCGATTGTTCGGCTTCCTCGCGCTGCCGTTCATTATGATAAAAAATAGCCGTCCGGTAAGATTCGCCGCGATCGTGGAACTGCCCGCCCTCATCGGTAGGGTCGATTTGCTGCCAATACAGCTCAAGCAGCTTGCGGTAAGGAAAGACAGCCGGGTCAAACGTGATCTGTACGGCTTCATAGTGGCCGGTTTGTTCGGAGCACACTTCCTCGTAGGTCGGATTCTCCGTCCTTCCGCCGGTATATCCCGAGATGATCCCGTGGATGCCCGGGAGTTCCTCAAAGGGCGAAACCATGCACCAGAAGCACCCCCCTGCAAAGGTAGCCAGCTCCAGATTGGAAGCCTGCGATGTATTCATGCTGATCCCTCCGTTTCAATTTGGCGATAAGTTTTTGTAAAGGAGTTAGGGTGATTCCGGCTTCCATTATATCGTTTTTTGGCCGAAACCCCAAAACCGCCGGGGCTAGATCTCAGCCCATCTTTTATACAAAGCTAAAATGGCAAAAATGAACAGCATATAAACGGCGATAGCCCCGGCGGCAACCCAGGGTTTATTGAACAGGGAAGCGCCCAGAAAAGCGTAGAAGAACACGCCCGGCAGTTTGCCCACAACGGATGCGGCCAGATAAACCCGGAACCGGATGCCATAAGCGCCGGCGTACATGTTGACGGCCGTTTGCGGCAGAATCGGGATCAATTTGCAGACGACGATCGCTATAAAAGGACGCCGGTCAATCGCCGCCGTTATGCGTTCCAGCGGCTTGAACCGGTCGCTCCATCCGCGCGCGGCGTTTCCCCAACCGTAGGCGGCCCCCCAGTAATATACCGCGCCCGCCAAGGTCGAGCCGATCAGGGTGACGAAACCGCCCCAGAAAGCACCCGCGGCAAAGCCCGCCGCCGCGATGACCAGCCGATAAGGCATCACGGGGAAAACGGCAAACAAGGCGGACAGGACGAAGAGCAGCCAAAGCGGAGGACCTGCGGTCAACCAGCCGGCAAGCTCGTGTCTATAGGCGAAAGCCAGAACAAAGGCGGCGGCATAAACCGCCAGCGCGATCCATTTTTTCATGAAAACTCCTCTCAATCTCATTCTATCTTAAATACTATAACAGTTCATTTATCTCTCAAACTTGTCGGCGAAAAAATCTAGCGCATTTTTATTCTCCATGCTATAATAGTCTCAAATTTAACATGCATGGTTCCCAAAGGGGAGTAGCTGATACAATAAAGTCGTCATTACGGGTTTTCAGCCCCGGCTTTATTGGCAACCTTCGTTGTTAGCGAGACCTTTGCCCGGTGCGAGTATTGGGTAAAGGTCTTTTTGATGCTTAAAATGCGTCGTGCCCAATACAGACACGGCGTATTTTTTTTACGCCGGAAGCCAGAGTATGGATAGGACAGAAAGGGGAGAGAGCATGGATTTTTTTAGTGTTGATTTTTGGGCCGCCCTGTTTTCCATCATTCTGATCGACCTCGTCCTAGCCGGTGACAATGCCATTGTTATCGGACTGGCGGCAAGAAACGTTCAAAAGGCGGACCAGAAAAAAGTGATTCTGTGGGGGACCGTCGGTGCGATCATCGTTCGCGTCATCATGACGGTTCTGGTGCTGCAACTGCTCAATATTCCGGGACTTCGTCTCGTCGGGGGGCTTGCGCTCTTATGGATCGCTTACAAGCTGCTGGTCGAAGACAAGAGCCACGAAATTAACGCAGGGAGCCAGATGTGGGCGGCGATCCGTACGATTATTATCGCCGATACAATGATGGGCCTCGACAACGTTTTGGCCGTCGCAGGCGCCGCACATGGCGATTTCACTCTCGTCATTATCGGACTGGCCGTATCGGTGCCGATTATGGTATGGGGGAGTACGCTCATTCTTCGGCTTACGGAACGTTTTCCGGTCGTTATTACGATCGGGGCAGCCGTCCTGGCTTGGACCGCCGCGAAAATGCTCGTTGAAGAGCCGTTGATTCATGACTGGTTCGCTACGGCATGGATTAAATACGGTTTTGAGATCATCGCCATTATCGTGGTCGTGGGCATCGGGCTTATGATGAAGAGAAAGAAAGAGCGTTTGGATCAAATCGATAAGAAGTTAAAGCAGGGCAACCAGCCGACTTAAGGCCGGGAAACCCGCTGAAATGCACGCCGCCGTCGGCTTCCGTAAGGAAGGGACGGCGGCGTTTCCTATTTTAGTTCAGTTCGGCGCCGGTATTCCGGGCGGTCTGGCGGTACTGCTTCGGCGACATGCCGAAACGTTTGCGAAACACTTTGTGAAAGTAGTTATAGCTCGGAAATCCGGAGCTTTCGGCCACATGCTCCAAGGTCAGCGGGCTGAAGATGATTCGCTCACGGGCCATGTTTAGTCGGACCTCAAGAGTATATTGGATAATGCTCGTATTGAACGTTTCCTTGAACAGGTGGACGGCGCGGGAAACGCTGACCCCGACGTGAGCAGCCGCGTCCTCCAGTTTGAACGGAATGGCGGCGTTCTCTTCGATATAATTTTTGATCCGGTGGGCAAGATAGGTTGGATACGTGGTTGGCAGCGGCTGCTGCAGCAAATTCCGGTCGATATCCATACACAGGATCTTTAGATAGTATTCGGCGATCTCGGGAGAGGGATTGGAAATCCGCCGCTGCTCCAGCATGATCTGCCGGAAAACCCCGAGAATTCCTTCGGACAGGGGGACCTTGACTTTTCGCGGACGATCTTCCCGATTCCACCAGGACTCCACCCATTCCCCGGCCAAAAAAATATGATAGTCCCCGCTGTTCACCACTGGTTCCCCAAGCACCGTCTCCTCGGCGTCAATCCGCAGTTCATAGGGCTGGCCGGGAGCGACGAGCAAGAGATCTCCCGGTTCCAGCAACTCCAGGCTGCCGGACAGGCGGGTTCGGCAGCGGCCGGAGGCCTGCAGCCGAATCAGGTAGCTCTCCAGGCCTTCCGGCTGGAAGATGTGGTAGGGCTTGCTGTGAAGCGAATAACCAGCTAGCAATATTTGCAGGTTTTTGTGATCCATAAGTGGCTTTCCCCTGTGCTTTTTCAAAAATAATGACCAGATTGTTCATGTTTCAATCATATTATTCATTTTACAATAAGACAATTTGAAATACCATGTAGTTGAGTCTTTTGACACCACGATCGCTTCCTGGGAGGAGTGATGAGAATGACAAATATGAAAATCGGAATCATCGGCTGCGGGAACATTAGCCCTGCTTATTTAACGTACCTCGCCCAGAGCGAGATCGTCGAGGTGTATGCCCTTGCCGGTCTGCGTCCGAGAGGCTCATGAGCGGGGAGTTGAGTTTGGTCTTGTAAACGTATGCACCCTAGAGAAATTGCTGCAAAACCCCAAAAATAAGCAGTTTCTATGCAGCTCACAAAAAATGAAAATGAAGAGGTGAATGATCATGGTTAAAGTAGGTTTACAGCTTTATACCGTACGCGAGGCCATGGAGCGCGACTTTGAAGGTACGCTGCGGAAGATCGCCGGACTTGGCTACCAGGGTGTGGAGTTTGCCGGATTCATCGGGCGGATGTCCGACGAGGTCAAGGCGATTCTGGAAGAGACCGGCTTGACGGCGCTGGGAGCCCATACGTCTTACAACCGGCTTCTTCATGCTTTGGACGAGGAGATTGCCTTCAACAAAGCGATCGGCAACCGTTATCTTATTTTGCCTTATCTGGAGGAGAAAGACCGCGGGCGCTGGGAAGAAGTGCTGGAGGACATGAAGACGATCGGCAAAAAATGCGCCGATGCAGGCATGGTTCTCTTCTATCATAACCATGAATTTGAGCTGACCGAGGAATTGGACGGGCAGCCTGTGCTGGACGCCATATTTGCCAAAATTCCTGCTGATCTGATCCAGATGGAACTGGATTCCTGCTGGGTAAGTTACGCCGGTTTCGACCCGCTGGAGTATATCTCAAAATACAGTGGGCGTCTGCCTTTGCTTCATCTTAAAGACATGGTAATCAAAAGCGACGGAAGCGCGGAGACCGTGGAACTTGGACAAGGGGAAGTGGCGGTCAAGGAAATTGCGGACGCCGCGATTTCCGCAGGCGTGGAATGGCTTGTCGTAGAGCAGGATCATTGCGCGGGAGATGCGATGGAGAGCATCGAAACGAGTAGGGATTGGCTGCGAGACTATGCAAACAAGGGAGGACAAATCCATGTCTAAAATTTTGAAAGTAGCGATTATCGGATGCGGCGGCATCGCCAACGGCAAACATTTGCCAAGCCTGGCGAAACAGCCGCAGGTTCAAATGACGGCTTTTTGCGATATCGTGGAGGAACGTGCGGCCAAGGCGGCGTCGGAATACGGCGCGGAAGGGGCAAAAGTATACACGGATTTCCGCAAACTGCTTGAAGAAACGGATGTGGACGTAGTCCATGTCTGCACGCCGAATGACTCCCATGCGGAAATCACGGTCGCTTCGCTGGAATCCGGCAGACATGTGATGTGCGAGAAGCCGATGGCCAAAACGGCGGAGCAAGCGCGTCGAATGCTGGATGCGGCCAAGCGGACCGGTAAAAAGCTGAGCATCGCCTACCAGAACCGCTTCCGCGACGACAGCTTGTTCCTGAAGCAAGTTTGCGAAAACGGCGAACTGGGAGATATCTACTTCGGCAAAGCGCTGGCGCTCCGCCGCCGGGCGGTACCGACATGGGGCGTTTTCCTGGACGAGGAGAAGCAAGGCGGAGGTCCGCTCATCGATATCGGTACCCATGCGCTGGACTTGACGCTGTGGCTGATGGATAACTACGAACCGAAAAGCGTAACCGGATCGGTCTTCCATAAGCTGGGCAGCCGTGCGAATGCGGCCAATGCGTTCGGCCCTTGGGATCCGGAACAATTCAAAGTGGAGGATTCCGCTTTTGGCTTCATTACGATGAAGAACGGGGCGACGATCGCGCTGGAATCCAGTTGGGCGCTGAACGTCATCGACTTCGGGGAAGCCAGAACCTTGCTGTGCGGCACCGAAGGCGGCGCGGATATGAACGACGGATTGCGTTTGAACGGCGAAAAGCTGAGCCGGCTTTATGAAACGAAAGTCGATTTCGGGTCCGGAGGCGTAGCGTTCTTCGAGGGTCAGCAGGAAAACGACGCTACCCGCGAAGCCAGATACTGGGTGGAGGCCATTCTCGAGGATAAGGAGCCGCTCGTAAAACCGGAGCAGGCCCTCGTTGTCACAGAGATTCTTGAAGCGATTTACGAATCGGCGAAAACAGGAAAAACGGTATATTTTGACTAATTTATAACAGGACACACAAAACGTCTTGATCTAGGAGGTAAGGACATGAAGTTAGGTGTTTTTATGGTTCTGTTCGGCGGCCGCCCGTTTGAGGAGGCACTGGATCTCATCGCCGCCCAAGGCTTGAAAGCGGTTGAGATCGGCACGGGCGGACACCCCGGCAATTCGCACTGCAATCCGGACGAACTGTTGGGAAATAAAACGGCTCTCAGCAACTTCAAGAAAGCGGTGGAATCCCGCGGTTTAACCATCAGCGCGCTAAGCTGCCACGGAAACCCGCTGCATCCGCAAAAGGCGGTAGCCCAAGAGTTTCACGATGTTTTCGTAAAAACCGTGCAGTTGGCCGAACAACTGGAAGTTCCGGTTGTGAATACCTTCTCCGGCTGTCCGGGTGATCATGAGGACGCCAAGTATCCGAACTGGCCCGTGGCCCCTTGGCCAAACGACTTCCAGGAAATTTTGGACTGGCAGTGGAAGAACAAAGTGATTCCTTACTGGACCGAGTGGGGGAAATACGCGGCCGACCATCATGTGAAAATCGGGCTGGAGCTGCACGGCGGCTTCTCCGTGCACACGCCGGCTACGCTTCTTCGCTTACGCGAGGCGGCGGGCGAGGTGATCGGGGCCAATCTGGACCCGAGTCACATGTGGTGGCAGGGCATCGATCCGGTTCAAGCTATCTCGATTCTCGGCCGGGCGGGTGCGATTCATCATTTCCACGCCAAAGATACGACGATCGATCCCGTGAATGTGCATCGCTACGGAATTACGGACATGCAGCCGTATACGGCCATGCTGGATCGCGCTTGGCAGTTCCGGACCGTCGGCTTCGGGCATGACATGAAGACCTGGGCGGACATCATCAGCGCACTCCGTCTGCATGGTTATGATTATGTAGTAAGCATCGAGCATGAAGACGGCCTGATGTCTACCGAGGAAGGTTTCACCAAAGCGGTGAAGAATCTTCAGCAAGTGTTGATCGAAGATTCGGCATCCGAGATGTGGTGGGTATAACTGGCGGAAAAGGGAATATAATTTAGCAATAGCGGCTGCCGCCCGGCAGCCGTTTTTTTGGGAGCATGTAAAATTCACACCCTTTCCCTTGGTGTTTTTTTGCACAAAAATATGCTATGATGAAATATACTAACTAATTGTAAGCTAACACCGAAAAATCCGGTTTTAACAACGATGGGGTGAGAACGTTATGGAAGAAAACCAGTTTGCGATGTGTCCGCGTTTCGAATCGGCCTTCGTCATTCTCGGGAAACGCTGGAACGGTTTGATTATTCATACGCTGATGAGCGGTCCGAAGCGGTTTAAGGACATATCCAACGGCATTCCGGCCATGAGCGATAAAATGCTGTCCGAGCGGATGAAGGATCTGGAGAACGAAGGGATTGTAGTAAGACATGTCTATCCCGAAACGCCGGTACGCATCGAATATGAGCTTACGGAGAAAGGGATGGCGCTTAGTCCGGTAATGGAACAGGTTCAAAATTGGGCGGAGGCGTGGATCGAGTAAAGAAACGTGCCGTTATCCTGCGGGGAGGCGGCACGAAATATATGGAAAGTGGGTGTACTTGTGGCTGAGGTAATCGTAATCGGAGCGGGACCGGCCGGTTCCAGCGCAGCCTTGTTTCTCGCTAAGGCAGGGAAGGAGACCCTGGTTCTGGACAGCAACGCCAGCATGACGAAGCGAGCCTGGATTGAGAACCATTATGGGGCCAAGGATATCTCCGGTCCGGATCTGCTGACAATCGGTCGGGAGCAAGCCCAAAAATTCGGCGCCAAGTTTATCGAGGAGAAGGTAACGGTTGTCGATACGAATGGCGGTTCGAAGGTGACGGTGAAAACGGAGAACGGCCGCAGTTATGAGGCTGCTCATGTGATTCTGGCAACCGGTGCGCTGACTGAACTGGCCGGTACCATCGGCCTGAATTTGGTGGAGGGCCGCGAGCCGCGAATCAAGACGGTCATCGAAACCGATGGCTTCGGGCGCACAAGCAAGCCCCGTGTATGGGCGGCGGGTACGGCCGCCGGTGTAAGCGTTCACACAATTGTTACGGCGGGTGACGGGGCGAAGGTAGCCATAGAAATTATCAGCGAGCTAAATGGCGAGCGCTACGTTGATCACGATGTATTGAAAAACTGAGAATGCCATCATACTTATTGTCAAAAGCCTCCCGAGCTTCCGAATCAGGGGGCTTTTGGCGTAGAATTGACAAAATCAAAGTGACTGCAATCACAAAGTTTATTTTTTTTATATCGTAGTTTAGAGCTAGTAATTTATTGGCCGCAGGGGTGAAAACCGGGTAGGAGGGTGATTTTCTATTTTTCAATAGAGAATTGTAAGAAAGTATGAACAATTTTGTGATATTTTTCACATTTATCGTGAAATAGATCACACATTTATTTAAATTTTAATGATATAATCGAAACATAAGAACAAAAACAAGGACGATGCAGTTAGAGTTCGCGTCATTTTGAAGGAGGCAAATCCGAAATGGGAACTGATAGAGAAAAGCTTGTGGTGATCGGCAACGGGATGGCGGGGATCAGCACCGTCGAGCAGATTTTGAAATTGACCAAGAAATTTGACATTACGGTTTTCGGGAGCGAGCCGCACCCGAACTATAACCGGATCATGCTTTCTTATGTATTGGAAGGCAGCAAAACGATCGATGATATCGTGCTGAATGATCTGAATTGGTATCGCGACAACGAAATTACGTTGCATACGGGAACGACCGTATCGAAAATCGACGAACAGGCCAAAGAAGTAGTGACCGTAGACGGAATGCGCGTACCTTACGATAAGGTGCTGATCGCGACCGGCTCGAATTCGTTCATTTTGCCGATTCCGGGCAGCGATAAGGAAGGTGTGGTCGGTTTCCGCGATATCGCAGACTGCAATCAAATGCTTGAAGCGGCGAAAACTTGCCGAACGGCTGCCGTCATCGGCGGAGGTTTGCTGGGTCTGGAAGCGGCCAAGGGGCTTGTGCAGCTCGGAATGGATGTCACCGTCGTTCATTTGATGGAGGATCTGATGGAGCGTCAATTGGACCACCAGGCCGCGTCGATGCTGAAGGCGGAGCTTGAGCGTCAGGGCATCAAATTCAAAATGGGCGCCCAAACGACGGAATTGCTTGGTGATACCCGAGTAAGCGGCCTGCGCTTTGCGGACGGTACCGAACTGGAGGCCGAATTCGTTGTTATGGCCGTGGGGATTAAACCTAACGTGGCCGTGGCCAAGGAAAGCGGGATCGAAGTGAACCGGGGGATCGTGGTCAACGACTACCTGCAAACCTCGGTGGACGGCGTATACTCGGTCGGCGAATGTACCGAGCATCGCGGAGTTTGCTATGGCCTGGTTGCTCCCCTCTTCGAACAGGGCATGGTGCTTGCCAAACATATTAGCGGCGTGGAGACGGCTCCTTATGAAGGTTCGGTAGTGTCGACCAAACTTAAAATTTCGGGAGTCGACGTATTCTCGACCGGCGAATTTATCGATGGTCCGGAACATACCGTGATCGCCAACAAGGATGACTGGAAGCGCACTTACAAGAAGATTTTGCTGCAAGACGGCGTTATGGTAGGTGCTGTCCTGTTCGGGGACATTACCGACTCGGCGGAACTGCAGAAGCTGATTAAGCAGAAAACGGTGATGACGGATGAGTTGTACGATTCGCTGATGGGAACCGGGTGCTGCGGCGGTGGTGGCAAGAAGACGACCTCGGTCGAAACGATGCCGGACGAAGAAATTGTCTGCGGCTGTAACGGGGTAACGAAAGGAACGATTGTCGACGTCATTACGAACCAAGGGCTGACGACGGTCGATGAGATCAAAGCGTGCACCGGAGCAACCCGCTCGTGCGGCGGCTGTAAACCGGTGGTGGAGCAAATTCTGCAGTATGTTCTCGGAGATGGTTTCAAGGAAACCGCAAAACAAGGCATCTGCGGCTGTACTACGCTGAGCCGGGATGAAATCGTGGCGGAAATTAAGGAAAAAGGACTCCAAACTACCAAAGAGGTCATGAATGTGCTCGGCTGGAGCCAGCCGGAAGGCTGCTCGAAGTGCCGGCCGGCCATCAACTACTATCTTGGTATGCTGCATCCGGATACGCATGAGGATGAAAAGGAATCGCGTTTCGTCAACGAAAGAATGAGCGCCAACATTCAAAAGGACGGAACTTATACCGTCGTTCCGCGGATGTATGGCGGCGTTACAACACCGGAGGAATTGAAACGGATCGCCGATGTCTCGGTGAAATACGACGTGAAAGTCGTCAAGGTAACCGGCGGTCAACGGCTCGATCTGATCGGCGTGAAGAAAGAAGATTTGCCGAAGGTTTGGGAAGAGCTGGATATGCCGTCGGGCTACGCTTACGCCAAATCGCTGCGCACGGTTAAAACATGCGTCGGCTCGCAATTTTGCCGCTTCGGCACGCAGGACTCGATGGGCATGGGCGCTACGCTGGAGCGCAAATTCGAGCGGCTCGACTTCCCGGCGAAATTTAAATTGGCCGTGAACGGATGTCCGCGGAACTGTGCGGAATCGTGCACGAAAGACATCGGGATCGTCGGCAACGACGGCGGCTGGGAAATTTTTGTCGGCGGCAACGGCGGGATTAAAGCGCGGCTTGCGGATTCGCTCTGCAAGGTGAAAACCGACGACGAACTGATTGAAATTGTCGGTGCTATCATGCAGTACTACCGGGAAACCGGGAACTACCTGGAAAGAACCTCGGAATGGGTGGAACGTATCGGGTTGGATGCCATCAAAGCTGCGGTGGTGGATGATGCCGAGAACCGTAAAGCGTTGATGGAACGGATTGAATTTGCGCTCAAGCAAGTGGAGGATCCATGGAAGAAAATGCTTCGCGAAGACGAGCAAAGCGGCAAGCTGTTCAACCGTCTCGAAATGAGTAACCAACTATAAGCATCGCGCGAAAGAGAGGAGAGAGTGTGATCATGGAAAAAGAGAAGGAGTTTTACCCTGTCGGAGCATTGGAGGAGTTTCTCGTTCAAATCGGCCGCGTGGTGGAGATCGGGGGACGGCAGATCGCCGTCTTCCGCCTCTCGGACGGACGGGTATTCGCCGCGTCGAACAAGAGTCCCCATCCCAAAGGCGGACCGCTTGCGGAAGGAATCGTGTCCGGACACTATTTGTACGATCCGCTATATGACTGGAAGATTGACTTGACCACGGGACTTGTCCAGGCCCCGGATACCGGGTGTGCGGAAATGATCCCGGTGAAGGTGGAAGAGGGTCAAGTCTGGATCGCGGCGGGGGCGCTCCAACCGCAATAGAGCAGTACATTTTTGAGGAGAGAGCTTGGGGAGGAAGAGACGATGTTTACGCAAAGTGTCGAGACCATTGTAGAAGCAGCCGTTAAGAAGAAAGAGAAAATGAATGAAAGCCTGCTAAGATATTTCGTATCCACGCTATTGGCGGGCGCTTACGTAGGCTTGGGGATTATCCTGATTTTCAGCGTTGGGGCCCCGCTGGCTGCGGCCAAATCCCCGTTCCAGACGATGGTCATGGGGATGTCCTTCGGGATTGCGTTGACCCTGGTCATCTTCGCCGGTTCCGAGCTGTTTACCGGAAACAATATGTTCTTTACGGCAAGTACGCTGGCCAAAAGAACGACGGTAGGGGACACCATGAAAAACTGGGGGATTGTGTTCCTCGGCAATCTGGCGGGAGCGGTTATCCTAAGTTTACTTATCGTAGGTTCGGGGCTCTTTAAAACCGCTGCGCCGGAGCATCTCCTGTTTGCATCCGCGGCGAAGAAGATGGGCGCTCCTGTAATGGAATTGTTCTTCCGCGGCATTTTGTGTAACTGGCTCGTCTGCCTCGCCATCTGGATGGCGAACCGGGCTAAGGACGACATCTCCAAGCTGGTGCTGATCTGGTGGTGTCTTTATGCCTTTATCGCCAGCGGCTATGAGCATAGCGTCGCAAACATGACGTTGCTCAGCTTGTCCGTGCTCTTGCCGAACCATCCGGAAACGGTAAGCCTGGCCGGCTGGTTTCACAACATGATCCCGGTCACGCTCGGGAATATCGTGGGCGGCGCCGTGTTCGTCGGCATGGCTTACTGGTTCATCTCGCCAGTTCGGAAAAAATAAACGAATAGATGAATATCAAAGGCTGCCTCAACGGGATAAATCCGTTGGGGCTGTTTTTATGGTCAAAGGATATTTATTCTCTGCAACACTAGTGAATCCAAATCCGTTATATGTATAAGAGTGAGCGACGATGGGAGGGGAGCGCTTGAAGTATATGCTTGTATTGCTGCTCATTTTAGTCGTTGGTTGTACCCAAATCTCGAAAGAGCAATCCGCTCTCAAAAGCTATCTTGAGGAAAAAGGATATCGGGTGCTTTCTTACGAAGGACGCGTTGATAGTTACCAATTAACCAAGCAAAAAATAGTCACACTTCCTCATATGATCTATTGGGGCCTACAAACCGTTGATCCTTCCAACTATTTTGGTAAAACGGTGTACGTTGAAAAGTTTACGGTGAAGAATCATCCACTGGCACAAGGGAAAGTTGAGGTTTATGTTTACGTAGTCGACGGGAAGCCCTTTGGGGGAACATCAAATCCATCCGGAGAAGAATTAATGGGTGGTTATTGGTCTCTAGAGGGAAAAACGCTGGAGGAAATTCAGCTTAAGCCTTTCCAGGAATGGCAGCATGACTGGTTGAAAACATATAGCAACTGAGGTTTCAAATGGATGACGCTGCAGCGTACAGCCCGGGATCTCTCCCAGGCTGTTTTCGAAGTCCAATCAGATGCGGCAAATCTCATTCGGACATAGTTCACAATGGCAAATATCCTGCAACATGACCAAATCCTTGATCACAATCATGCCGTTCTCGTATTCCAGCGCGTCCTTCTTTCGCAGATCGCTCAGCATCCGGTTTACGCTCTCCCGGGTAGCGCCGATCATGTTGGACAGGTCGGTGTGCGTAATCTTCTTGTTGATAAGGATGTTGTCGCCATGCTGTTCGCCGTACGTGTTGCTCAGACGGATCAGGGTTGAGCAGAGGGCGCCCGGTTTGCCGTACATCATCAGGTCGCGGAATTTGGTCTGCGTCAGGCGGTGGTGGATACCCATCCATTTCATGAAGTCAATGGCGAAATCGCAGTGTTGGCAAATCATAATTTCAAGGTCCTTCTGCTCGATGACGCCGATTTCGCTATCCTCGATCACCTCGGCGGTGAAGCTGTGCTTGGTGCTGAAGAAGGGATCGGCCTGGCCGACCATATCGCCGCGACCGTACATGTATAGAATCAACTCTTTGCCTTCGTCGGTGGATTTAGTCAATTTGATCCGGCCACGCTTAACATAGAACAGTTTATCGGAAAAGTCGCCCTCCCAGAAAAGATGGGTTCCTTCGGGATACGTCTTATCTTTCATCGTAACAAGTAGCCGGTTAAAGTTTTGCTCCGTAAAGCAGCTAGTATTGCCGCGGGGTTGTGTGGCGCTCACCATTTCACTCATTTTAATTTCCCCTTTGCACTCCTAAATTTATCTGAAAATTTAAATTAATTATATAACGTTTCTTCGTATTTGAGTGGCCTGTAAAGACTGAAAAAGTGTCGAAATTTCAACATTGTGACTATTTTCACTTTTTGAAGTTGATTTATTTCACTAACCATGTGATTCATGATACATTGAAATGCCGGCAACCAAGACGGAGAATAAACCCGTGATGTAAGGAAGATATGAAAACGAATTGTGAAAAAACAAACACCAAGATGAAATAAAAGCAATTGTTTTAAACTACGTGAAAAAATTCACTATACAAACTTAAGCGGATGTGGTATGCTTTAACCATCAAGAGAAGCGCAAGGCTTCACAAGGATAAACCAGAAAGTGAAATTATTCACAATATATAAAAGGTTTATCCATAACCCCACTTAGGAGGATGAGAGAAATGGCCGTTAAGAATGATGCGACGACGAAAGCAGCCCCAGACGCACAGCAGTACACCCAAACTTTGATCGACAAGGCAAAGAAAGCATCCGAAGCGTTCATGAGCATGGATCAAGAGCAAATTGACAAAATCGTACAAGCGATGGCCTTGGCCGGACTCGACAAGCATATGTATCTGGCGAAGATGGCCGTTGAGGAGACCGGACGCGGCGTTTATGAAGACAAGATCATCAAGAACATGTTCGCGACCGAATACATTTACCACAGCATCAAATACGACAAAACGGTAGGTGTTATTGAAGACAACCAATTCGACAGCTTCCAGAAAATCGCCGAACCGGTGGGCATCATCATGGGGATTACTCCGGTAACGAACCCAACGTCCACCACGATTTTCAAATCGTTGATCGCCATCAAGACACGTAACCCGATCATCTTCGGCTTCCATCCATCCGCTCAGAAGTGTAGCGCGGAAGCGGCGAAGATCTTGCTCGAGGCCGCAATCAAGCACGGAGCTCCGGCCGATTGTATTCAATGGATCGAGAACCCTTCGATGGATCGTACGAACGCGTTGATGAATCATCCTGATGTGGCCTGCATCTTGGCTACAGGCGGTTCGGCGATGGTGAAGGCCGCATACAGCTGCGGGAAACCGGCTCTCGGCGTAGGTCCTGGTAACGTGCCTTGCTTCATTGAGAAGAGCGCAAACCTGGATCAAGCGGTGAATGACCTGATTCTGTCGAAAACGTTCGACAATGGCATGATTTGCGCATCCGAGCAAGCGGTTATTATAGAAGAACCGATTTTTGACCAAGTGAAGAAGAAAATGATTGCCAATGGCTGCTATTTCGTAAATAAAGACGAAGCCGCCAAATTGACCGCCGGTGCGATCATCGCCGAGAAGTGTGCGGTCAATCCTAGCATCGTAGGTCAATCGGCCGTTAAAATTGCAGAAATGTGCGGCATCGATGTACCGGCCGGAACCAAAGTTCTCGTAGCCGAAATCGAGGGCGTAGGTCCTAAATTCCCGTTGTCCGCAGAGAAACTGAGCCCGGTACTCGCTTGCTATAAAGTAAAAAACGCCGAGCAAGGGATCGAACGCGCGCTGGAAGTCGTTCAATTCGGCGGCATGGGACACTCGTCGGTCATTCATTCAAATAATGAAGAAATTATTCAGAAGTTCTCCGACCGCATGCCAACCTGCCGGATCCTGGTGAACCAGCCATCATCGCAAGGCGGTATCGGCGACATTTACAATACGAACCTGCCGTCGCTGACGCTGGGCTGCGGATCGTATGGTCGCAACTCGACATCGTCGAACGTAACGGCTGTAAATCTGATCAACGTGAAAAGGGTGAATCATCGTACCGTGAATATGCAATGGTTCAAAGTACCGAGCAAGATTTACTTCGAGAAAAACTCGACCCAATATCTTGCCAAAATGCCGGACATTTCCCGCGTCCTGATCGTAACCGACCCAATGATGGTGAAACTGGGCTATGTGGAAAGAGTGGAACATTACCTGCGTCAACGCCAAACGCCTGTAGCTATCGAAGTATTCTCGGATGTAGAGCCGGATCCATCCACAACGACAGTACAGCGCGGTACCGAACTCATGGAGAAATTCCAGCCGGACTGCATTATCGCTCTCGGTGGCGGCTCGCCAATGGATGCCGCGAAAGGCATGTGGCTGTTCTATGAATATCCGGACACCGATTTCCATAACCTGAAGCAAAAATTTATGGATATCCGCAAACGGATTTACAAATATCCGCGTCTTGGCCAAAAAGCTAAATTCGTAGCGATCCCTACGACTTCGGGTACCGGTTCGGAAGTAACCTCGTTCGCGGTTATCACCGATAAAATCAACGGCAACACCAAATATCCTTTGGCCGACTACGAGCTGACACCGGATGTAGCGATCATCGACCCGGAATTCGTGTACAGCTTGCCGAAAACCGCGGTGGCCGATACAGGGATGGACGTATTGACGCACGCGATTGAAGCTTATGTATCGGTTATGGCTAACGACTATACGGACGGTCTCGCGATCAAAGCGGTTCAACTGGTGTTCCAATACCTTGAGAAATCGGCTTTGACCGGCGATAAACTGGCTCGCGAGAAAATGCACAACGCTTCGACGCTGGCAGGTATGGCCTTCGCGAATGCGTTCCTTGGGATCAACCACAGCTTGGCTCATAAATGGGGCGGACAGTACCACACCGCACATGGCCGGACCAATGCGATCCTGATGCCGCATGTCATCCGCTACAATGCCAAGAAACCTACCAAATTCGCGGCATGGCCGAAATATACCAACTTCGTTGCCGACGAACGCTATGCAGAAATCGCCCGCATTCTGGGATTGCCGGCCCGCACAACGGAAGAAGGCGTGAAGAGCTTGATCAAAGCCATTCGCGATCTGAACAGAAAACTGGGCATTCCGGAAACTTTCCAAGAGCTTGGCTTCGATCCGAAAGACTTCGAATCGCGCGTTGACTATTTGGCGGATCGCGCTTTCGAAGACCAATGTACTACGGCCAATCCGAAGCTTCCGCTCGTTAGCGAACTTGCCGAAGTATACCGCGATGCTTTCTATGGAAGATTTGAAGAATAAGTGAACAATGGGCTGTGAAAACGTGACAAATATCACTTGATGTGATATTTGTCACAATCTTTCTATAGGGATTGTTATATCATAAAAATATAAATGATCCCTAGTACGTTGGTAAGTTCAGAGGAGATCATCAACAACGGATCAAGGACTTATCGGTGTCTAAAATGTGAAAATTATCACAAATTTTAGGGATCATGAGGCGCGGCATTATCCTTCAACGCCGCGTACTTCAAATATATATGGAGGGATTACAGATGTCGGTGATTGAGAGAGAAGTACAAAACACGCAAGAAGTTCAAACGGCTTGGAGAGGCTTTAAGAAAGGCAAATGGATGAAGGAAGTGAATACACGCGACTTCATCGACACGAATATTAAACCTTATGAAGGAGATGAGTCCTTCCTGAAAGGCGCCACAGCCAATACAAAGGCGCTGTGGGATATTATTTCCGATTTGTCCAAGAAAGAAAGAGAAGCGGGCGGCGTTCTTGATGTTGATGTTCATAAACCATCGACGATCATCTCCCACGCACCCGGCTATCTGGACAAAGAGAAGGAACAAATCGTAGGCGTACAGGGGGATGCTCCTTTCCAACGCACGATTCATCCTTTTGGCGGTATTAACATGGTAATCAATTCTTGCAAGGCATATGGTTTCGACCTGCCTGGCGAGATTGTAGATATGTTCACCTCAATTCGCAAAACACATAACCAAGGTGTATTTGATGCTTATACATCCGATATGAGAGCTGCCCGTAAAGCGGGGATTATTACCGGGCTTCCGGATGCTTACGGCCGCGGCCGGATCATTGGGGACTACCGCCGTGTTGCCCTTTACGGGATTAACTTCTTGATTAAACAAAAACAAAAAGAACTGAAGGATCTCGAGGTCGACGTGATTGATGAAGACGTAATTCGTCTTCGCGAGGAACTGTCCGAGCAAATCCGCGCTTTGGGTGAATTGAAACAACTTGGCGAAATGTACGGCTTCGATATTTCCAGACCGGCGGAAAATGCGAAGGAAGCCTTCCAATGGTTGTACTTCGGATACTTGGCAGCTGTCAAAGAACAAGACGGCGCCGCGATGTCCCTGGGCCGTGTATCTTCTTTCCTTGATGCTTATATTGAACGCGACCTGGCCGAAGGCACACTTACCGAGGAAACTGCACAAGAGCTAGTCGACCATTTCGTAATGAAGCTTCGGATCGTTAAATTCCTCCGTACTCCGGAATACAATGAGCTGTTCAGTGGTGACCCAACCTGGGTAACCGAATCGATCGGCGGGACAGCAGTAAACGGTACGACAAGAGTAACCAAGAACAGCTTCCGTTTCCTGCATACATTGTACAATCTGGGACCTGCGCCAGAACCAAACTTGACGGTTCTTTGGTCCGAGAAGCTGCCTGAAGGCTTTAAGAAATATTGCGCCAAGGTTTCTATCGAAACCAGCTCGATCCAGTATGAAAACGATGATTTGATGCGCCCGATCTACGGTGACGATTATGGCATCGCCTGCTGCGTATCCGCAATGGAAATCGGGAAACAAATGCAGTTCTTCGGTGCCCGCGCCAACTTGGCAAAAGCGTTGCTGTACGCCATCAATGGCGGTAAAGACGAGAAATCCGGAGCACAAGTTGCCCCTGAATTCCCGGCCATCACTTCCGAATATCTGGAATACGATGAAGTCATGAAACGCTTCAAACCGATGATGGAATGGCTTGCGAAGCTCTATGTAAATACGCTTAACGTCATTCACTACATGCATGACAAATACTGCTATGAACGCATTGAAATGGCACTGCATGACCGCGATATTCTTCGTACGATGGCTTGCGGTATCGCCGGGCTGTCGGTAGCGGCCGACTCGCTTAGCGCAATTAAATACGCCAAAGTAAAACCGATCCGCAACGAACAAGGCGTTGCCGTTGACTTTGCAATCGAAGGCGACTTCCCTTGCTACGGCAACAACGACGACCGCGTGGACCAAATCGCCGTCGGCCTTGTAGAATCGTTTATGGGTATGATTCGCAAACATAAAACTTACCGTAATGCGATGCCGACACAATCGGTCTTGACGATTACCTCGAACGTAGTTTACGGTAAGAAAACAGGCTCCACGCCGGACGGACGCAAAGCGGGAGAACCTTTTGCACCGGGGGCCAACCCGATGCACGGCCGGGATAAGAAGGGCGCGCTTGCCTCGCTCAGCTCCGTAGCCAAACTTCCGTACGAACACAGCTTGGATGGGATTTCCAACACCTTCTCGATCGTGCCTAAGGCGCTGGGTAAGGAGTCGGATGGCCGCAAGTCCAATCTGGTATCGATGATGGACGGTTATTTCGGCAGCAAGGCTCACCACTTGAACGTAAACGTGTTTGACCGTGAACAGCTCATGGACGCTATGGAGCATCCTGAGAACTATCCGCAATTGACGATCCGCGTTTCGGGTTATGCTGTAAACTTCATTAAGTTGACCCGTGAGCAACAACTCGATGTTATCAACCGGACGTTCCACGGTTCCATGTAAGCAGAGGAATATAGTAGAGATAGCAGCTTGGACAAACGGCAGCTTAAACCTAGAAGGAGTGACGAAATATGCTTAAAGGTCGTATACATTCATTGGAAACTTTCGGAACGGTGGATGGCCCGGGTATTCGTTTCGTCCTCTTCATGCAGGGCTGCCTGCTGAAATGTCAGTATTGTCATAACCCGGATACCTGGAGCCTGACGGACGGGAAGGAGATGAGCGTAGAAGAGGTTTTGGCCGAAATCGAGCCTTACCTGCCTTACTACCGTTCATCAGGCGGCGGGTTGACGGTATCCGGCGGAGAGGCTACTCTGCAAGCCGCCTTCGTAACCGAGCTATTCCGTGAATGTAAGAAGCGTTGGAATCTCCATACGACGCTGGATACCAACGGTTACAACGAAGGCGATAAGATTCGCGACCTTCTGGATGTTACGGATCTTGTCCTCCTGGATTTGAAGCATATTGACAACGAGAAGCATATCAAGCTTACCGGCAAGCCAAACGATCGGATGCTGAGAATGGCAGAGTGGTTGTCGGAGCATAACCGCAAAATGTGGATCCGCCATGTCTTCGTTCCAGGCATCCATGATGATGAGCAGGATTTGCTGAACCTCGGCCGCTTTATCGGTGGATTGCAGGGAGTTGAGAAGTTTGAAATACTCCCGTATCACCAGATGGGGATCTACAAATGGCAGGAGCTTGGCTGGGATTATCCGCTGGATGGAGTTCCTTCGCCGACATCGGAGGAGATCGAGCGGGCAGATCGGCTGATTGAAGAGGGTCGGAAGCAAGTAGCCGCTGCGAAATCGTGAATTCGCAGCGCAACGAACAGAATAATTGAATATGGTTATTAACGATGAAACGGTTGAACTTAGGTTCAGCCGTTTTCTTTTTTCGTTAGATGATTTTATCCCCTGAGTAGAAAAATGTCCTCCTTACCAACAAAGAATGCGCTTTCTATAATAAAGGTGTAGCAAAACCAGATCATGAGGAGGGTCACAGAAAGATGAAAAAGAGCTTCGTTATGCTGTTAAGTTTATTTCTTTTGACCTCGATGCTGCTGGCCGGTTGCGGAAAAGCCGCAAATGAGGGAGCTTCAGGAACGAACGGGGAGCAGCCTGCGGCCAATAACAAAGGGGCGGAACCGCAAGCCAGCTCGGAACCGTTTGAGATTACGATCCGTCATACCCAGGTGGGAGAATCCAAAAAATTCCGGCTGGCTTTGCTGGAGGATGTGGTCAAAAAGACGCAAGAAGCGGTTCCGGGACTCACGATTAAGCTGGATGCCGTAGATTCCGAGGTGAATCGGAAGGAGAAGTTGAGAGGCGAAATGGCCGCAGGAAAACCGCCGGAAATCTTCGACGTCTTCGGCAGTCCGGATGCCGCCCTTTACGCTAAAGAAGGCTTGATGCTGGATCTGACGCCAATTCTGGAGGAACTCGGCCTCAAAGATAAATTCACAACCTTGGCCCCGTTCACGCATGACGGAAAAATTTATGGGCTGCCGATCGGTGGATCGATTGAAGGATTTTTCTATAACAAAGCGTATTTTGAGCAAAAAGGACTGAAAGTACCAACCACGCTGGATGAACTGGAAAAGCTGGCGGAGACGATCAAGGCGGACGGCAAAATTCCATTTGCTCAATCCTCCAAGGATGCTTGGATTCCGCTAATGACGACCAACAACTTGTGGTCTTACTATGGAGGGCCGGAAATTACTTACGGCTTCAAAACGGGCGAAACGAAATGGACGGATGAAAATATGGTCAAGGCCGTAGCCAAACACCAGGAGTGGGTGCAGAAAGGTTTTTACAAGAAAGGCGAGCTCGGTTTTGAATATGCGGATATGCGGAATCAGATCATTACGGGCGAAGCGATCATGATGATGGATGGCTCCTGGGCCAATTCGGTGTTCCGGGATCCCGCGCAGGCGGGCGATATGGTCGGCAAAATCGGATTCTTCAACATGCCGCCAATGAAAGCAGGAGACCCGGTCGTGGTGATGCAGGACGCGAACAACGGTTACGGCTTCTCCAGCAAGGTTGCGGAAGATCCGCGGAAGCTGCAGGCCGTCAAAGAGTTTATCAAAAACATGTGGACGGAGGAAATGCAACTTCGCGGGCTGAAGGAAGACGGCGTGCTGCCGGCCATGAAAATGGATCTGGAACAAATGAAGACCACTTCGGACGATCCGCTTATGCAGGATATTTTCAAGGCGGTGAGTGAGATCGGAACCTCGTTCCCGGCTTTTGACGCGCTTGTGCAAGCGGAGGTCAATACGGCGCTCAGCTTGGGAATCCAGCAAATCATCGGCGGTGAAATCGAACCGGCTAAAATGCTGGAAAATATCCAGGCGGCCCAGGATGCGGCAAACGCGGCCGAGCAGTAATAAGGCCCGCCAAAAGCGACTGACGTAGATGAAGGGCGCCTCCCGCCTCGATTAGGGGGCGCTCTTTTTTCATAAAATTTTAGGCATCCGCCACGGAGGTTACTATGAATAAAGCGCTAAGAAATCCGCTGATCTATGTATTGTTTGTGCTTCCGGCATTCGTGCTGTTTCTCGCCTTCTTTATCTATCCGATTTTGGGTGCGATCAACAACAGCTTCACGAGCTGGAACGGGATTTCCAAGAATGTCACTTACATCGGCTTTGAGAACTATTATACCGCCTTTCAAGATGTGGCCTTTTGGAAATCGGTACGAAATAATGTTTATTTCATATTGTTCTCCTGTTTGATCCAAGTTCCATTGATTATTCTCTTCTCCCTGCTGATTGCCAATGTGAAACGCCTAAAAGGCTTGTACAAAACGGCGGTGTTCATGCCGTCCATCATGTCCACGGCCGTTATCGGCATATTGTGGGGCTTCATTTACAATCCCGATTTCGGGCTGGCTAATGAAGTTTTAAGCGCGTTCGGCATCCCGCAGGTTTACTGGCTGTCGGATAAGAATTGGGCGATGCTGTCCATTTTGATTACGAATGCTTGGCAATGGACCGGGTTTTATATTGTGATGGTTTTGGCCGCCATCATTTCCATTCCCAAGGAGCTGGAAGAAGCGGCGGCGATCGATGGGGCCACAGGGTTTCAGCGGGCCACCCGGATTACGATTCCGCTCGTGATGCCGATCATTTCCGTCGTCATCATGCTGTCCATGGCCGGGGCCATGAAGGCGGCCGATATCGTGCTGGTCATGACCAAGGGGGGGCCCGCCGGTTCGACGGATGTCATGGCCACTTACATGATTCGCTATGCCATTACGAGCTTCAGGCATGGTTACGGTAATTCGATCGCCGTGCTGATCTTTATTTTCACGATCGTCCTAACCGCGCTTTATCAACTGGTGGTGGCAAGACGGACAGAAAGGATTGAATACTGATGAGAGCATTTAAAAAAATCGTTCCGCATATTTTTCTGATGGGTTATTTGCTTATCATCCTGTATCCGTTCCTGTTCGTCCTGTTTTCTTCCGTAAAAACGAACAACCAGGATATCGCGACGAATCCGTTCGGTTTGCCGGGTTCGGTGACTTTTGATAACTATGTTAATGCTTGGGTTAACGCCAAGATCAACACTTACTTTTTCAACAGTTTATATATCGGTGTTGTTTCCGCCTGTTTATCTATCCTGTTCGCGGCCATGTTGGCTTTTGCCGTAACCCGGATGCGCTACAACCGGGTCAGCGCCGCCTTGTTTCAACTGATTTTGCTCGGGATGCTCATCCCGAACAATTCGCTCCTGCTGCCGATCTACGGCGTCATGCGAAACTTGAACATCCTTGATACGCATATGGCTTTGATCCTGCCGTATATCGCCAATGCCATTCCGTTCTCGGTCATTATTCTGGCGGCATTCATGCGCTCGCTGCCCGGAGAGATCGAGGAGGCGGCCGTGATCGACGGGCTGGGCTCGGCCGGACTCTTCGCCAAGGTTGTTATCCCGCTCACCGTACCCGCGATCGTCACGGTTTTTATCATCAATTTCCTCGGGAACTGGAACGAGTTTTTGCTCGCCAACTATTTCTTGTCGAGCGACGAGCTCCGGACGCTGCCTGTCGGAATGGTGGGTTTCCGGGACGCCTACAATACGAACTATGCCCAGATGTCCGCCGGCATCGTGTTCAGCGTGCTGCCGGTCATGATCATCTATGCCATTCTCCAGGAGAAAATCATAGAAGGAGTTACGGCCGGGAGTGTCAAAGGTTAATAGAGCGCTTTTTAGAGACGGGAAGAACTCATGAATTGCGCACTTCATTATCGGGAGCGGAGCGCCAATGAATCTGCGCATCAAACTGTTTACGGCGTTTCTCGGTCTGGTTATTATACCTTTGTTTATCCTCGGTATCATCACCTTTATTGTGACGTTCCGGTCGATCGAGACGAAATACAGTCAGCAGGCCGAATACTCGCTGAAGGCGATCGGTTACAGCATTACGAATGTGTTTCATGAGATGGATAATGTGACGGATAACGGGATCGCCAAGGGAGTTTTTCAGGAAGCGTTGAACTCGCGGGACCCGGACGCCCAGGATTTGACGGCAGCCGACCAACTGGAGCTGAACGCCAACCAGCGTAATTTCCGTTCGCTGCTGTACAATCATCCGGCCATTGACTATGCATTTTTGTACAAAGTCCAAAGCGACCGGGAATCGCAGGTCATTACGATTTTTAATAAGGAAAATTTCGAGACTCTGCCCTATGAGGAATTCAAAGAGCATACCCTTTACCGGGAGGTCGTGGACTTGAACGGGGTGCCGCGATGGATCGCGCCGCTGGAGTATCCCGAACTTACCGGAACGGATAGCGTGTTCACGCAGATCCGGCTGATTAAAGACCTGGAGAGCTTTAAGCGGGTAGGGGTATTGTTCGTCCAGATCAAAAGCTGGGAGTTTGAAAAAATATTTCAAAGCATGACCCTCGGCAGCAAGCTGCGGGATACGCGCTTTTATCTGGTCAACGATAAAGGACAGGTGCTGTACGATTATCCCTCCGAGCTGACGGGGCAGGTGTTGGATAAGGATCTCCGGGAAAGGCTTGTCGGCGCTCGGGACGCCTTCAGTTACCGCGGCAAATTCAACGGAGAAGAGAGCGTTATCTCCATACATCAATTAAAGGACTATCCGTGGAAGGTGGTATCCGTGACCTCCTGGCGTTATTTGTCCCAGGAAGTGATGACTTTTGCCAAATGGTTTGTGGCGATTATTCTCGTTTGCGTCCTGACGGCAATGCTGTTCAATGTGCTGTTTGTGAACCGGATTACGGGAACGATCGGCGTGATCGTGCGCTTTATGAGAAAAGTCGAGGACGGGGATCTGAACGCCAGGGTGGACGAAAAGGGGGATGATGAGCTGCTGCTGCTGCAGCAAGGCTTTAACAGCCAAATGGACAAAATCAACGCATTGTTCGACCAGGTCAAAAAGGAGCAGCATCAAAAAGCGAATGCCGAGCTTCGGGTGCTGCAGGCGCAAATTAAGCCGCATTTTCTGTTTAATACGCTGGAATCCATCAATGTGCTCGCGGTTCAAAACGAGGGCCGCAAAGTAAGCGAGATGGTGCTGCGTCTTGCCCGGATTTTACGGATCAGCATTCAGGACAAAGAAGAGATTCCGCTTCGCGAGGAAATCGAACATATGCGGAGCTATCTCGAGATTCAGAAGTTCAGATTTGAGGACCTGTTCGAATATCGGATCGACATCCCCCCTGAGCTTATGAACTGTATGGTGCTAAAGCTGACGCTTCAGCCGCTGGTGGAAAATAGTATTCAACACGGTTTTGAAGGGATTTCGTACAAAGGGGTCCTGCGGGTATCCGGCCACTCGGAAGGGGAGCGTTTTATCCTGAGGATTGAGGATAACGGCATCGGAATAAGCCGGGAGCAGTTGTCGCTCATCCACTATGCGGATACCGGAAATCAGCCGGAGGCCGAGAGCGGAACAGATCAAGAGCGAAAAGGGCTTGGGTTGCGCAGCGTTTATGACCGTTTACGGTTTCAATACGGAAGCAGATACGGCCTGTTTATTTGTTCGCATCCCGGCAGCGGTACGATCATCCAATGTGTTATCCCGAAATCCGAATGGGGGGAGTCGAGATGAAGCTGAAGGTTTTGCTGGTGGATGATGAGCTGCCGATTCTGAATAACTTAGCGAAAGTGATTCCCTGGGAAGCTTTGCATTTCGAAGTGATCGGTTTGGCCAGGGAAGGGAACCAGGCTTTGGAAGCAGCCCTGTTGCACGGACCCGATTTGATTTTGAGCGATATCCGAATGCCGGTGATGGATGGGCTGACCTTAATCCGGAAAGTCCGGGAACATGGCTTGGATAGCGAAATTTTGCTGCTGACCGGGTACCAGGAGTTTGAGTATGCCCGGACCGGCATTAAGTACGGAGTCCGCGATTATATTTGCAAGCCGATCGATTATTACGCCCTTGAGGAAACGGTGCGGCGGCTGGCGGGTCAGATTGCGGACAAAAGAAACAGGCAATTCCGGCAGCGCCATTTAAACCGGATGGCCCACTGGTTGAGCGAAAAATACCTCCTTTATTCGCTGCTGGGACAGGTAACGGAGGAAGACCAGGGGTGGTGGGACGAGGAGGAGGAACGGGAGACCGAACGAACTGAGGGGAGCGCCGGCCTGAACGGGGAAGCCATCCAAAATCCGAAGCCCAATCATTACAGCCTGCTGCTGCTGGAGGCGGAAGGGTATGCCGGAAGGTCCTTATCCTGGTCTTTCACCGAACGAAAAAGTTGGAATTTACAAATCAAACAGCAGTTAAAGGATTTGTTTCAGCCTTTATTGAGGGAGCATATCATTACCCAGTTGAGGGAAGGGGAATGGTGTCTCCTCTATCCCGCGGATACGGAAGAGGATTTATCAAAGGAACGATTTCGGCCTTTTTATGAGCGGTTGCAAGCGTGGGTAAGAGGGGAGAAGGGAGGAATGGCGATCCGCATGTGTCTTGAAGCGGGTTGCCTGGCAAGGTCGGACCTGCACTCCGCCTATCAGCGCCTACAGCGATTGTTGCTCTCGGGGCCGGCGGAGGAATGGTTTTTGCGGGCGGATGACCTGCCTTCACAGGAGGCCGGGCTTCCCGTGGAAGAAGAGGATGCCGACCGCTGGGTCTATATCGAAGAGCTCGGGAGCGCGCTCCGTCATGGCCCCCCGGATGCATTAAACCGAATCGCGGACGGTCTTACCCAGTATGCGGAGCGCATGGCCGGAACACAGCGGACGGGCGAAGCCGAACGAATGCTGAATTATGTGCTGATCCATCTGATGCGCGAGCTGCGTGAACTGCGGGTACTGACAGGAGAGGATGAGGCCGTCGTTTGGGGACGGCTGCAGGAATCCCTCGGCTTAAAAGACCTGCTCGCGTTGGCCAAATCGCTGCTGAATCGAGCCTTAACATGTCACGTCGGCAGGAAATCCGCAGAGATGCTGATGCACTCGGCGCAGAGCTACATCCGCGATCATTTGGCCAATGATTTCGGGATCGAGGAGATCGCCGATTTTCTCGGAATCAGCTGCAGCTATTTCTGTCTGCTCTTCAAAAACCATTTCGGCGAAACCTTTGTGGAATATTTAACCCGGCAGCGGATGGAAATGGCTAAGGATTTGCTGAGCGGCAGCGACAAAACGATCGCGCAAATCTGCTCGGCCGTCGGTTACCAGGAGCGCCGTTACTTCTCCAAAGTCTTTCAGAAATATACCGGCATGACGCCCTCGGATTTTCGAATTCAGCAATCGCGCGTAACTTAAAGAAAGCGGGTGAAAAAGTTTGGATCTGTCCTTACTAACCTTGGACCAAAAAATCGGCCAGCTCTTCATATGCGGGTTTCACAGCCTGGAAGCCGATGAACAAATTCGCACGCTGGTCAAGGATTACCATGTCGGAGGTACTGTATACTTCCGCCGGAATGTGGAATCCGTTCCCCAACTGGCGGCCTTGTCCGCCGATTTGCAGCGGCTTCCGCGCAGCCTGCCGGACATTCCGCTGTTCATTTCCATCGACCAGGAGGGCGGCATGGTATCCCGTCTGGACCATGCAGGGAAGCCGGATCCCCGGAAACATGACGCTGGGAGCGGCCGGAGTTGTTGGTCTGACGCAGCGCACGGCCGAGCTGGCGGCCAAAGAAATGATCGCCCTCGGCATCAACTTCAACTTCGCCCCCTGCGTTGACGTGAACAACAATCCGGCCAATCCGGTCATCGGGGTCCGTTCCTTCGGGGAGGACCCGGACAAGGTGGCGGAGCATGGGGCAGCGGCGATCCGCGGATACCAGCAAACCGGCGTGATCGCGGCGGCGAAGCATTTTCCCGGCCACGGCGACACGACCGTCGATTCCCACCGCGGGCTGGCGGTGGTGCCCCACGATAAGCAGCGCCTGCACCGGATCGAGCTCGTTCCGTTCGTGAAGGCGATCGGGGCCGGCGTCGATGCGATTATGACAGCGCATGTGGCGTTTCCGGCCTTTGAGCCGGAGGGTACGCCGGCCACGCTCTCCGGGCGTGTGTTGACCGATCTGCTCCGCGGAGAGCTCGGTTTTGAAGGCGTGATTGTCACCGACTGCCTGGAAATGCACGCGATCTCCAAATCCTGCGGCATCGCCGAGGGGGCGGTGCGGGCCATCGAGGCCGGGGCGGATTTGGTACTCGTCAGCCATACGCTCGGAGATCAGATCGCGGCGATCCGGGCGGTTCGGGAGGCAGTGGCTGTCGGCCGACTCAGCGAAGAAGTGATCAACCGGTCGGCGGGACGTGTACTTGCTTTAAAGGAGAAGCGGATCGGGAAGTTACCGCCGGCTCCAGAGAAGAAAACTTCGGTTCCCGTGCCTTTAACGCCGCAGGCAGAGAGCGGCGCGCTCCTGACCAGGGTCGCCGAAAGCAGCGTAACCCTGGTCAAGGATACCGGGAACCTGCCTTTCGATCCGGCGGAGGGCATGCTTGTCGTGTGGCCCGAGCTCCGTCACCGGACGGAAGTGGATGAACCCGCGGTTCACCGCTATACGCTGGCCGATGCCCTCAGGCGGCACGGGGAGCGGGTCTCCTTGTCCGTGATCGGTACGCACCCGACGGAGCGGGAGATTGAAGATGTGCTCAAGCAAAGCCGGGATTTTTCGCAAATCGTGGTCGTCACTTATACGGCGGAAGGAGAAATTCCGGAAGGCCAAGCGCGGCTGGTTCAGGACTTAAACCTGCTTTATGGCTCGCGATTCGTCGTGGTTTCCAGCCGGAATCCCTATGACTTGCAGTATTTTCCGGAGGTGGGCACTTATCTTTGCCTATACGAAAACCGTTCCTTTGCGCTGGATGCCTTAGCCAACGTACTCACCGGAACAACCGCTCCCCGCGGTTCGCTTCCGGTAAGCCTGGACTCCCGATACCGCGCCGGGTTCCGGTTGCCATAATCAAAATCAAGCCAAGCGGCGGATCCAACCCGTTTAATGGATCGCGCCGCTTTTTTTACATTGCTGTAATATTTACAGAAACTTTTTACGGGAAGGCGCGTTTAATAGTATGTGTGATTTTGAGAGAGTCAAATATGGGAGTAGAGAAGGAGTCTAGCATGAATTTCAAACGATTGGTCATTACTACGATTTTAGCGCTTTCGCAGGTTGCGATGGTACTTCCTGCCAGTGCTGAAGAAGCAGCCACACCTCCCGCTTCGAACGGAGCGAACGCAACAAGTCAAAACCAGATCACTAGTGGAAATGGGGATACGTCGAACCAGACGGCTGATCCGAACGCTACCCAAGGGAATGGGCAGACGGGGGATCAGACTTCGGAAGATAAACAGGGGAACAACGCTCCGGCCGGTACCGGTGCGGAAGGCAACGGAGAGGGAGCGGATGGCACGGTAAGTGAAGATCCCGCAACGCAGGTTCCGGCCAACCAGGGTACGACAAACCAGGTTCCGGGAACTACGGAGGAACCGCCTGTTTTTAACTCTACGTCGAGCAATACCACCGGCTCCGGCCAGTTGGTACTGATGATGAATAGCAAGAAGATGTACCAGAACGGCAAGGAATACCTTGCGGGCTATCCGATGGAGGTCAAGGCTGGCGTTTCCTACGTTTCGATCCGGGCGATCGTGGAACGCGCGGGCTTGAAGATCGCCTACGACGGCAAAACCAAGGAAACGGTGATCACGCGCGGCACTGACGAGCTCCGCTTTAAAGTAAACAGCGCCAGTTATAAGGTGAACGGCGTTGCGACCGCCATGAAAGGCAAATCCTACTCCGTCAAAAATAATTTTATGGTACCATTGACGGCGATCACCAAGGCTTTGAACATCAAGTACGAGGTGGATCTGAAAGGAAAACGCGTCATTCTGAATCTTGAGACGAAACCGAAGGCTTCCTTCTCGATCGGAAACAAAGAAGTTATTGCGGGCGAAACGTTCGTTCAGTACGTGACGGAATCCTCCTCGCCGATCGGACTTCCGATCGTCAATGAAGAGTGGCAGGGCCGCGAGGAAGTGTTCAATTCGCCGGGAATGTACGTCGTTACTTACCGGGTGCAGGATTCCAGCGGACAGTGGAGCGATCCGTTCTCGCTGACAATTGAAGTCAGAAAGCCGCATACGCCTCCGGTGGCGAATTTTACGACCGACAAAGATACGTATAAAATGGGTGAGTTCATTACGTACACGGACTTGAGTACCGACGAGGTCGGAATCAAGAGCCAGGACTGGGAAAATCGGGAGTACGCTTTCTTTTCGCCGGGCCCCGTGACGATCAAGTTGACGGTTACCAATGAGTTCGGTTTGACTTCAAGCGTTGAAAAAACGATCACCATTACGAATGAGACGTTGTACACCCGGGACGAATTCAACAAGCTCTTTATTCCGGTCGGCGAGAAATACGGCTTCGACGGAACCGATGTTCCGTCTTGGGAAAAAGCAAACTATCAGTTCACTTCGGAACCGACGACGTTAATCCGCAGCAACAGCCCTGAAACGGTGTATTCCGAAGGGATTTTGTACCGCGAATCGACCGTGGGGGCTACCCGGTTTATGGTTCACCATGTGAACGCGACCGGGAAGAGCGTGAAGATGTATATCATCGCCTCCAACAACAATGCCGAGGCGGTGCGGTTGACTCAGACCAATCTCGGATTTGCCGGACCGAATCAATCCGCGGTGGGCGTCGGTAAAGCGTCGGTACAGCGGTATTACGAGTCGATGCAAAACGGCAGCAAATATAAGGAAATGTGGATTGCTCCGGGGGAGAAAAAGCTGGTGATGACCGAGCTGAACGCGGGAGCCATGAAGCAGGGCGATGTTATTTCCCTACTGGCCGACCTGTACAGCGATAACACGCTGCAATACGATGTGATCATGATCGGGGCGGACAAGGATCCGTTAACCACGCTTCCTTGGTTGAGCCTCCTGGACCGGGATAAGCACAACCGCGGTACGTTCCCTGAAGCGACACGACATATCGAATACGGTGAATTGATCGGCACGAAACCGACCCGCCTTTTGATCGGCGACAACTCCAGCGATCCGTTCCTGGTCGGTTACGATACGCCGAGAAATGGCGAGTACACCCTCAACGCCGGAAACTTCGGTGTACTGTACACGATCAAGCTTCATCGCGTTGCTCCGAACACGCTGATTACATTTAATCCGCGCGGCGGATTCTATACCGGCTATATCATGGTCAACGGAGAAATCGTGCCGATGGCCAAAGAAAGCGGCATTAACGCACCGAACGAGAACAGCGTTGTGTTCCGGTCGGGGGACACCGAGCAAACCGTGGAATTCCTGTTTACGGCCGCTCCGGGCAGTAACTTGTCCGTGAACCTGCTGTTCCAGCCGCTCCCGGCGAAGAAATAGCCTTAATTGCTTATGGCGCGGGTGCGCAGAAGGGCTCTACCCTCTGCGGCCCGCGCTTTTTAATATTGGCCTTGTTTCATTGACGAGGGGCCCTCATTTGCGGCATTATTATAGAAGTGACGCATGAAGGAAAGACGGGAGGAATGTCGCATGCTGTCAACGGAAGAGATTATTTCGGTCATGTCCGCGCAAGGACTGAGAATAACGGATCAGCGAAGAAGTCTCGCGAAGCTGTTTGCCGAAAATGACGGTTATTTAACGCCGAAGGATGTTTATGAATATATGAGCAGCAAGTATAGCGGACTTAGTTTTGATACCGTGTACCGCAATTTACGGGTCATGGAGGAGCTGGGGGCGATCGAGCAGATCGTGTTTGAAGACGGTTTGAAATTCCGGGCGAGCTGCAGCAGCGAAGGTCATCATCATCACCACATGATCTGCTTACAATGCCAAAAAACGTACCCGATCCATTTTTGTCCGATGCCGCTGACCGATGCGCCCGAAGCCTTCCAGGTAGTGAAGCACAAATTCGAGGTGTTCGGATACTGTAAAAATTGCCAGCGGGAAGGTTCGCCGGGAGGCGAGGCGGCCGGTAAGCCGGCCAAGCAAGGTTGAGAAGGAAGAGGAAGGTTCCTATGGGGATTACCAGAAAGGCATTTCAAGGTCCGATTGTTTTTTACCGGAAATTTATTTCTCCGCTGAAGCCGCCGACCTGCCGTTTCTATCCGACCTGCTCCGCCTATGCTTTGGAGGCGATCGAGGTTCATGGGCCGCTCAAAGGTTCGTGGCTCGCGGCCAAGCGCATCGCCAAGTGCCACCCCTTTCATCCGGGCGGCCTCGATCCGGTTCCCCCGCGAAAGAAGGGCAAGCCGGGAGATGTCGGATGATTCGGCTCCCGGTTGAGACCGAGAGGAAACGGGCTTGACCCCTATCCAGATGTTCATATCGGCAGAATGCGGGGGCGGCTTGACAGGGGGACGTTTTTTTTCATAAGATAGTTTTATAATTAAATTTCCAATTTTCGATGAACGGATAAGTACTAGGATTTAGGCCAGCTACAGAGAGCCGGGGGAGCTGTAAACCGGTCTGGTCTAACCTTGGAAGATGGTCCGGGAGAAACCGCATTCGAGTCGCCGGCGAAATGGCCGGGATAAGGTTGTGGCGCGGCATCCGGCGTTAATGGAGGGTCCGGCAGGACCGACTGAGTCCGTACGCTGTGAAGCGGCGGGGAAATTGGGTGGTAGCGCGTGAGTTTCTCTCGTCCCATGTTGGGGCGGGAGTTTTTTTGTTTTTTACAACTAAAAGGAGCTGAAAAAAATGTCCGAAAAAAAGACGTTTTACATCACAACCCCGATCTATTATCCCAGCGACAAGCTGCATATCGGGCACGCTTACACGACGGTTGCGGGCGACGCGATTGCCCGTTACAAGCGGCTGCGCGGTTTTGATGTCCGCTATTTGACGGGAACCGACGAACACGGTCAGAAGATTGAGCGCAAGGCAAGCGAGACGGGGAAAACCCCGCAGCAGTTTGTCGACGATATCGTGATCGGAATTAAAGAGCTGTGGAAGAAGCTCGACATTTCGAACGACGATTTCATCCGTACGACCGAACCGCGTCATAAAGCGGTTGTCGAGAAAATTTTTGACCGTCTGGTGGAGAAAGGCGATATTTACAAAGGGGAATATGAGGGCTGGTACTGTACCCCGTGCGAATCCTTCTTTACGGAGCGCCAGCTCGTCGAAGGCAATTGTCCCGATTGCGGGCGTCCGGTGGAATTGGTCAAGGAAGAAAGCTATTTCTTCCGGATGAGCAACTACGTCGACCGGCTGCTGAAGTATTACGAGGAGAATCCGGGCTTCATTCAGCCGGAATCCCGCAAAAACGAAATGATCAACAACTTCATCAAGCCGGGGCTGGAGGATCTTGCGGTATCGCGGACCACTTTTGACTGGGGCGTGAAAGTCAAAGGGGATCCGAAGCACGTCGTCTATGTGTGGATTGACGCTCTGTCCAACTACATTACGGCTTTGGGCTACGGGACCGACAACGAGGAGTTGTTTAACCGCTACTGGCCGGCCGACGTGCACTTGGTCGGGAAAGAAATCGTGCGCTTCCACACGATTTACTGGCCGATTATGTTGATGGCGCTGGATTTGCCTTTGCCGAAAAAGGTGTTCGGCCACGGCTGGCTGCTGATGAAGGGCGGCAAAATGTCCAAATCCAAAGGGAATGTCATGGACCCAGCGGTGCTGATCGACCGTTACGGCCTCGATGCCACCCGCTATTATTTGCTGCGCGAGGTGCCTTTTGGCGCCGATGGCTCGTTTACGCCGGAAAGCTTCGTCCAGCGCGTCAACTCCGATCTGGCCAACGATCTTGGCAACCTGCTGAACCGGACGGTGGCGATGGTCGGCAAGTATTTTGACGGTGAAGTGCCGGCTTACCGGCCGAACGTTACGCCGTATGACGCCGATCTTTCCAAGCTTGCGCTGGAAACGGTCGAGAAGGTGGAAGAGGTCATGGAAAATCTGGAGTTTTCCGTGGCGTTGTCCGCCATCGGCGCGTTTATCGGGCGGACCAACAAATATATCGATGAAACCCAGCCTTGGGTGCTCGCCAAAGACGAGGCGAAAAAGGATGAGCTGGCTTCGGTGATGGTCCATCTCGTCGAGTCGCTGCGGATTGCGGCGATCTTGCTCCAGCCGTTCCTGACCCAGGCGCCGGCCAAAATCTGGGCCCAGCTCGGCTTGACGCCGGGCGAACTGACCGTCTGGGACAGTGCCAAAACCTTCGGCCTCGTACCGGCCGGAACGAAGGTCGGCAAGGGCGAGCCGATCTTCCCGCGGCTCGACGCCGAGCAGGAAATCGAGTACATCGCGAACTCGATGTCCGGCGGGTCTGCGCCAGCGGCTGATGCCCCGGCTGAGACGGCCGGTGCGGGCGCTCCGGCGAAGCCGGAGATGAAGGACGAAATCGGCATCGACGATTTCGCCAAGGTCGAGCTGCGCGTCGCCGAGGTGCTGGCTTGCGAGCCCGTGCCGAAAGCCGACAAGCTGCTCAAGCTGCAATTGGACCTCGGCTTCGAGCAGCGGCAGGTCGTTTCCGGTATCGCTAAATTCTACAAGCCTGAAGACCTGGTCGGCCGTAAAGTCATTTGCGTCACGAATCTCAAGCCGGTGAAACTGCGCGGCGAATTGTCCCAAGGGATGATTCTGGCGGCCTCGCAAGGGGACCAGCTTACGTTGGCCACGGTGCCCGATTCGATGCCGAACGGCGCTGTAGTCAAATAAAAACGTCCGTTGTTAACCTTACCGTCAAGGGCTTTGCCCTTGGCGGTTTTTTTGTCTAAGAAAACCCCCAGTTCGACTGGGGGTTCAGGAAAGCTTATAGCTATGAGTAAAAATCCCTTGACCTTTATGATAAGATAGTAGCCGGTCTGCCAACCGCACAATCAAATCAAGGAGGGCAAGGGAATGGATAAGAGCAGTCTAGCACATACGCGCTGGAACTGCAAATACCATATTGTATTTGCACCAAAGTATAGACGGCAAGTGATCTACGGGAAGTTAAAGCGAGAAATTGGGAAAATCATTCGAGAATTATGTGAGCGTAAAGGTGTGGAAATCCACGAAGCAGAAGCATGTCCGGATCATATCCATATGTTGGTGAGTATTCCGCCAAAGTTGAGTGTATCGGAGTTTATGGGGTATTTGAAGGGGAAAAGTTCGCTCATGATCTTCGATAAATTTGCGAATCTGAAGTACCGATACGGAAATCGCCAATTCTGGTGTAGAGGCTATTTTGTGGATACGGTAGGACGAAACAGGAAAGCGATCGCCGAGTACATTCGGAATCAGCTAACGGAAGATAAGAACTACGAACAACTCACGATGAAAGAACTGTTCGACCCGTTTACGGGTGAGTCGGTAGGAAAGGGCAAATAAAAAAAGCCCCTTTGAGGGGCAAGCCCGAGACCGCACGCGGTTGGCAGACTTTCAGTGCGCCTTCTTAGGCGCTTGCTAGTACCATGCCCTTATAGGGCTGATGGAAGCCACCGGCTAAGCCGGTGGTTATGACTG